>NZ_JBFAGV010000076.1:0-1069 GCF_040653855.1 Streptomyces sp. NPDC050856 | reverse complement strand
TCCGACAGGATCAACTCGGCCTTTGGCCGCCCAGTACGTCCCACAGGCCAAGCTTATACATCTGAACAGAACTCCTGACTCAGAAGACTAGGCCGTGTCCGTAAAGTCGATGGCTCATTGCTCCGTTCGTGGTGCGTCGACATGAACTGACGGATGAGTCGTGGGCGTTGATCGCTCCGTTGCTGGCGCCGGGTCGGATGGGCAGGCCGGTGCGGGACCGGCGCCAGGTCGTGAACGGGATCTTGTGGAAGTTGTCCACCGGTGCCGCCTGGAGAGACCTGCCAGAGCGTTACGGGCCGTGGAAGACGGTCTACGAACGCTTCCGGCACTGGTCCGCCGACGGCACCTGGGACCGGCTGCTGGCCCATGTCCAGCAGCACTCCGACGCCGTCGGGCAGGTCGACTGGACGATCGTCTGCGTGGACTCGACCACGGTCCGGGCGCATCAGCACGCGGCCGGGGCCCGAAAAGGGGGACCTGGGAAGGCGAGGCCCTCGGCCGGTCGCGCGGCGGGCTGACCAGCAAGATCCACCTCGCCTGTGACGGCCGGGGCCGCCCGCTCGCGTTCACCGTGACCGGCGGGAACGTCAACGACTGCACCCAGTTCGAAGCGGTCATGAACCGGATCAAGGTCGCCCGGCCGGGGCCGGGCAGGCCCCGGACCCGGCCCGACCGCGTGGTCGCGGACAAGGGCTACTCGGCCCGCAAGATCCGCGCCTACCTCCGGCGCCGAGGGATCGCCGTGACGATCCCGGAGCGGATCGACCAGATCAACGGACGCATCCGCCGCGGCGAAACACTCTGCCGCCTCGACCGCACCGCCTACCGGCGTCGCAACGTCATCGAACGCTGCTTCAGCCGGCTCAAACAGAACCGGGCCCTGGCCACCCGCTACGACAAACGAGCACGCCACTACCAAGCCATGGTCCCCCTCGCCTGCCTCCGCCTCTGGCTCCACGACTTTCCGGACCCCCCCTAGTCTTCTGAGTCAGGAGTTCTGTTCAGATGTATAAGCTTGGCCTGTGGGACGTACTGGGCGGCCAAAGGCCGAGTTGATCCTGTCGGATGA
>NZ_JBFAGV010000075.1:0-1116 GCF_040653855.1 Streptomyces sp. NPDC050856 | reverse complement strand
TCGTGGGTGCGCCAGCGGCCGAGGGCCATTTCGGCGGTGATGCCGGGGCCGAAGCCGGCGAGCAGGCCGCGGGCGGCGTGCTGGGCGCTGCCTTCGTCGAACAGGCGGCGCAGGGCGTCCAGGACGACGGCGCTGGCGATGTTGCCGTACTCCGTCAGGGTGGCGCGGCTGAAGCGGAACGCCTCGGCCGGTACTCCCAGGAAACGGCTGAGGTCGTCCAGGATCCGTGGCCCGCCGGCGTGGATGATGTAGAAGTCCAGGTCGGAGGCGTCCCAGCCGTGCAGCCCGGCCAGTTCCTTCAGCGCCGGCGCCAGCGGCTCCATCGTGCCCGGCACCCGCTTGTCCAGCTTGAAGTGGAAACCGGTGGACCGGACGTCGTAGGCGATCCAGTCCTCGGTCTGGGGCACCAGGTACGAACCGTTGCGCTCCAGCCGCACCCCCTCACCGCCCCGGCCGCGCACCACCGCGGCCGCCAGCCCGTCCCCGAACAGCCCGTTCGACAACAGATTGCCCACCTGCAGATCGGTGGGCTGATAGCACAGCGAACAGAACTCACACGCCACGATCAACGCGTTCGCCTCCGGATAGGCGGTGCAGAAGTCGTGCGCCCGGTTGATCGCCGCCCCGCCCGCCGCACACCCCAGCTGCGCGATCGGCACCTGACGGGTGTCCCCGCGAAAGTCCATCGTGTTGATCAGCCACGCCGTCAGCGAGGGCATCATGAACCCCGTGCACGACACATAGATGATCAGGTCGATGTCCGACGCGCCCAGCCGCGCGTCCTCCAGCGCCCGCCCGACCACCGCGGGCACCCGCGCCTTGGCCTCCATCTCGTAGATACGGTTGCGCTCCTCGAACCCCGGGTGCTTCAGCGTCTCCTCGATCGGCCGCAGCAGATGACGCTTCTGTACACCGGTGTTCTCCATCAGCCGCAGAGCCAGCCCCAGCTGGGGATGGTCCGCGTGAATGGTCCGCGCCAGGTCCAGTGTCTGCTCCATCGTGATCACATACTCCGGAACGGACACCGCCGGTCTGCACAACGTGGCCATGACGTCCAGCCCTTTCATCGGTCCTGAACGCAGGATCACCCCACCCACCACCACCCCGCGCGCCGAG
>NZ_JBFAGV010000074.1:0-1140 GCF_040653855.1 Streptomyces sp. NPDC050856 | reverse complement strand
CTAGTCTTCTGAGTCAGGAATTCTGTTTAGATATGAGGCGAGGCGTTCGAGGATCTCGTCCGCCGTCTTGGTCCAGACGTAGGGCTTGGGGTCGGTGTTCCATGCGGCGATCCAGTCGCGGATGTCCTGCTCCAGGGCTTGGACGCTCTTGTGGACGCCTCGCCGTATCCGTTTGTTCGTCAGCTCGGCGAACCACCGCTCCACCAGGTTGAGCCAGGACGACCCGGTCGGTGTGAAGTGCAGGTGGAACCGGGGGTGAGCCAGCAGCCAGGTCTTGATGCCCGGGGTCTTGTGGGTGGCGTAGTTGTCGAGGACCAGGTGGACTGCGAGGTCGGCCGGTACTTCCTTGTCGAGCTTGATGAGGAACTTCTTGAACTCTTCGGCCCGGTGGCGCCGGTGCAGGGAGCCGATCACCTTGCCGGTGGCCACCTCGAGCGCGGCGAACAGAGTGGTGGTGCCGGCGCGGACGTAGTCGTGTGTGACGCGTTGCGGCACTCCGGGCATCATCGGCAGCACCGGCTGCGAGCGGTCCAGGGCCTGGATCTGCGACTTCTCGTCCACGCAGAAGACCAGGGCCCGTTCGGGCGGGTCCAGATAAAGGCCGACGACGTCGTGGACCTTGTCGACGAAGTACGGATCCGTCGACAGCTTGAAGGTCTCCGAGCGGTGCGGCTGTAAACCGAATGCTCGCCAGATCCGCGACACAGTCGACTGCGACAGGCCCAGTTCCTTCGCCATCGAGCGCGTCGACCAGTGGGTCGCGTTTTTCGGGGTGGACTGCAGCGTCTTGGAAACCAGTGCGGCCACCTGCTCGTCCGTCACCGTCCGCGGGCCGCCCGGACGCGGCATGTCACCCAGACCGGCGATCCGGTGCTCGACGAACCTCGCCCGCCAGCGGCCCACCGCATGGGGAGTCGAGCCGAGGCGAGCCGCCACGTCCTTATTTGAAGCACCTTCGGCGCAGGCCAGGATGATCCGACACCTCAAGGCCCACGCCTGGGGCGTGGAACGGCGCCGCACCCACCCCTCGAGTGCGGCCCGCTCCTCATCCGACAGGATCAACTCGGCCTTTGGCCGCCCAGTACGTCCCACAGGCCAAGCTTATACATCTGAACAGAACTCCTGACTCAGAAGACTAGG
>NZ_JBFAGV010000073.1:0-1413 GCF_040653855.1 Streptomyces sp. NPDC050856 | reverse complement strand
ACACAGTGGACGCGAGCAACTGAGGACAAGCCCTCGGCCTATTAGTACCGGTCAACTCCACCCATTACTGGGCTTCCATATCCGGCCTATCAACCCAGTCGTCTACTGGGAGCCTTACCCTCTCAAGGAGGTGGGAATACTCATCTCGAAGCAGGCTTCCCGCTTAGATGCTTTCAGCGGTTATCCCTCCCGAACGTAGCCAACCAGCCATGCCCTTGGCAGGACAACTGGCACACCAGAGGTTCGTCCGTCCCGGTCCTCTCGTACTAGGGACAGCCCTTCTCAATATTCCTACGCGCACAGCGGATAGGGACCGAACTGTCTCACGACGTTCTAAACCCAGCTCGCGTACCGCTTTAATGGGCGAACAGCCCAACCCTTGGGACCGACTCCAGCCCCAGGATGCGACGAGCCGACATCGAGGTGCCAAACCATCCCGTCGATATGGACTCTTGGGGAAGATCAGCCTGTTATCCCCGGGGTACCTTTTATCCGTTGAGCGACGGCGCTTCCACAAGCCACCGCCGGATCACTAGTCCCGACTTTCGTCCCTGCTCGACCCGTCGGTCTCACAGTCAAGCTCCCTTGTGCACTTACACTCAACACCTGATTGCCAACCAGGCTGAGGGAACCTTTGGGCGCCTCCGTTACCCTTTAGGAGGCAACCGCCCCAGTTAAACTACCCATCAGACACTGTCCCTGATCCGGATCACGGACCCAGGTTAGACATCCAGCACGACCAGAGTGGTATTTCAACGACGACTCCACCTGAACTGGCGTCCAAGCTTCACAGTCTCCCACCTATCCTACACAAGCCGAACCGAACACCAATATCAAACTGTAGTAAAGGTCCCGGGGTCTTTCCGTCCTGCTGCGCGAAACGAGCATCTTTACTCGTAGTGCAATTTCACCGGGCCTATGGTTGAGACAGTCGAGAAGTCGTTACGCCATTCGTGCAGGTCGGAACTTACCCGACAAGGAATTTCGCTACCTTAGGATGGTTATAGTTACCACCGCCGTTTACTGGCGCTTAAGTTCTCAGCTTCGCCCTGTCGAAACAGAGCTAACCGGTCCCCTTAACGTTCCAGCACCGGGCAGGCGTCAGTCCGTATACATCGCCTTACGGCTTCGCACGGACCTGTGTTTTTAGTAAACAGTCGCTTCTCGCTGGTCTCTGCGGCCACCCCCAGCTCGAGGAGCACGTCCTCTCACCAGTGATGGCCCCCCTTCTCCCGAAGTTACGGGGGCATTTTGCCGAGTTCCTTAACCATAGTTCACCCGAACGCCTCGGTATTCTCTACCTGACCACCTGAGTCGGTTTAGGGTACGGGCCGCCATGAAACTCGCTAGAGGCTTTTCTCGACAGCATAGGATCATCCACTTCACCACAATCGGCTCGGCATCAGGTCTCAG
>NZ_JBFAGV010000071.1:0-1989 GCF_040653855.1 Streptomyces sp. NPDC050856 | reverse complement strand
GAAGGCAGCGCCCAGCACGCCGCCCGCGGCCTGCTCGCCGGCTTCGGCCCCGGCATCACCGCCGAAATGGCCCTCGGCCGCTGGCGCACCCACGACCAGCACGACCGGACGGAGGTACACGGTGCTGGATGACACCACCACAGCCCCGCCCGCGCTCCCGCCGGTGCGCGAGTGGCCCGCGATGGACCTGCCGGGGGTGGACTTCGACCCGGTGCTGGCCGAGCTGATGCGGGAAGGGCCGGTCACCCGGATCCGGCTGCCCAACGGCAGCGGCTGGGCGTGGCTGGTGACCCGGTACGACGACGTCAAGATGGTCACCAACGACCCGAGGTTCTCCCGCAAGCTCGTCGCCGAGCGCAACGTCACCCGCTTGGCCCCGCATTTCATCCCGGTCGACGGTGCCGTCGGCTTCGAGGACCCGCCCGAGCACACCCGGCTGCGCCGGGCGGTCGCCCCGGCCTTCACCACCAAGGGCGTCGAACGGCTGCGGGAGCGGGCCCGCCGGATGCTCGACGAGCTCGTCGACGCCCTCCTGGAGCAGGGGCCGCCGGCGGACTTCACCGCCGACCTGATGGCCCCCTTCCCGCTCGCCGTGGTCTGCGAGCTGATGGGCGTGCCCGCCGCCGACCGGCCGCGGATGCACGAATGGACCAATCTCATCCTGTCCTCCGCGGCCGGTGCCGAGCGCAGTCAGCAGGCCAAGGAGGAGATGTGCGGCTACTTCTCCGAAGCCCTGGGCGGACGGCACGCCACCGGGGACGAGAGCGTCCTGGGGCTGCTGTCGGCGGCCGTCGAGGCCGGGGAACTGCGTGCCTCCGAGGCGGTGGGCCTGGCGCTGCTCATCCAGATCGGCGGTGAGGCGGTCACCAACAACTGCGGCAACATGCTCTTCATCCTGCTGGGCCGTCCCGAGCGGATGGCGCGGCTGCGCGAGCGGCCCGAACTGCGCCCCCGTGCCATCGAGGAGCTCCTGAGGTTCATCCCGCACCGCAGCTCGGTGGGGCTGTCCCGGATCGCGCTGGAGGACGTGACCATCGCCGGGCAGCGCATCCGCGCCGGCGACGCGGTCTACGTCTCCTACCTGGCCGCCAACCGCGACCCCGAGGTCTTCACCGAGCCCGAGGGGCTCGACTTCGACCGCAACCCCAACCCGCACGTCTCCTTCGGGCACGGCCCGCACTTCTGCGTCGGCGCCATGTTGGCCCGCCTGGAGACGGAACTGCTCATCGACGCGGTGCTCGACCGCTTCCCGGGCCTGCGCTTCACGGTCCCGCCCGAGCGGGTCCCCTTCCGTCCCGGCGCGCTCATCCGCGGGCCCCAGTCCCTGCCGGTGACCTGGTGACCGCCCACCAGGGGACCCCCGTGTCCCTGCTCGCCGACGCGCCCGACGGCCTGCTGGTGCCCACCGGACACGGCCGCACCCTGCACACCCCGGCGCAGCACGTCACCTTCAAGGTCACCGGGGAGCACTCCCGGACCGCCTCCAGCTTCGAGGTCGTCGTACCACCCGGCTTCGACGTCGGAGCCCATGTCCACACCCGCAGCGAGGAGCTCTTCTACATCCTCGACGGTGAACTCGACGTCCTCGCCTTCGAACCCCGCGTCCGCACCCGGGACACCTGGCTGGACTGGGAGTCGACCACCGGACGCCGGGTCGTGCGGGCGACCCCCGGCACGGTCATCATGGTGCCCCCCGGCTGCCCGCACGCCTTCGCCAACCCCACCGGGAAACCGGCCAGGATGTTCTTCCAGGCGTCCCCGCCGCCCGACCACGAGCGCTACTTCGAGGAGCTCCTCGACATCCTCGACCGTGACGGCTCCCCGGACCACGCCGCCATCGCCGAGCTGCGCGCCCGCTACGACATCGAGCAGATCACCCCCCTGCGCCCCGGCGCCACACTCCGGTCGGCGAGGGGAACGGCCGTGCCGTCGGCTGCCGCAGCACAGCTGATCAGCGGCTGTCGCCCGGGTGGTGGACGCTGAGGTCGC
>NZ_JBFAGV010000070.1:0-1998 GCF_040653855.1 Streptomyces sp. NPDC050856 | reverse complement strand
AGACTTCCTCCACACCTACAACCACCACCGCTGCCACACCGCACTCGGCGGACACCCGCCCATCAGCCGCGTGAACAACGCTCCGGGACAATACAGCTAGAGCGTGTCTCTTTCGTGGGCTCATCAGTTGATCGGATGATCACTGATGCGATGTGGGACCGGCTCGAGCCGCTGATGCCGGCCGATCCGGTCCGCGGACGGTGGTGGGCCGACCACCGCCGCACCCTTGAGGCTATCGCGTGGAAGTACCGCACCAACTCGTCCCGGCGGGACCTGCCCGACGAGCTCGGCTCGTTCCGGACCGCCCACAAACGGCTGATCAGGTGGGCAGTCGACGGGACCTGGGAGGCGATCCTCGGTGCCGTCCTGGCAGCGGCGGACGCCGACGACGACATCGACTGGACAGTGTCGGTGGACTCCACTGTCGTCCGGACCCACCAGCACGCAGCCCCGGGCCTGCAAAAAGGGGGCGATCCGCTCCAGCGAGCCCACCGACCACGCACTCGGAACGCTCCCGCGGCGGCCTGAGCACGAAGGTCCACCTGGCCGCGGACGGCCGTGCACGACCGCTCGCCCTCAAACTCACCGCAGGCCAAGCCGGTGACGCACCCGCTTTCGAGACCGTGATGTCCCGGTTCCGCGTTCCCCGCAGCGGCCCGGGCAGGCCGCGAACCCGGCCCTTCGCCGTACTGGCCGACCGCGCCCACTCTTCCCGCGCCATCCGCATCCACCTGCGACGTCGGGGAATCCGCGCGGTCATCCCGCAGCCGTCCGACCAGATCGGCCACCGTCAGCGGCGAGGCCGCCGAGGCGGCCGCCCACCTGGCTTCGACCGTGAAACCTACAAGCAGCGAAATACCGTCGAGCGCTGCATCAACCGACTCAAGCAGTGGCGCGGCCCGGCCACACGAACCCACAAACTCGCCCTTGCTTACCAAGGCGCACTACACCTCGCCGGCATCCTCATCTGGACCCGACGCTGACCAAAGAGACAGAACCTAACGGCCGCGACCGTCAGCCGTCGGTCTTGCCCGCCGCCCGGGCGTACGCGGCGAGTTCGGCGCGAAGGCTGCTTTGCCCTGTACCGACCGCGTTCCGCGCCCGCTGCAGCTCCTCCAGCTCGTCGTCGGTAAGGTAGTCGACCCAGGCCTCCGCCCGCCGCTGCTCGGCCTCTTCCTCATCACGCAACTGCCGCTCGTATTAGTCGAGATCGTCCCCGTCCCGGATCCAGCGGCGCACCACCGCATCCTGCTCGCGCCGCGCCTCGGCCGCCTCGACGACGCCACACGGGTACATCAGCGAGGGCCCGTGCCCGGCCAGGATCCGTGCGCGAGCAGCGCGCGAGCGGTCTCCTCGCCGGCCCCGCACGCCGCGGCGAAGCCCGGTCAGCAGCTCCTCGCTGGGCAGCCGCCGCGTGTGCAGGGCGTTGTGCAGGGCGTTGTGCAGGGCGCTGCGCGAGGCGCGGCCCGCGGCCTCGGGCGAGTCGGCCAGCCGACGCAGGCTCGGCCCTCCCGCCGCCACCCTCACCTTCTCCATGGCCGCGGCCAACCCCACCAGGGTGGTGATGCCGCGCCCCGGCACGTACGCGGCCGGCTTCCGCACGGGCTCGGGGCGCACGGCGGCCGCAGCCGCCGCCCACACCCGCGCGCCCTCCTCCTCGTCGGCGCCAGCGCCCCGGGCGAACGCCTGGACGGTGCGCAGGGTGGGAAGCCGCCCATCCAGGGCCCGGCGCAGCGTGCACACCGAGACCGGCAGCTTCCCCGCGTCGGCCCGCCGCGCCAGGGCAGCGAAGGTGCACCGTCCCTTCGCCGCGCGCAACCAGCCGCGCAGCCGCGCCAGTTCCACCGGCTCGGCCGCCCGGCGGCTCACCCGCGACCGCCGCCGGCGGCCGCGGCGACCTCGGCTAGAGCGTGTCTCTTTGATGGGCTCATCAGTTGATCGGACATGCCTGTCCGATTAGTGATCACTGATGCGATGTGGGACCGGATCGAGCCGCTG
>NZ_JBFAGV010000069.1:0-2468 GCF_040653855.1 Streptomyces sp. NPDC050856 | reverse complement strand
TGTCGTGCACACCGACCCGCTCCACCCCGAGCACCGACGCGCACACCTCCGCCAGCACCCGCTCGACCGCGTTGCGCGGCGCCACGTACGCGGCGTCCTCCGTGGCCCAGACGGGGTCCGGCAGCGCCTTGGTGTCGGTCTTGCCGTTGGCGGTGAGCGGGAGCCCGTCCAGCGGCACCACGGCCGCCGGGACCATGTGCGCCGGCAGCGCCTCGCCGAGCCGGGCGCGCAGTTCGGCGGCGTCCAGGACGGTGCCGTCCTCGGGGACGACGTATCCGACCAGCCGCTTGGATCCGGGCCGGTCCTCGCGGACCGTGACCACGGCCTGCTTGACGCCCGGCCGGGCGAGCAGTGCGGCCTCGATCTCGCCGAGCTCGACCCGGAAACCGCGGATCTTCACCTGGTTGTCGACCCTGCCGATGAACTCCAGCGCACCGTCGGCGCGCCGGCGGACCAGGTCACCGCTGCGGTACATCCGGGCGCCCGGCGCGCCGTACGGGTCGGCGACGAACCGCTCGGCGGTCAGGCCGGGCCGGCCCCAGTAGCCGCGGGCCAGGCCCTCACCGGCGATGTAGAGCTCACCGGTGACCCCGGCCGGCACCGGCCGCAGGAAGGCGTCCAGGACGTGCACCGTGGTGCCGTCGATCGCGGTGCCGATCGGCGGTGTGGCACCGCCGGACAGCGGGGCGCTCATGGTGGCGCACACGGTGGTCTCGGTCGGTCCGTAGGCGTTGACCAGGCAGCGGTCCCGCGACCACCGGTCCGCGAGTTCGCCGGGCAGCGCCTCGCCACCCGTCGCCAGGACGGCCAGCGCGGGCACCTCCCGCGGGTCCATGGTGGGCAGGACGGCGGGCGGCAGGAGCGCGTGGGTGACCCCGAAGTCACGGATGACGTGCACGAGTTCGTCACCGGCGAGCTTGTCGCGGGACGGCGTGACGAGGGCGGCGCCGTTCAGCAGGGAGCCGGTCATCTCGAAGACCGCGGCGTCGAAGCTCGGCGACGCGAACTGGAGGGTGCGCGAGTCCGGCGTGACCCGCAACCGGTGCCGCTGGGTGCGCGCGAAGTCGGCCACACCCCGGTGGCTGACCACGACGCCCTTGGGGCGGCCGGTCGAACCGGAGGTGTAGATCATGTACGCGGCGTCGTCGAGGCGGGGCTCCGGCGCCGTGGCGGCGTCCGTCTCGGCGGCGTCCGTCGCGGCGTCGCCGGTCAGCTCGTCCAGGATGAGCTGCCGCTCCGTAGCGGGGATGGCTCCGGCGAGGGAGCGCTGGGTGACGACGGTACGGACGCCGGAGTCGTCGACCATGTACTGGAGGCGGTCGAGCGGGTACGTCGGGTCCATCGGGAGGTAGGCCGCGCCGGCCTTCATCACGCCCAGGTAGGACACGGTCTGGGACGGACCGCGCTCCAGGCAGACGCCGACGAACGCCCCCCGTTCCACGCCCTGTGCGCGCAGTGCGCGGGCGACCCGGTCGGAGCGGGCGTCGAGCTCGGCGAAGGTCAGCCGCTCGTGTTCCCCGACGAGCGCGACGCGCTCGGGGTGCCGCGCGGCCTGCTCGGCGAACAGCGAGACCATGGTGCCGGCGGCTTCGCCCCGCCGCACCGGCCCGCTCAGGACGGCCCGCTCCTCGGCCGGCGTCAGCAGCGGCACGGCGGCGACCCGGCGCCCGGGCTCGGCGACGAGCGCGGTCAGCAGGTGGACCAGCCGGTCCAGGAGCCGCCGGGCGGTGTCCGCGTCGAAGTGGCGCGGGTCGTAGCGCAGGTGGAAGCCGATCCTGGCACCGTCGTAGGCGGCCAGTGTCAGGGGGTAGTTGGTGGCCTCGTTGGCGGTGACGGCCTCCACGGTCAGGCCGTGGGTCCGGGCGCTGTCCTCGTCGACGGGGTAGTTCTCGAAGACGACCAGGCTGTCGAAGAGAGTGGTGTCCGCCGGGAGCCCGGCCTCCGCCTGGACGCGGGCCAGGGAGAGGTAGTCGTGGCCGCGCGCCTCGGACTGCTGGACCTGGATGTCCTGGAGCCATTCGGCGACGTTCTGCTTCGGGTCGACGCGGATGCGCACCGGCAGGGTGTTGATGAAGATGCCGATGGCCGACTCGACGTCCGGCAGGTCGGCCGGCCGGCCCGAGGTCGTCGCTCCGAAGACCAGGTCCGTCTGGCCCGAGTGGGCCGACAGCAGCAGCGCCCAGGCCGCCTGCACCACGGCGTTGACGGTGAGCCGGTGCCGTTTGGCGAAGTCGTGCACCGTGTCGGACAGGTCGGCGCTCAGGTCGTCCACGAGCCGGGCGGTCGAGCGCGCGGCGCGGACGTCGTCGGGGGTGCGGTCGTAGGGCAGGGGGACGGGTGTGTCGTAGCCGGCCAGGACCTCGCGCCAGTAGGCGTGCGCGGCCTGGGTGTCCTGCCGGGCCAGCCAGGCGTGGTAGTCCCGGAAGGCCGGACGGGCCGGCAGCGCGCCGCCCCGGTAGGCGGTGAAC
>NZ_JBFAGV010000068.1:0-3954 GCF_040653855.1 Streptomyces sp. NPDC050856 | reverse complement strand
TCGGCACCAGGCAACAACGGCGCTATCCGATCCCACGCCGCATCCGTCAGCTCACCACGACCCACCACAAGATCCATTATCAGACAGGACCTAGGCCCTCGGCAGGGTCTCCAGCTGGTTCTGGATGCGGGCGATGTCCTCCTCCGCCTTCGCCAGGCGGGTGCGGATCTTGTCCACGACCTGGTCGGGGGCCTTGGCGAGGAACGCCTCGTTGCCGAGCTTCGCGGTGGCCTGGGCCCGCTCCTTCTCGGCCGCGGCCAGGTCCTTCGCCAGCCGCTTGCGTTCGGCCGCGACGTCGATGGTGCCGGACAGGTCGAGCGCGACCGTGGCGCCGGCGACCGGCAGGGAGGCGGTGGCGCTGAAGCCCTCGCCCTCCGGCTGGAGGCGCAGCAGCTGGCGGATGGCCGCCTCGTGCGGCGCCAGCGCCGTACCGTCCAGGTCCAGGCGCGCCGGCACCTTCTGGCCGGGCTGGAGGCCCTGGTCGGAGCGGAAGCGGCGGACCTCGGTGACGACCCGCTGCACCAGCTCGATCTCCTTCTCCGCGGCCTCGTCGCGGAAACCGTAGTCCTTCGGCCAGTCGGCGACGACCACGGACTCCTTGCCGGTGAGCGCGGTCCACAGCGTCTCGGTGACGAACGGGACCACCGGGTGCAGCAGCCGCAGCGTCACGTCCAGGACCTCGCCCAGGACCCGGGCGGAGACCCCGGCCTGCTCGCCGCCGTCGAAGAACGTCGTCTTGGACAGCTCGACGTACCAGTCGAAGACCTCGTCCCACGCGAAGTGGTAGAGGGTGTCGGAGAGCTTGGCGAACTGGAAGTCGTCGTAGTACGCGTCGACTTCGGCGACCGTCGTGTTGAGGCGCGAGAGGATCCACCGGTCGGTCGCGGACATCCGCGACGGCTCGGGCAGCGGGCCCTCCACGGTCGCGCCGTTCATCAGCGCGAACCGGGTGGCGTTCCAGATCTTGTTGGCGAAGTTGCGGGACGCCTGGACCCAGCTCTCGCCGATCGGCACGTCGGTGCCCGGGTTGGCGCCGCGGGCCAGGGTGAAGCGGACGGCGTCGGAGCCGTAGGCGTCCATCCAGTCCAGCGGGTCGACGACATTGCCGAAGGACTTCGACATCTTCTTGCCGCGTTCGTCGCGGACGAGGCCGGTCAGCGCGATCGTCCTGAAGGGGACCTCGCCGTCCATCGCGTACAGACCGAACATCATCATCCGGGCGACCCAGAAGAAGATGATGTCGTGGCCGGTCAGCAGGACGTCGGTCGGGTAGAACTTCCGCACGTCCGCGGTGTTCTCCGGCCAGCCGAGCGTGGAGAACGGCCACAGGCCGGAGGAGAACCAGGTGTCCAGGACGTCGGTGTCCTGGGTCCAGCCCTCGCCGGCGGGCGGCTCGTCGTCCGGCCCGACGCAGACGATCTCGCCGTCCGGCCCGTACCAGACCGGGATGCGGTGGCCCCACCAGAGCTGGCGCGAGATGCACCAGTCGTGCATGTTGTCGACCCAGTCGAAGTACCGCTTCGACATGTCCTCCGGGTGGATCGCCACCCGGCCGTCGCGGACGGCGTCACCGGCGGCCTTCGCCAGCGGCTCCACCTTGACCCACCACTGCATCGACAGGCGCGGCTCGATGGTGGTCCGGCAGCGCGAGCAGTGTCCGACGGAGTGGACGTACGGGCGCTTCTCGGCGACGATCCGGCCCTGTGAGCGCAGCGCGCCGACCACCGCGCTGCGTGCCTCGAACCGGTCCAGGTCCTGGAAGGGGCCGTGGACGGTGATCAGACCGCGCTCGTCCATGACGGTCAGCGACTCGAGGCCGTGCCGCTGGCCGATCGCGAAGTCGTTCGGGTCGTGCGCCGGGGTCACCTTGACCGCGCCGGTGCCGAACTCCGGGTCGACGTGCGTGTCGGCGACGACCGGGATGGTGCGGTCGGTCAGCGGCAGTTTGATGCGCTTGCCGACGAGGTGCTTGTACCGCTCGTCGTCGGGGTGGACGGCGACCGCGGTGTCACCGAGCATCGTCTCGGCGCGGGTGGTCGCCACGACGAGCGTCTCGTCGCCCTCGCCGTACCGGATGGAGACGAGCTCGCCGTCGTCCTCCTGGTACTCCACCTCGATGTCCGAGATGGCGGTCAGGCAGCGCGGGCACCAGTTGATGATGCGCTCGGCGCGGTAGATCAGCTCGTCGTCGTACAGCCGCTTGAAGATGGTCTGGACGGCCTTGGACAGGCCCTCGTCCATGGTGAAGCGCTCGCGCGACCAGTCGACGCCGTCCCCCAGGCGGCGCATCTGCCCGAGGATTTTGCCGCCGTACTCCTCCTTCCACTGCCAGACGCGCTCGACGAACTCCTCGCGCCCCAGGTCGTGGCGGGACTTGCCCTCCTCGCCGAGCTGCTGCTCGACCTTGTTCTGGGTGGCGATGCCGGCGTGGTCCATGCCGGGCAGCCACAGCGCCTCGTAGCCCTGCATCCGCTTGCGGCGGGTGAGGGCGTCCATCAGCGTGTGCTGGAAGGCGTGGCCCAGGTGGAGGCTGCCGGTGACGTTCGGCGGCGGAATGACGATGGTGTAGGGCGGCTTGTCGCTCCCGGCGTCGGCCGTGAAGTAACCGCGCTCCACCCAGCGCTCGTACAGCTTCCCCTCTACCTCGGCCGGCGCGTACTGGGTCGGCAGTTCGGGGACGGATGCTGGCTGCTGCTGAGTGTTCTCGGTCACGGGCCCAGTTTAGGGGTGTCACAGTGCCGTGCTGAAACGGGAATGTTCCGTAACGGTGTGACCCCCGCCGTGCCGCGTCGGCGGCGCCTCGGCCAGGATGTTCGGAACGCATAAGCATTCGGAGGGGAACCCCTTAATGAGCTACAACCAGCCGGGCCCGTACGGCGGACAGCCTCAGCAGCCGGGACCGTACGGCCAGCCGGGTCCTTACGGCCAGCCGGGCCCGTACGGCCAGCAGCCGCAGGCGCCCCAGCCCGGCTACGGCTACCCCCAGCAGGCGCCCCCGCCGCAGGGTTACGGCTACCCGCAGCAGCCCGGCCCGACCCCGCCCTACGGCCAGCCCCCGCAGCAGCCGCCGTACGGCACCGGTCCGGCCGCCTACCCGCCGCCCCCGCCGACGGCCCCGGCGAAGAAGAAGACGGGCTGGATCATCGGCGGCATCGCGGTGGTGGCGGCGCTGGGCGTGGGCGCGTACCTCGTGTTCGGTACGGGTGGCGGCAACGGCGCGGTGGCCGACGACACCAAGGGCTACAAGATCACCCCGGCGGCGTCGATCGACGACTACCGGAAGAGCGGCCCCGACCGGCCGATCACCCTGGACGAGAAGATGAAGGCCAACGCGACCGCCATGGGGGTCAAGAACCCCTCGATGGTCAGCGCCAGCTACCGGGCGGGCGCCGACCCGGCCAATCCGATGTCGGGCCGCAGCATGAGCCTGACCGGCACATGGGGTGAGATCGCGGACCCCGAGAAGGCCATCGACACGGGCTTCGCCAACTACACCAAGAGCCAGCAGCAGCAGGCCGCCCAGGGGTTCAGGATGGAGCCCGTGGGCAGCCCCGAGGAGAAGACGCCGGCCGGTTTCGAGGGCGCGCTGATGAAGTGCCAGTTCATCAAGCTGACCAACCCCTCCGCGGACGGCAACCCCAAGAACGGCCCCAAGGAGCTGACGGTCCCCACCTGCATCTGGGCCGACTACAGCACCTACGGCGTCGTCAACATGATGGACCTGGTCTCCGCGGCGACGGGTCAGGCCGGGACGCTCGACCAGGCCGCCGGGCTGGCCGCCAAGCACTACACGTCGTCGCGCTCCAAGATCTGAGGCCTCCGCGCGTAGACAGTGAGGCGCCCGGCCGGTTCCTGGAACCGGCCCGGGGGCCGCCACTGGAAGGGGCGCACGCCCGATAACGTGGGGGGGGGAGGTGATTTAGCACCCCGGGACCCCAAGGGGGGTGTAGGGGT
>NZ_JBFAGV010000067.1:0-4232 GCF_040653855.1 Streptomyces sp. NPDC050856 | reverse complement strand
TCGGCACCAGGCAACAACGGCGCTATCCGATCCCACGCCGCATCCGTCAGCTCACCACGACCCACCACAAGATCCATTATCAGACAGGACCTAGGACCGCGTAGCCCTCCTGCCCCCATCCCCGGAGATACTCACCCCGCCCGACTGCGGCAGTGAGTTCTACGATGCGCTGCCCCTTGAGGCGCCGCTCCGTATCACGCGCCGGTCACGTCGGATCAGACGGTGGCCGGGCATCTCGTCAGCGTCGCCGATGGCGCCCTCCGGGCCCGGTGATGTTACCCCCAGGTCATGCCTGAGACAGGGGGACCCAGTCGCGCCGGGCCCGGAGGCCGACGGCCCCCTTGCAGGACCGCGAAATCGTGACGGGGCTCATCCGTCCTCGCACAGGAAGGTCACCAGCGCGGAGAGCAGCTGCGCGGCCGCGTCCAAGGGAACCAGATGTCCCGCGTCGGGGATGAGCCGCAGCCGTGCACCGGGGATGAGTGACGCCAGTTCATGAGCCTTGGCGACGGGAATCCAGGAGTCCTCCTCGCCCCAGCACACGGTGACGGGGACAGTGATGTCCCGGTACAGCTTTTGGACCTCGTCGGTATGGCGCTGGTCGGCCTGGGCGATCTGCCGATAGAACGCCGCTTGCCCCGCTTTGTCCGCCCAGGGCCGGGCCAGAGCCTCGGCCGCGTCGGGGTGCAGCCCTCTGTGGCTCGCCGAGTCGATGTACTCGCGGACGAGCGCACGGTGCAGGAAGGGGGGCAACTGCTCGAAGACGTGCGCGTGCTCACCTACCAGCCGGAAGAACGGCGAGCCCCACGGTGCGAGCGCCACCGGGTGGTCGACGAGGGCCAGGCGTCGGTAGGCGACGCCGTGCAGCAGATGGGCCCGCAGAGAGACACAGCCACCGAAGTCGTGGGCGACGACGGAGGGGTCCGGCAGCTGCCAGTGCTCCATCAACTGGGCGAAGACTTCACCCTGCGCCGCGAGGGAGACGTCCTGGCCCTCGGTTTTCTCAGACGCGCAGTAGCCGGGCATGTCCCAGACGAACACCTGGTGGCCGCGGCCGGCGAGCGCGGAGGCGATCTCCCGCCACACGTACGAAGAGAACGGAGTGCCGTGCAGCAGTACGACCGGCTCGCCGTCCCGCGGTCCCAGCCGGTTCCATCGGACTGTTCCCGTCCTGCTTTCGAAGGTCTTGGGCAACTCCCAGTCGTGCACTGCTCAGTCCTTCCCGTCCTCATCAGACACGAACGACCGGAGGGCTCCGGTGCCGGTGCTGCACCGTGAACAGTCTCTCAACGCGACACCGGCCGCAAGGCCGGGGCGTGACGGCCCGGTCATCCCCCGGTCCTCAGGTGCGGGCGGTCGCCGCGCCCCAGGCCTCGTCCCAAGCCGAGTACGCGGGTAGGAAGCCGCAAGGCAGTGAACACGAGGCGCCACTCGAACCGGACCAGTTCCGGGGCCTACGGCTCATGCTCAGTTCGACGTGGGCCGCCTCGATATACGTACTTCCCTGGTACTCGCCGGCTACCGTTCCTGCGTAGTCCAAGCGGACCCCCTCTTGGCCGAGTCCGGCGGTCAGCCGGGACTGTGGGCCTCGGGGGCCTGCCGCTGCGGGGGAGAAGTGGGAGTGAAAGAGGTCACGTCCCGGGTCTGTAGGACGGGCATGGCATCGCAATCGGTCATGGGTAACAGACGGTTAACTACCATATGCAACGGGTAACGTAGGTGTGCAGAACGACACTGATCACCGCGTGCACGAGGCCGGTTACACCGCTTTTCGACCATCTGAAGCCGACGGCAGCTGCCGCCAGGTGCAGCCCGGCATCGCCAGGAAGGTGATCGTCGCCATGGCTTCGTAGTCACCCCCCCGGCGTCGGCCACCGACCTGCGGGCGTATCACCTCAGTCGGTGGCACCACCCGGGGGAACAGCACCCACAACGCGTCCGGCACCAGTCGCTCCACGAGAGCCGCCATGCATGGACCACCGAACGATCACGCCATAAGAAACGACGTCTTACTGATCGTTTCAGAATGCCGTCCTGCGGAGACGCTGGCGGCCATGGAACAATCCCGTCAGTCACCGGCTCAGGGGGATGACGCCGTATGGAACGGGTTGGGGCTGCGCGGGACCTCGTACTCGGTTACGTCGAGGCTCTGAACACGGTGGACGAGGCCATGAGGGCAGCCATCCCCTCGCTTGAGCGACTTGCAGATGTCCTCGGCCTGGTCCGTTCGCGCCGGATCATCAGCTGGAGTGGGCAGGTCGGCACCTACTCCTTCAAGGTTCATGGAGCCGGGTGCCTCTTCGTCAGCGACAACGGCACTGAGATCGATGTCGACTTCGCCGACGGGAGTGAAATCTTCGACCTCTGGCGGCTGCGCTGGTACGGGCGGAGCCTGCCGGAGCCTGTTGACGTCACGGATGAGGACCTGCTGTCCGCGGTGCGGTCGCTGCACCCGCTTCTGAGCGACGTAAGGCCGGGGTGGTTCAGCGTGGCCGGCTGACCGCTTCAGGATGAGGTTCACAGGCGGCACAGGCATATGAGGCTGCAGGCCAGTTCGAGCAGGCCTTGGTGGAGATCAGCGCGTCGCTCATAGCGAGTGCGGAGCCGTTCGAACTGGTGCAGCCAGGCGAAGATGCGCTCGACGACCCAGCCTACCTTGCCCAGTCCAGAACCGTGGGCGACGCCGCGTCGGGCGATCGTCGGCTAGATGCCGCGTTTCCACAGCAAACGGCGGTATTTGTCGAAGTCGTAGCCCCGATCGGCATACAGGCGCCGGGGCTTGCGGCGGGGACGTCCCCGCAGACCCCGGATCGGCGGGACGGCGGCGAGCAGCGGCAGGAGTTGGGTGACGTCGTGCCGGTTGCCGCTGGTCAGGGTGATGGCCAGTGGGGTTTCGTGGCGGTCGACGATCAGGTGGTGCTTGGAGCCGGGGCGGGCGCGGTCGACGGGTGAGGGGCCGACGTGATCCCCCTTTGAGCGCCCGGACGTGCGACCCGTCCACGGAGCAGTCGTTCAGGTCCAGCAGGCCCGCGCGGCGCAGCTCGCTCAGCAGGGCGAGCATGCAGGCGCTGCCACACGTCGGCCTCGGCCCAGTCCCCCCGCAGCCGGCGCCAAGCCGTCACACCCGAGCAGCCCACCGTCTCCGCGGGAACATCACGCCACGCGACACCCGTTCGCAGCACGTACATGACGCCAGCGAGGGCGACTCGGTCAGGAACAAGCAGCCGCCCGGGGTAGCGGCGGCGCCTCTCAGGAGCGGGCGGCAAAAACGGGGCCACCCGCTCCCACAGGTCATCAGGGACAAGATCAGCGTCGGGCGTCTTCCCACCGCCGTTGTCCTGCTGCCGGGGTGGCGCTTGAGCGCCGGGCGGCTGCCAGACCGCTGTTGGCGTGCCGCGTCGTCGGAGGGTTTGTCTGTAAGCGACTTTTTTGAGCTCCACCGCACGGAACTGAAGTGACACTCCAGGCGTAAGGACTTGATCTGGCCCCACTCTGCGTTCATGGCACTGCATGGAGCTTGGACGTCGGGATAGGGTCTGGTGGGAGGTGCGGGGGAATGAGTTTCCGGCTGGCGGCGTACGCCGTGTGCATCGAGGGCGGGCGGGTACTGCTCGCCCGTCACGTGCCGCCGAAGGGCGAGAGCAACTGGACCCTTCCGGGTGGCAGGGTCGAGCACGCGGAGGATCCGTTCGACGCGGTGATACGGGAGGTCGCAGAGGAAACCGGCTGCGATGCGGCGGTCGAACGCCTGCTGGGCGTGGACTCCCGAGTGATCCCCGCGGCCGAACGTGCCATCCCCGGTGGACCAGAGCATCAAAATGTCGGCGTCTTCTACCAGGTTCGTATTACTGGCGGCCAGCTACGGCCGGAGCCGAACGGCGAAATCGCTGAGTCGGTCTGGACTCCGATTCCCGACGTCGCTCGCCTGCGCCGGTCATCGCTGGTCGATGTCGGCCTCGCCCTGGCTCAGACGCTTCCGGCGACCGGCCACGTCGCTGCCGTCCCGGTCGGCGGCCTGATCCAGCACTGAGGCGTGATCCGCTGCCCACGCCGCCCTGGCGGCCGTGCGGCCGTGGTGCCATCCCGGGCGCTGCTGCGCCGCGCCACCGCCGTGCTGCTGCGCGCCGTCGGCTACAGCTAGATGTATTGATCACGAGCGTTGTTGACAGTCGCGGGGCTTGATCATGGCGAAGACCTCCGATGTGGTGGAGCTGTCTAGGAACACACCGCAC
>NZ_JBFAGV010000066.1:0-4501 GCF_040653855.1 Streptomyces sp. NPDC050856 | reverse complement strand
CCAGGGTGAGAGCGGGGCCGCGCGGGGCGGTACGGAGCCGGCCTGGGTGGGTCCCTCCGACGGTGTCGAGGTGCGAGTGCGGGCCGGTGGCGCGAAGCGGGCCGGACTGCCGGACGGGCTGCGGCTGGACATGGTGGACCCCGACGCCGGGCGAGTGAGCGGCATGGCACCCACGGGCCCCACCGGGGCGGAAGGGGGGACCGGGCAGCCCACGGAGCCGGCGTCCGCGCCGCCGTCGCCGACCGGGACGGGCCCGACCGCCGGTACGGCGATCCCACCCGCACCGGCGTCCTCCGCGCCGCAGCCGCCGATCACCTCACGCGCCGACTGGGGCGCGGACGAGTCGATCAGCCCCGAGGCGCCCACCTACCTGCCCGGCGGCAAGGTCAAGGCGGTGGTGGTCCACCACACGGCCGAGTCCAACACCTACACCTGCGCCGACGGCCCCAGGCTGGTGCGGGGCATCTACGCGTACCACGTGGGCCAGCTCGGCTGGAAGGACATCGGCTACAACTTCCTGGTCGACAAGTGCGGCACCGTCTACGAGGGCCGCAAGGGGGGTGTGGACCGTCCGGTGCAGGGCGCCCACGCCTACGGCTTCAACAGCGAGACCACCGGCATCTCCGTCCTGGGCACCTACACCGACGCCGCTCCCCCGCAGGCCGCGATGAGTTCCGTCGCCAAGATGGCCGCCTGGAAACTGGGCCAGTACGGGGTGGACCCGGCAGGCACCGCCACCCTCACCGCGGGCGACCAGGGGACCAACTACTTCGGCAAGAGCTGGACCAAGGGCGCCCAACTCGCCTTCCCCACCATCCACGGGCACCGGGACGGCTACAACACCGAATGCCCCGGCGGCGCCTTCTACGACCAGCTGCCGACCATCCGCTCCTGGGCCGCCGATCCGGGCACGGAACCGACGACCAGTCCGCTCACCGGAACCGGCCTGGCCCGCTCCGGCCGCTAGGGGGTGTCTCGTCGATCGGGCCGGATCAGGAAGCGGCACCAGGTGACGCGAGCCCGGCAAGACCGGCGTGACCCCCCAGAGGCGGCCGGTACCGCCGCGCGGCCGGCCGTCGCCCCGGCGCCCGGGGCGCCGCACGGAGGTCGCGCACCGCTGCGCCACCCGCCCAGCACGGCGGCCGAGGGGTGGCCGGCCGGGGCAGCTTCGCGGCGCGACCGGCGACGAGGGACGCCCCGGCCGTGCCGGCCGACCGGGCGCCCTTGGGCCGCTCGCCGGTGACGGCACCGGTTCCGAAGGGGCCACGGCAACCCGCGCGGCGCGGGGCGCTAGTGTCGTGCCCCGTGAGTGATCCCTCGTCCTCCTTACCCGCCACGGCGGAGGCGTACGACGCCGTGGCCGTCCGCTACGCCGAGTTGGTACGCGGCTGGCTCGACGGCCTTCCGCTGGACCGCGCGGTACTCGCCGCGTTCGCCGAGGCCGTACGGGCCGGCGGCGCCGGGCCCGTCGCGGAGCTGGGGTGCGGACCCGGACAGGTGACCGCGCACCTGCGGGACCTGGGGCTGGACGTCCTGGTCGGTGTCGACCTGTCGCCGGTGATGATCGACCTCGCCCGCCGGGCCCACCCGGACCTGCGCTTCGAGGTCGGTTCGATGGACGCCCTGGAGCTGGCCGACGGCACCCTGGGCGGCATCGTGTCCTGGTACTCGGTCATCCATGCCCCGCCGCGGGACCTCCCGTCCTACCTGGCCGAGTTCCGGCGGGTCCTGGCGCCGGGCGGCCACCTCCTGCTCGCCTTCTTCGAGTCCGAGGGCGGACCGGTCACGGCGTTCGACCACAAGGTGGTCACGGCCTACCGGTGGCCGGTCGACGGCCTCGCCGGCCTGGCCCGCGAGGCCGGGTTCGCCGAAGTGGGCCGGATGCTGCGCGAGCCGATCGAGGGTGAGCGGTACCGCCGGGGCCATCTGCTGATGCGCGGACGGTAGATGCCCCTCGTGCGACCCCGGCGGCCGGCCCGCTCACTCCTCCGCGGGCCGGTGCGGTCCCGGGCGGGGAGCCGACAGGTGCACCACCACCAGGGTGAAGGCCGCGAGGGCGACATTGCGTGATGCGGCGTCCAGGCCGTTCCAGTCGGACGACTGCCACATGGCGAACCACTCCCCGCCGATGGCCATGAAGCCCAGGCCGAACAGCAGGAGCACCATCACCAGGCCAAGTGTGCTCGTCCGGCGCGCACGCCCGTACGTTCCCCGGCGCAGCCCCACGGCCCAGAACCAGGTCGCGGCCAGGAGGAGCACGGCGGCCAGCGTCTCCCAGACGATGATCAGCACGTACGCCACGTCCTGCAGGGTCCGCGACTCGATCGCACGCCACATCAGGTCCGGGTCCTTGAAGGTGGTGTCCATCGCCAGGACGTGCCGCACGAACTGCTGATTGGTGCCGAAGTCGGTGATGTTGCCGAAGGCGACCAGGGCCATGTAGAGGGCCACGGTGCCCGTCAGCGCCGTCGCCGCCACGGGCATCGTGCCGAGCCGGGCGGCCCGGCCGAGCCCCGACCGCCGCGTTCCGGTGCCGTTCTCGTCCTTCGCCATGTGTTCTCCCTCGTCCTCCTCGGCCGAACGGGGCCGAGGAGGACGAGTATGTCGCTCAACGGCCCCCGTTTCGAACCCCGTTGCGACACGCACGCGGGTGGGGCAGCCGGGCGGGCGGGCCCGCGCGGCGCCCGTGTCCCTCCGGCCCGCGGCCGTTCCCGCCGCGTCGCCGTCATCCGTTCGGCCCGGAGAGGTTCCGCGCGTCCCTCCACCGGCGCGGGCGGCAGGGAGGATGAGGGGTACGCACCGCCCGGCCGACCGGCACAGGGCCGGCGGCGCGCGGTTCACCGGCTCACCGGCTCACCGGCACTTGGTTGGGAGATCCCATGACGTACCCGGACAGCGGCTCCGGCCCCCTCTGCCTGGTGACGGGGGCGACCGGCTACATCGGCGGCCGGCTGGTGCCGGACCTGCTCGCCACCGGGCACCGCGTCCGCTGTCTGGCCCGCTCACCCGGCAAGCTGCGTGACCACCCCTGGGCAGGCCGGGTCGAGGTGGTGCGCGGGGACGTCGCCGACGAGCGGTCGGTCGGCCGCGCCATGGCCGGTGTGGACGTCGCCTACTACCTCGTGCACGCCCTCGGCGCGGGCCCCGGCTTCGAGGAGACCGACCGTGCCGCCGCCACGATCTTCGGCCGCCGGGCCCGTGAGGCGGGGGTGCGGCGTGTCGTGTACCTCGGCGGGCTCACCCCCGCGGGCGTGCCCGAGGACCGGCTCTCGCCGCACCTGCGCTCGCGCGCGGAGGTCGGCAGGATCCTGCTCGACTCGGGTGCGCCCACGACCGTGCTGCGGGCCGCCGTCGTCATCGGTTCGGGGTCCGCGTCCTTCGAGATGCTGCGGTACCTCACCGAGCGCCTCCCGGTGATGATCACACCCAGTTGGGTGCGCACCCGCATCCAGCCGATCGCCGTGCGCGACGTCCTGCGCTACCTGGTCGGCAGCGCCGGCATGCCGGACACGGTGAGCCGCGCCTTCGACATCGGCGGCCCCGACGTCCTGACGTACCGCGACATGATGCAGCGGTACGCCGCGGTCGCCGGGCTGCCGCGCCGGGTGATCATCCCCGTACCGGTACTGACCCCCGGTCTGTCCAGCCACTGGATCGGGCTCGTCACCCCGGTACCGCCCTCGCTCGCCAGGCCACTGGCCGAGTCCCTGCGTTACGAGGTGGTGTGCCGGGAGCGGGACATCTCCCGTTACGTCCCCGACGCGCCGGGGCAGCCGATCGGCTGCGACGAGGCTCTGGCCCTGGCCCTGCGGTGCGTACGGGAGGCGAGGGTATCCACCCGCTGGTCGTCGGCCTCCGTGCCCGGAGCTCCCAGCGACCCGTTGCCGACCGACCCCGACTGGGCGGGCGGCAGTCTCTACACCGATGAGCGGGAACGGGACGTCGACGCCTCTCCGCACGTCCTGTGGCGGGTCATCGAATCCATCGGCGGGGACAACGGCTGGTACTCCTTCCCCCTCGCCTGGGCGGTGCGCGGCTGGCTGGACCGGCTGGTCGGCGGGGTCGGCCTGCGCCGGGGCCGCCGTGACGCCGACCGTCTGCGCGCGGGTGACTCCCTGGACTTCTGGCGCGTCGAGGAGATCGAACCGGGCCGGCTGCTGAGGCTGCGCGCCGAGATGCGGCTGCCGGGCCCGGCCTGGCTGGAGATGTACGTGGAGCGCGGCCGTGACGGCCGTACCCGCTACCGGCAGCGGGCCCTGTTCCACCCGCACGGCCTGCTCGGGCACCTGTACTGGTGGAGCGTCTCGCCGTTCCACGCCCTGGTCTTCGGCGGTATGGCCCGCAACATCACCCGCGCGGCGGCCGAGGCGGAGCGGGGCCCCGGAGCCTGAGCCCGTGCCCGTCCGGCGCACCGGACGGGGGGGGCCCGGTCCGGGGTTGGGGCCCCGGGGGGGGCCGGGGGGGGCGGGGGTGGGGGGGGTGTCCGGGCTGGGCGGGGTGC
>NZ_JBFAGV010000065.1:0-4798 GCF_040653855.1 Streptomyces sp. NPDC050856 | reverse complement strand
ACCCACACCCCGGGCCCCCCCCGCGGGCCCCACACCGCGCGGGCGGGGGCCCCGGGCCCCCCCCCCGGGGGGGGGGGCGCGGCCCGGGGCGCCGGCCCGGGGGGCGCGCGCCCCCCCCGCCGCCGGCCGGTGGGACGCCGCCACGACGGCGGAAGGCGCGTGCCGGAAGTGGTTACGGCACGATCTTGAGGAGCTTGTTCGGCGAACCGGTGCCCGCGCCGGACACCACGTTCGAGGTGGCCCCGGACACCAGCGCCGAGGCGACCTGGGCCGGGCTCGCGGTGGTGTGGCCCGCCAGGTACACGGCCGCCGCGCCGGCGACGTGCGGGGTGGCCATCGAGGTGCCCGAGATGGTGTTGGTCGAGGTGTCGCTGGTGCGCCACGCCGCCGTGATGCCGGAGCCCGGGGCGAACAGGTCGAGCACGGAGCCGTAGTTGGAGTAGCTCGCCCTGCCGTCCGTGTTGGTGGTGGCGCCGACCGTGATCGCCTCGGTGACGCGGGCGGGCGACTTGGTGCTCGCGTTGACGTTCTCGTTGCCGGCCGCAACGGCGTAGGTGACGCCGCTCGCGATGGAGTTGCGGACGGCGGTGTCGATGGCGGTGCTGGCGCCGCCGCCGAGCGACATGTTGGCGACGGAGGGGCCGCTGTGGTTGCGGGTCACCCAGTCGATGCCGGCCACGACGCCCGCGGTGGTGCCGGAGCCGTTGTTGTCGAGCACCCGGACCGCCACGATCCTGGCCCGCTTGGCGACGCCGTACGCGCTGCCGGCCGCGGTGGACGCCACGTGGGTGCCGTGGCCGTTGCCGTCCTGGGCGACGTTGTCGCCGTCCACGGCGTCGTACCCGTTGACGGCCCGGCCGCCGAAGTCGCTGTGGCTGACGCGGACACCGGTGTCGATCACGTAGATCGTGGCACCGCTGCCGGCCTGGTCCGGGTAGGTGTAGCTCCGGTTGAGCGGCAGCGCGCTCTGGTCGATCCGGTCCAGGCCCCAGGACGGCGGGTTCGTCTGGGTGGCGTCGACCGACACCTCGGTGTCCTGGATGACCTGGTCGACGGCCGGGTCGGCGGCGAGTCTGCGCGCCTCCTCGGCGGAGAGCTGGGCGGCGTAGCCGTTGAGGGCGGACCGGTAGGTCAGCTTGACCGTGCCACCGTACGCGGATATCAGCCGCTTGCCCTTGGCGGAGGTCGACGAGAACCCGGCGTTCTTCTTGAGCGTGACGATGTAGCTGCCCTTCACGGCGTCGGGGGCGTTCGCCCCGACGACGACACCCTCGGGGGCGGGAGCGGGGGCGGCCTGGGCGGGCAGCGTGGTGACGGTACCGAGGAGAGCGGCCGCGGTGGCGGCGGTGACGGCCGCGGTGATGCGGGGGCGGTTGAGACGCGATGATGCCATTACGGGGGAGTCCTCCTCCTGGCGGCGCGCCCGGGGTGAGGAGCGCGCGACTGTGGGGGTGTGTGCGCGGGATCGCGCACAGCGCCGGAAGCGGCGTTCCGCTTCCGGCTGCCGAGAAGACTGAGCCAGTTCACCGGGGTGGATCAAGAGGTTCGGCCGGATGTCACGGCATTGACATGTTCGCGTAACCGAGGGTGGTCGAAATCCGCGCTCAAATGCTCAACTCGCCGGTATGCGAGCCGGTTTCACCGGTCCGCGTGGATCGCCGCGACATGTCGGACAGCAGCGGAACAGCGGCTTCCGGCTCGGTCCGGGCGGCCGGCGCCCGGAGGGCGGTGGTACGTCCCCGATTGCGGCGGGCGGTCGGCGCGCCGACGATGTGGCTGGAGGTGGTCCGTGATGGCGAAGGACAAGCAGCCGCGCAAGGGCGACAAGGTCTCCTGGAAGAGCCACGGCGGTGAGGCGAAGGGCAGGGTGACGCGGAAGATCACCGAGCGCACCGAGGCGGCCGGCCGCACCGTCGACGCCTCCCCCGAGGAGCCGCAGTACGAAGTGCGCAGCGACAAGTCCGGCCGCGAGGCCGTGCACAAGCCGGGGGCGCTGCGCCCCGAGAAGGACTGACCCGGTGGACGACGAGGAGCGGCGGGAGATCAGGGCGGAGTTCCGCGGTCTGGTGAACCTGTCCCCCGCCGAGCTCCGGGACTGGCTGCGGACGGAGCGGTCGGAGGCCGCCGGGGAGCACAAGGACGGCGGGGAGTCCACCGGCCACGCCTCCGGTCGCCGCATCGCGGAGTTGCTGGGCCGCCGTGACGGCGAACTGACCGACGACGACTACCGGCACATGCGCAAGGTCGTCGGGTACATCCACCGCCACCTCGCCCAGCGGCCGGCCGGGAACGTCGAGGACTCCCGCTGGCGGCACTCGCTGATGAACTGGGGACACGACCCGCTCAAGGACTGAACCGTGGCGGGCGGACGGCTGCCCGCCACGACGTCACCGCGCCCGTGCCCCCGGGCCCACGGACCTTCGGCCGCTCAGCGGCCGAACAGTTCGAAGGTGACGGCGGGACGGCCGCCGAACCGCTCGGCCGCCGCGTGCGCGTTGGCGGTCAGGAAGGCGCGGCAGTACTCCTCCGGGTCCTGATCGGTCAGGGCCTCGATATAGGCGCGGTGTTCCAGGAGCGACCGTACGGCGCGCTCCATGCCCGGCGTCGCGTCCACGGCGTGCGTAGGCGTGGCGGAGCCCGCGACCGCCACCCAGCGGACGCCGTCCCAGGGTTCCAGGCCCCGCTCGGTGAGCTCGGGAAAGATCCACCGGTTGCCGGCGTCGGCCGCGGCGTCGAGCGTCGCCCGGCCGACGGCCACGTGGTCGGGGGTGTTCCAGGCGACGCCGCCCCAGGTGTCGCGGTGGTTGAGGGTGATGACGAGTTCGGGACGGTGGCGGCGGATCGCGGCGGCGATGTCCCGGCGCAGTCCGACGCCGTACTCGACGGTCCCGTCGCGGTGGCCGAGGAACTCCACCCGCGCGACCCCTACGGCGGCGGCGCTGGCCCGCTGCTCGCGCTCGCGCAAGGGGCCGCACGTGGCCGGGTCGAGGGTGTCGATGCCCGCCTCACCGCGGGTGGCCAGCACATAGGTCACTTCCCGGCCGCCGTCGGTCCAGGCGGCGACGGCCGCCGAGCAGCCGTACTCCAGGTCGTCGGGGTGGGCCACGACGGCGAGGGCTCGCCGCCAGTCGTCGGGCATGGGCCGCAGCTGCTCGGTCGCACGATCGTTCATGGCGCGCAGGATACGGCCCGGCCGCCCCGCCGGCGGGTTGCCGGGGACCGGCCGTGTCCGCCGGCCGCGCCGCTCGCCGCGCGGGCCCGCTCAGACCTCGCCGCGGGCCAGGGCCAGCAGGCGGTCCAGGACCCGGGGGCCGCCCGCGCGCACCCCGTCGTGCTCGTACTCGTCGGTGACCCAGGTCCGCAGGCCGCGGACGGCCCGGGCGGTGGCCAGCGAGTGCGCCGTGTCGACGTACATGTCGTCGTGGTACACGGCGGCGGCGACCGGCACGTCGTTGGCGGCCAGCCGCCGTGGGTCGTACAGCGGTGGCCAGTCCTCGCGGGCGGCGAGCAGTTCGGCGGCCTCGCGCAGCGGGCGCAGGGCCGGGTCGGCCTCGAAGTGCCAGGGGTGGACGCTCTCGCCGGTGAAGAGCAGCGGTGTGCCGTCCGCCAGGGCCCTGCCCGCGTCGAACTGCGGGAACGCGGCGCGCACCCGCTCCGCCGCCCAGGCCGTGGGCGCCTTCCCCTGCGCGTAGATGGCCTCGTGGATGACGGCGTACAGCGGGTGTCCCGCGTGCGACAGGTGCGCCTGCACGCCCTCCAGGAAGGCATCGGACAGGGCGCGCCCGGCGGGGGTGGGTACGAAGGCGTCCTCCAGGAGGTGGTGCAGCTGGTGGCTGCCGTCGCCGAGGCCGAGCAGCGCGCCGAGGGACTGGAACGCCTCGGGGGTGAGCAGGTAGCCGTTGGGCAGTACGGTCCGGTGCTCGGCGAGATGCTGGGCGATACGGCGGGCGCGGTCGACGTCCTGGGGGTAACGGGCGTAGTGGGCCTCGGTCTTGCGCTGGACGCGCGGGTAGGCGGCGCGGTAGACCTCGTCGGCGGTGGCGTCCAGGGACGGCAGGCCGCCGGTGATGAGGACGGTGCTCAGGCCCTCGGGGGCGGCGGACAGGTAGTGGGTCGCGCAGAAACCGCCGAAGCTCTGGCCGAGCACGGTCCACGGGGCACCGCCGGTGAGCCGGCGCCGGATCGCCTCGCAGTCGCGCACGATGGAGTCGCCGCGGAAGTGGGCGAGGTAGCGCGCCTGGGCCTCGGGGCCGCCGCGCAGCGGCAGCGTCTGGCGGTTGGCGGGGGTGGAGCGGCCGGTGCCGCGCTGGTCGAGGAGGAGCACCCGGAACTCCCGTACCGCGCGACCGAGCCAGGCCTGGGTGCCGATGAACCGGCGAGCGCCGAAACCGGGGCCGCCCTCCAGGTACACCAGCCAGGGGAGGTCCGCGCCCGCCCGGCCGCCGGCCACCACCTCGCGGCCGTAGAGCTCGATCCGCTCGCCGGCCGGATCGTCGTGGTCCAGCGGAACGGTGAAGCGGTGGTCGGTGAGGACGGTGCCGGGCTGGCGATAACTGGTCAAGGGTGCTCCTTCCCGCGCCTGTGCCCGCACAGTGGAACACATGACGTCCCAACACGGCACCGGGCCCGGCGCCTTGACGGCTTCGGACCGTGTCGGCGCAGGTGGGCGCCGTTGCGGAGCGACCGCGCTCGTCCCGGAAACAGCAACAAAGATTGCCGCTTTCGGGTTACGGGCGCACTCTGTGCGCGGAGGTGATCGCCCATGAGCGATTCGCAGCACCCGAACAACGTACCGACC
>NZ_JBFAGV010000064.1:0-5388 GCF_040653855.1 Streptomyces sp. NPDC050856 | reverse complement strand
GCCCCGGCCGCCGGCCCCCCCCCGGGATTAATTTGGGGGCCCGGGGGCGGGGGGGGGGGGGGGGGGGCCGCCCCCCCCCCCCGGGGGGGGGGGGCGGGGCGGGGCCGGGCCGCGGCCCCGCGCCCGGCTTCGGCGCGCGGGGCCGGGGACAGCTCGATAGCGTGGCATACGAGGCATGTCGCACACGCGTCGAGCGAGAAGAGACCGAGCCATGGCCATATCACCCGAGGGCACGCCCTGCTGGGCGGACGCGATGTTCACCGATGTGGACGGCGCCAAGGACTTCTACGGCTCCGTGCTGGGCTGGACCTTCGGCGAGGCGCGGTCGGAGTACGGCGACTACACCCAGGCCTACGCCGACGGCAAGGCGGTCGCCGCCGTGGTGCCGCCGATGCCCGGGCAGGACGTCCCGTCGGCCTGGTGCCTGTACCTGGCCTCGCCGGACGTCGCGGTCACCGCGGGCCTCGTCCGCGACAACGGCGGCGAGGTCCTGATGGAGCCGATGCGGGTCGCCGACTTCGGCTCCATGGTGCTGGCCCGCGACCCGGGCGGAGTGGTGTTCGGCGTGTGGCAGGCCGGCACCCACGAGGGCTTCGAGGCGCTGGCGCAGCCCGGCGCGTACTGCTGGGCCGAGATCTGCACCCGCGAGCCGGAGAAGTCGGACGCCTTCTTCCCCGCCGTCTTCCCGTACCACGTGAAGCGGATGGACGCCGGCCCGATGGACTTCAAGGTCTACGACGTCGGCGGCGACACCGTGCTGGGCCGGATGCGGATGCCGGAGGACTTCCCGCCCGAGGTGCCGCCCTTCATCAACGTCCACTTCACGGTGGACGACTGCGACGCGGCCGTCGTGCGGGCCACCGAGCGCGGCGGGCAGGTGCTCTTCGCCCCGACGAGCAGTCCGTTCGGCCGGTTCGCGACGCTGAGCGACTCGCAGGGCGCGGTGTTCTCGGTGATCGACATCAACACCACCGAGGGCGAGATGCCCACCCTGACCCCGGAGACCTGAACGGCCCGGCCGCCTTCCGGGCCACCCCGCCCCGGCCGGTTCAGGGGTTGGCCGGCGCGGTCCGCTCCACCTGCGGCGTCCCCGCCGAGGTGCTGTCGGGCGCGAACCACGCCATCCCGACCAGTACCGCGCCGAGGAAGGCGACGGTGCCGGCGATGGCGCTGGCCACCCTCGGGCGGCGCCGGACGAACTGCCGGGCGCCGGACGGCTGCGCGGGCGCGGAGCGCCGTCCCCGGCCGCCCCCCGGGGCCCGGCCGGTGGCCGGCAGCGCGTAGGTGGTCCCGGCGGCGGACCGCGGCGCCGGGCTCGGCATGGGGCCGGTGCCGTACGCGGCCGGCGCGGCCGGGCCGGGACGCGGCGCGGCGTGGGACGCCGGTGCGGGCCGCCGCGCGGCGTGCGCCCCCGGTGCGGCGTGGGACACCGGTGCGGGCTCGGGCAGGGGCTCGGCGCGGCCCTGCCACGCGCCGGAGCCGAACCACTCCGCCACCTGCTGCGCGGTGGGCCGGTCCTCGGGCTGCTTGGCCAGCATGCCCAGCAGGTAGTTCTCGAACGCGGGCGGCACATCGGCGCCCTGCCGCCGCGGCGGCACCGGAGCGGTGTCGATGTGCTGGTAGAGCGTCCCGGTCGCGGTGTCGGCCTGGAACGGCGGGCGTCCGGTCAGCAGCTGGTACAGCACACAGCCCAGCGAGTACACGTCCGACGCCGGGCCGGCCGGCCGCCCCAGGGCCCGCTCGGGCGCCAGGTACAGACTCGTGCCGACGATCTGGCCCGCCGTGGTCAACGCGGCGGCCGGGTCGTCCAGGAACCGGGCGATGCCGAAGTCACCGAGCTTGACCGTCCCGTCGGCGTCCGACATGAGGTTGCCGGGCTTGATGTCCCGGTGCACGATGCCCTGCCGGTGCGCGGAGACCAGCCCGGCGGCCGTCTGGGCGGCGACGGCGGCCACCCGGCGGGCCGGCAGCCGGCCGGCGGCGGTCAGCTCCTGGGCCAGGCTCCGGCCCTCGACGAACTCCATGACCAGGTAGAAGCGGCCTTCCCAGGCCCCGAAGTCGAACACCGCCACGACGTGCGGGTGGCTCAGCCGGGCCGCCGTCTGCCCTTCGAGCCGGAACCGCGCGGCCGCCTCGGAGTCGGAGTCGTCACCGAGCATGAGCTTGACGGCCACCGGGCGCCCGAGCACCTCGTCCGTGGCCCGCCAGACCTCGCCCATGGCGCCGCGCCCGATGGGTGACTCCAACCGGTACCGATCCGCCACCAGCACCTGAGCACCAACCCCCCGATAATCCCGATCGATCCTGCGCGCCAACCCGATGCCGACGGAAGCAACTGCACCGTACGGGTGAGGTGGTGGGACACGTTTCCGCGACGCCCCTCAGAGTACCGACCGGGATCGGCGCCGGTGGCCATGGGGAAGCGCACGGTGTCCGGCCGACCGCACGGGGGAGCGGAGCTGCGGTGTCCGCCGTTGTGGAGAGACCATGGGTACACCCGTCGCCCAGCGGAGGGACGCGACCGGACCGGAGGACCGGACGCAGCGGTGCGCGGTGACAGCGGGAAGGAGCGGCCATGGGCGGTGCTGAGGGATCCCCTGGACCCCGCGCGGCCGGGCCCGCCCCCGGCGCCGGCTCCCCGGCCGGGCCGGGTGCCGCTCGTGCCGCCGGGCCGGTATGGTCCGCCGGGCCCTACGACGGGGCGGGGCCGGTGAGCCGGGCCGGCCCGGCGGAGGCCGGGCCGTCGCCGGCCGGGGGACTGCTGGACGTGCTGGGGGTCGCCGCCGTCGTGCTCGACGCCGACGGGCGGATCGTGCTGTGGAGCCCGCAGGCCGAGCGGCTGCTCGGCTACCCCGCCGAGGAGGCCCTGGGCCGGTACGGCGCCCGGCTGCTGATCGACGAGGAGCACTTCGAGACGGTGATCCGGCTGTTCGAGCGGGTGATGAGCAGCGGCGAGAGCTGGTCGGGGGTCTTCCCCGTCCGGCACCGGGACGGCGGCACCCGGATGCTGGAGTTCCGCAACATGCGGCTGCTGGACGACCGGGGCGAGTCCTACGCCCTGGGGCTGACCTCGGACCAGGCGACGCTGCGCAAGGTCGAGCGGGACCTGGCGCTGTCGGTGCGGCTGGTGGACCAGGCGCCGATCGGGCTGTCCGTGCTGGACACCGACCTGCGGTACGTGGCGGTCAACGGCGCCCTGGAGCGGATGAACGGGATGCCCGCCGAGCAGCACCTCGGGCGGCGGGCCCCGGACGTCCTGCCGTTCCTGGACGCCGAGCGGACCGTGGCGGAGATGGAGCACGTACTGAAGACCGGGGAACCGCTGCTGGACCGCCAGCTCGTGGGCCGCACCCTCGCCGATCCGGACACCGAGCACGCCTGGTCGGTGTCGCTGTACCGGCTGGAGGACGTCGGCGGCCGGGTGCTGGGGCTGGCCGTCTCGGTGATCGACGTGACCGACCGCTACCGCGCGTCCATCGAGGCCGACCGGGCCCGGGACCGCCTGGCGCTGGTCGCGGACGCGTCCGTGCGCATCGGCACCACGCTGGACCTGGAGCAGACCGCGCGGGAGCTCGCCGGCGTCGCCGTGCCCGCGCTGGCCGACCTCGCGGCCGTGGACATCCTCGACACGGTGCTGGAGGGGCGCACCGGCCGGCTGCCGGACGAGGGGAGCCCGGCCGTGTTCCGGGCGCTGGCCGTCGCCGCCGCCTATCCGACCGTCGCGGTGGACGCCGCCGACCGGCCCGGCGAGCCCGCCCGTTACGGCGCCGACCGGCTGGTCACGCGCTGTGTGCGCACCGGGCGGCCGGTCATGGTGCCGTACGCCGGCGAGGAGGACCTGTCGTGCATCGCCCGTGACCGCCACGCGGCGGAGCTGCTGGGACGGGCCGGGGTCCACTCGTACCTGGCCGTGCCGCTGATCGCCCGGGGCGAGGTGCTGGGCGCCCTGGACCTCAAGCGGGCCCGCAACGCGCTGCCGTTCACCGAGGACGACAAGCTGCTGGCGTCCGAGCTGGCCGCCCGGGCGGCGGTCTGCATCGACAACGCCCGGCTGTACCGGCAGCAGCGGGACACCGCGCTCACCCTCCAGCGCAGCATGCTGCCGCAGAAGCCGGGCCGCCTGGTGGGGCTGGAGGTCGCCTCCCGCTACCAGCCGGCCGGTTCCGGTTACGAGGTCGGCGGTGACTGGTTCGACATCATCCCGCTGCGCGGCGAGCGCACCGCGCTGGTGGTGGGCGATGTGATGGGCAGCGGCATCAGCGCCGCCACCGCCATGGGCCGGCTGCGCACCGCCACCCAGACCCTGTCCCGGCTGGACCTGGACCCGTCCGAGGTGCTGCGGCACCTCGACGGGATCACCGCCGGTCTGGACCCGTGCATCGCCACCTGTGTCTACGCCGTCTACGACCCGGGCCGTCACCAGTGCTGCCTGTGCACCGCCGGCCACCTGCCGCCGGTGCTGGCTCCCGAGGACGGCCCGCCCCGGCTGCTGGACCTGCCGACGGGGGCGCCGCTGGGCGTCGGCGGCATCGCCTTCCACGCCGTGACCGTCGACCTGGCCCCCGGCGACCGGCTGGTCCTCTACACCGACGGCCTGGTCGAGACCCGGGACGAGGACATCGACGCCCGGCTGGGAGCCCTGCTGGACGTGCTGCGCGGCTGCCCGGCCGGCTCGCCGGGCAGCTCCCTGGAGGACGCCTGTGACCGCCTCCTGCGCGAGCTTCGCCACCCGGGCGACGACGACGACGTGGCGCTGCTGATCGCCCGCGTACCGCACTGAGCGCCGGGGCTCCCCCGGGTCAGCCGCGCAGCCGCGCGACGCCCAGCCACGTACCGGCGAGCATGGCGGCGCAGACCACCAGGGAAGCGGCGCTCAGCCGCAGCAGCCGGCCGCGCAGCTCCTCGTAGCGGGCGGTGTACTCCTCACGCAGTTCGGCGCAGCGCGCCGTCACCGCGCGCAGCACCTCCTTGGAGAGCTCGACGCGCTCCTGGGCGTAGTGGTGGACCACGTCCTCCCGCTGGGCGGTGGTCAGCCAGGGCAGCCGCTGGGCGAAGGACTCGGCCTCCTCGCGGGCCCTGCGCAGCTCGGCCTGGCACAGCAGATAGCCCTCCAGCCGCGCGATGCCCGCCGCCGTGTCCCGGGCGGTGGGCGGGTCCGCCGTCACGGGATGTCGTCCTTGGTGGGTTCGACGACGTCCCGGCGCCCCGCGTTCTCCATCTGCGCCAGACCGGAGATGGCCGGGTGGTGCAGGTCGAAGGCGGGGGACTCGGAGCGGATCTGCGGCAGGGTGAGGAAGTTGTGGCGGGGCGGCGGGCAGGAGGTCGCCCACTCCAGGGAGCGGCCGTAGCCCCAGGGGTCGTCGACGTCGACCCGCTCGCCGACCTTGG
>NZ_JBFAGV010000063.1:0-5463 GCF_040653855.1 Streptomyces sp. NPDC050856 | reverse complement strand
ACGAACCGACAAACTCGCCATCGCCTACCAGGCCGCACTCCACCTCGCCGCCATCCTGATCTGGACACGGCACTGACCAAGGAGACAGAACCTAGCTAGACGCGGTCCTGGAAGAGGCAGGTCCACACGTACGTGCCCGCGACGCTGCCGTCGGCGCGCACCGCTTCCAGCGTGTAGAAGTATGTGTTCGCCTTCGTCGCCGTGCTGTCTGCCCACGACCGGGTGTCCGCCGGCAGCAGCCCGGCATGCTGGGGCTCGTACTTCTCGGTCGCCGGATTCCACCGGCTCACGCGGTAGCCGGTGACCGTGTCGCAGAGCGCGGTATTGGTGCACTGCCAGTTGACGGCCAGGGCGGGCGGCGAATGGACCTGCGAGTTGTGGCCCATGCTGCCGAGCTCCCAGTCCCGGGTGACCGTCACGGACGGCCGGACGTCGAACTCGGTGGCGTCGATGACGGTGACCTTCGGGTCGCTCGGGTGCAGCGTGTTGCCCCAGCGGTCCCGGGCGGTCACCGCGTACACGCCCGTCTCGCCGTCCGGCAGGTCGCCGCAGAGGGTCGCGAGCGGGTCGCTCTGGCCGTCCCAGCAGTTGTACGGGCCGAGCCACTTGACTGTGCCGTCGGCATGCCGCTCGCCGGTCCACACCCAGTAGTTCTCCAGGTCGTCCTCGGTCGAGGCGGCCCAGCTCACCACCATGCCGTCGCCGCGCGGCGTCACCTTCACGCCGGTGACCGGCCCGGGCGCCACGTTGTCGCCGGTGCGGACGACGAGCGGCACGGAGTACGCCGACTCGTTGCCGTCCGGGTCCACCGCAGTGACGGCGTACGTCACGTACGTGCCGTCCGGCGCGGTCAGGTCGCGGCAGATGCCGCCGGTGCTGGTCTCGTCGCTGTTCTCATCGAAGCAGGTCACCTTGGTGGCCGTGGCCGGGGCGAAGGTCTTGCCCAGCGAGCGGTACACACCGTAGTGCCCGCCGTTGTCGAAGTCCTCGATCCAGCGGACGCCGCCCTGTTTCCAGTACACGTCGGTGTAGCCACGGACGTCGGCGCCGAGACCGGTCGGGGCATCCGGCGGCGTACGGTCGACGCCGTCGCCGGTGACCGTGGCGTACGCCCCCGGGTTGCCGGACGCGTCGATGCCGCGGACGCGGTAGTACCGGTTCACGTTCGGGGGCGCGTCGGTGCGGTACGACATCGTGGTCGTCGTGCCGAGCAGCTCGAACGGGCCGGTGGCCTCGGACGAGGCGTACACCTCGTACTTCGCCGCGTCGGCGACGGCCTGCCAGTTCAGGGCGGCCCGCCACGCGTCGCTGACGACCGTGAGACCGGTCGGGGCCACCGGGCCCGTGCGGTCCACGGTCGTCGCCGTCACGTCCGGGCTGCCGGTGGACTCGCGGCCCGCCTTGTCGACGGCGCGGACCTCGTACAGGAAGGTCTGGCCGGTCGCGGGTGGTGCGTCGACGAAGGACGGGGAAGTGAGCAGCGACGTGCCGCTGACCTTGGCCCGGCTGGTGGCGCTCAGCCAGCGGTACACGCGGTACCCGGCGAGGTCCATCTCCTTGTTGGCGGTCCAGCGCAGGGTCGTCTTGGCGGTGTCGCGGTTGTACGCGGCGGTGAGGCCGGTCGGGGCGAGCGGCTTGACCGTGTCGGCGGCGGCCTCGGTGCGCGGGGTGTACGTGAAGGCTGCGTTGGCGACGCCTGTCCAGGCGACGTAGTCCACGCGGATCGTGTGTTTACCGGCCGACAGGCTCAGGTCGACGCTCTTGCGGGCGGTGGTGGAGACGTTCTTCCACAGGTCGATTTTCCGCTCGCCGTCGACGTAGACGCGCATGCCGTCCTGCGTGGCGGAGGAGAGCCGGAAGGGCCCGCCGGAGCCGAAGTCCCGGGTGAGGGACCAGCGGACGGAGAAGTTGTCCTTGGGCAGCGTGACGCCGGCCGGGTCGCCAGACCCGTAGTTCTCGCTGATGGCGGTGTCGCAGGTGGTGAGCCTCGGCGTGCCTCTGAAGGTGGAGTTGCCGAAGTACTGCGCTTTCCAGACGGGAGAAGTGCAGGTGACCGCCGCGGAGGCGGGGGCAGCGGTGATCAGGCCGCCGGTGGTGGCGAGCGCGGCCGTCGCGGCCAGCGCGGACAGCCGGGTACGAGTCATCACAGAGAGTGGGGCCCCTTCTGGACCAAGGGAAAGCACGTGAAACGGGTGACGCCTGTGTGACTCACGAGGCGGGGGCAGAGTTGCCCCGCCCGCTCACCTTTTTCACGGACGTTCGCCACGCGTCGGCCGTACCGGTGGACGTCAGCCGTAGCGGCGCGCATGTTCCCGTACGGCAACCGCTCGGCCATCGGATGGATCGACTTGCGCCGGTCACATCGCTCCGCCATGCCCCCGACCAGGCAAGATCAGCAGACCTCACGAAGCACTACTAGGCGGCGATGCTGGGATACGGGTACGGCGAGGGCGGCGAGGTGAACCTCGATATGCAGGTCCATTGGACCTTGCCATCACTATGCCCGGCCCACGCCCCCGCGCGGACGAGCCGCAGGCGACGCCATAGCAGACCGTTGAGTCGGCGGTGGCCCGGATCGAGCTCCACTGGCTCCGGGCCATCAGGCAGATTCCGGGGACGTGGGGCCCAGGCCCCGGATCACGAAATCGATCGCGGTGGTCAGACGCTTGAGGTCGTGCCCGGCTCGTTCGCGTACCCGTAGGCCGAGAACCGTGGTGAACAACAGCTCAGCGGCGGCGTCGGCGTCGAGGTCCTCGGACAGCTCACCACGATCGCGCCCCTCGGCCAGGGCCGAGCGCAAGGCCTGGCGTGTGACCTCGAATGCGGCCTCGGTCCGCTGCTGGACCTTCTCGTCGGTGGTGCCCAGTTCAGTTGCGGTGTTGACCACGAAGCAGCCGCGACCTGGCTTGCCGTCGGCTGGGCAGGTGACCAGCCACAGCATCCATTCCCGTAGCACCTCCCGGACCGGGCGGTCCGTCGCGTCCAGCCGCTGGCGTGCCTGAACGGATTCCGTGGCCCGGTAGTGGTCGAGCGCGCGAAGGAACAGCGTGTGCTTGTCGGTGAATGTCCGATACAGGCTGCTGGGTGTGAGCTTCAGCTCGTCACCCAGGTCGCGCACCGAGGTGGCGTGGAAACCGCGTCGCCAGAACAGGTCGGTCGCCGAGGTGACCGCGTTCTTCTCGTCGAACTGTCGGGGGCGTGCCATAGGTTCACCTTACCCAACTTGTGGAGCGTTCGCTCCCATACTAGTGTCGCCGTATGGGAGCGAACGTTCCCGAATTATTGAGGAGGATGCGTTGACGACCGCAGAGCAGACCCCCGCCCAGACGAGGGAACCAGGGGCCCCGGACAGAAGTCGCTGGATGGCGGTCTCCGTGGTGACTCTGGGCACCTTCCTGCTGGTGACCGCCGAGCAGCTGCCGATCGGTCTGCTGACCTCCGTGGGGTCCGCGCTGTCGGTCTCCCAGGGGACGGCAGGACTGATGGTGACGGTGCCCAGCATCGTCGCCGGGTTCGCCGCACCGCTGGTACCGATGATCGTCGGGTCGCTGGACCGCCGCATCCTGCTGCTCGGACTGATGGTCCTGATGACCGTCGCGAACCTGGGCTCCGCCCTGGCGCCGAACTTCGCGGTGCTGGTGGGCTCCCGGGTGCTGGTCGGCATAGCGGTCGGCGGCTTCTGGGCGGTCGCCGCCGGCCTCGCGGTACGGCTCGTCGCGCCTGCGGACGTGCCTCGCGCCACCGCGGTCATTTTCGGCGGCGTCGGAGCCGCGAACGTGTTCGGTGTCCCGCTCGGCACCCTGGTCGGTGACCTGACCGGCTGGCGCATGGCCTTCTCCTCGCTCAGCGCCCTGGCACTCATGACCCTGATCGCCCTGCTGGCGGTACTACCAAGGCTGGTCGCCTCCCAGCCCATCCGGCCCAAGCTGCTGATGGAGCAGCTCCGCAACCCAGGCGTGCGCGTCGGCATCATCGCGACGGTGCTCCTCGTGTTCGGACACTTCGCCGCTTACACGTTCGTGAGCCCGGCGCTGCAGAAGCTGTCGGGGATCGACGAGCGCTATGTCGGTCCGCTGCTGTTCGGGTTCGGCGCGGTCGGCATGATCGGCAACTTCGTCGCCGGTTCGGCGCTCTCCCGCCGCGTGCACCGCAGCGTGCTGACCATCGCCGTAGCCATGACGGCCGCGATGCCCCTCTTCCTACTGCTGGGCCAGACCGCGATCGGCGGCGCCATCCTGCTAATCGTCTGGGGTCTGGCCTTCGGTGGTGTGTCCGTGGGCCTCCAGACTTGGATGATCAAGGCCGCTCCGCAGGCCGTGGAAGCGGCCTCCTCGCTGTGGGTGGCGGTGTTCAACCTGTCCATCGGCTGTGGCGCGCTGGCCGGCGGCATCATCGTCGACACGCTTACGCTCCAAGGCGTGTTCTGGCTCGGCGGCGCCTGCGCCTTGCTCGCCGCCATGGCGATCTGGACCGCACGCACCAACGACGCCACGCGCTGACCGAATTCTGCGCGGGACCTGCCGAAAATTCGTCACCACACGGCGCGGACCGGGTCACAAGGAGATTACCGAGGCCGGCCCTGGGGCCTGTTGGTCGCCCCGCCCGCCTCAGGCCGGGCGCATCGCCGCCCGGTACTGGGACGGAGAAATCCCGTACCGGCGGGTGAATGCCTGGCGCAGCGCCTCGGCGCTGCCGAAGCCGCAGCGCGCGGCCACGCTCGTCATCGGCAGAGTCGTCGAGGCGAGTACGTGTGCAGCGGCTTCGGTGCGAGCCTGCCGGACGTAGCGGCCCGGCGCCCGGCCCAGCTGCTCCGTGAAGAGACGGGTGAGGTGGCGGGGTGTCACCCCAGCCCGCGCGGCCAGCGTCGCCGTGGTCAGGTCGTCGTCCGGGTGGGCCGCGATGTGCTCGACGAGCGCGCGGACCCCGTCGTCAGGGGCCGACGGGGTCGCGGTGAACAGGCTCATCTGCGCCTGGTTCCCGGGCCGTTGCAGATACACCACGAGGTCCCGGGCTACCTGGCGGGCCAGTTCGGAGCCGTGGTCCTCCTGGACGAACGCGAGGGTGAGGTCCAGCGCGCTCGTCACCCCGGCCGCCGTGTAGACGTGACCGTCGCGGACGTAGATCGGGTCCGGGTCCACTGCCACGTTCGGGTGCCGCTCGGCGAGCAGGCGGGCGAAGCGCCAGTGGGTGGTCGCACGACGGCCGTCCAGGAGCCCGGCGGCCGCCAATACCCCGCACCGGTGCACACCGACGCCACCCGCCGGCTCTCCCGCGCCAGCCGGCGCACGTGCCCGACGAACCGCGTGTCCGACGCCGCCCGCTCGTACCCCGTACCGCCGGAGACGATCAGCGTGTCGAGGGGGCCGCTTAGGTTCTGTCTCCTTGGTCAGTGCCGTGTCCAGATCAGGATGGCGGCGAGGTGGAGTGCGGCCTGGTAGGCGATGGCGAGTTTGTCGGTTCGTG
>NZ_JBFAGV010000062.1:0-5903 GCF_040653855.1 Streptomyces sp. NPDC050856 | reverse complement strand
CCGACCCCAAGCCCTACGTCTGGACCAAGACGGCGGACGAGATCCTCGAACGCCTCGCCTCATATCTAAACAGAATTCCTGACTCAGAAGACTAGGCCCACTGGTCGAACGCCAGCTTGGCGACCAGCGAGAAGACCACCACCAGCAGCACCCCGCGGACGAACTCGGACCCCTTGCGCAGCGCCGTCCGCGCACCCAGCATCCCGCCCGTCAGGTTGAAGACGGCCATCAGCGCCGCCAGTTGCCACAGCACCGTGCCCTGGTGGGCGAACATCGCGAGCGCCCCGGCGTTGGTGCACACGTTCACGATCTTGGCGGTGGCCGACGCGGTCACCAGGTCCAGGTGGAGGACGGCGGTGAGCGCCAGCACCAGGAAGGTGCCGGTACCCGGACCGAAGAGCCCGTCGTAGAACCCGATCCCGCCGCCGACGAGCACGATCGCCGCCAGCGCCCGCGCCCGGGTGACCGGCCGCCCGCCCTCGCCGGTGCCGAAGGACGGACGCAGGATGACGAACGCCGCGACGCCCAGCAGCACCACCATGGTGACCGGCCGCAGCAGCTCGCTGCTGATCCCGGCGGCGAAGAAGGCCCCGCCCATGGAACCGGCCAGGGCCGTCAACCCGATCCGTACCGCCGTGCGCACGTCCACCGGCGCCCTGCGCGCGTAGGTCACGGCGGCGCCCGTGGTACCGACGATGGCCACCGCCTTGTTCGTGCCGAGGACGTACGCCGCCGGGGCCTGCGGCAGGCCCAGCAGCAGCGCGGGCAGGAGCAGCAGGCCGCCACCGCCCACCACGGCGTCGATCCAGCCGGCCGCGAACGCGGCCAGGCAGAGCAGGACGAGGACGGTCAGCGATATGTCAGGCATGATCACGACCCTATGGAGGGGGCGGCCGCGCCGTCCATGGCAACGCCTGGGCCTCGAGCCGCCCTCGAGGCCGCCGCGGATCCCCGGGCCGCACCGGGCCGCCGCCCCGGCCGCGGGCCACCGGGGCGGTCGCCGGGCCCGTCCCCCTCACACCCGGCCCGGGCGCCCGCTGAGGGCGGCTTTCCGCGCGGGTAACACACCCGGTGCGCCCGGGTAACACCGCCGACGCACGCTGCTGGACATGAGTTCACGCATCGTGGTGGTCGGCGGCGGTACGGCGGGGGCACGCCTCGCCGAGCGGCTGCCCGTCACCCTGCTCGGCGAGGAGCCGCACGCCCCGTACAACCGGGTGCTGCTCGCGGACGTCCTGGCCGGCCGGTACGGGCCCGAGGTGATCGCCCTGCCGTCACCACGCGGTGGACCGGTGCGGCGGGGGACGCGGGTGACCGCCATCGACCGGGCGGCCCGGGTGGTGCGCTGCGCGGACGGCACGGCGGTCGCATACGACCGGCTGGTGCTGGCCACCGGCTCGAACCCGGTCCTGCCGCCGCTGCGCGGCCTGGGCGGTGACCGGCTGCCGTCCGGGGTGTACGCGTTCCGGACGCTCGACGACTGCCTGGCGCTGGACGCCCGGGTACGTCCCGGGGTGCGGGCGGTGGTGATCGGCGGCGGCCTGCTGGGCGTGTCGGCGGCCCGCGCGCTGGCGGCCCGGGGCGCCGAGGTGATGCTGGCCCAGCAGGGCGAGCACCTGATGGAACGCCAGCTCGACGCGCACGCCTCGGGACTGCTGCGCCGCCACCTGGTGGAGCTCGGTGTGGAGGTGCACACCGAGTGCCGGGTGCGCGGGCTGCGGTGCGAGGACGGCGCGGTACGGGCGGCGGAACTGGCCGACGGGTTCGTGCTCGACGCGGATGTCGTCGTCCTGGCCTGCGGGGTGCGGCCGCGCACCGGCCTGGCCCTGGCGGCCGGGCTGGACGTGCGGCGCGGAATCGTCGTCGACGACCGGCTGCGCACCTCGGATCCCCGTATCCACGCCATCGGCGACTGCGCCGAGCACGCGGGCCGGCTCTACGGCCTGGCGGGCGCGGCCCTGGAACAGGCCGATGTCCTGGCGGACCTGCTGTCCGGGGGTACCACGGCCTACCGCGGCACCCGCGCGCTGACCCGGCTGAGCATGGACGCCCTGGAACTGGCGGCGTTCGGCGAGGCGACCGAGCGGCCCGGCGACGACACCGTGCGGCTGACCGACGCCACCCGCAGCGCCTACCGCAAGGTCGTCGTGCGCGGCGACCGGCTGGTCGGGGGCGTCCTGCTCGGCGATCTCGGCGCGGTCGGGGCGCTCGCCCGGGCCTGGGAGGGCGACGAGGCCCTCCCGCACGCGCCCCTGCTCCACCTGCTCACCCACGACGGAGGCTTCTGACATGGCCCACCTGCCCACAATCGTCCTCGTCGGCCACGGCATGGTCGGCCAGCGCTTCCTGGAGGCGCTCGCCGACCGGGGCGTCACGGAGCGGGCCCGGATCGTCGTGCTCTGCGAGGAACCGCGCGCGGCGTACGACCGGGTCCGGCTCACCTCGTACTTCGACGGCCGCACGCCCGAGGAACTCTCCATGGTGGAGGGGGACTTCATGACGCGGCACGGGATCGAACTGCGCCTGGGCGACCCGGCCGAGTCGGTCGACCGCGAGGCGCGGACGGTCACGGCCCGGTCGGGGCTGACGGTCGCCTACGACACCCTGGTACTGGCGACCGGTTCGTACCCGTTCGTCCCGCCGGTGCCCGGCAAGGACGCCACCGGCTGCTTCGTCTACCGCACCATCGAGGACGTCCTGGCCATCGAGGAGTACGCCAGGACCGCCCGCACCGGCGCGGTGGTCGGCGGCGGGCTGCTCGGCCTGGAGGCGGCCGGCGCGCTCAAGGGGCTGGGCCTGGACACCCACATCGTGGAGTTCGCGCCCCGGCTGATGCCGGTCCAGGTGGACGAGGGCGGTGGCGCGGCGCTGCTGCGCACGATCGAGGACATGGGGCTGGTCGTCCACACCGGCACCGGCACCCAGGAGGTCATCGCCCCCGACGGTGTCGTGACGGGCATGGCCCTCTCGGACGGTTCCACGGTGGAGACCGACATGGTGGTCTTCTCGGCCGGGGTGCGACCCCGCGACCAGCTGGCCCGCGCGTGCGGTCTGAGCGTGGGCGAACGCGGCGGCATCGCCGTCGACGAGCGGTGCCGCACCTCCGACCCGGCGGTGTACGCGATCGGCGAGTGCGCGCTGGCGGCGGACGGCCGGGTGTACGGCCTGGTGGCGCCCGGCTACGAGATGGCGCTGACCGCCGCCGCGTCGATCGCCGAGGAGGAGACGAACGGTTTCACCGGCGCGGACATGTCCACCAAGCTCAAGCTGCTCGGTGTGGACGTGGCCTCCTTCGGTGACGCGCACGGCACGGCCGACGGCTGTCTGGACGTCGTCTACTCGGACTCGCGCTCCGGCGTCTACAAGAAGCTGGTCGTGGACGCCGACGGAGTACTGCTGGGCGGTGTCCTGGTCGGGGACGCCGAGGCGTACGGCATGCTGCGGCCGATGACCGGCACGAAGCCGCCGGTCGCCCCCGAGCAGCTCGTCCTGCCGGCCGGGGCGGGCGCCCCGGTGGCGCTGGGGCCGTCCGCCCTGCCCGACGACGCGATCATCTGCTCCTGCCACAACGTCACCAAGGGCGCCATCCGCGCCTGCTCGTCACTGCCCGAGGTCAAGAAGTGCACCAAGGCGGGTACCGGCTGCGGCAGTTGCGTCAAGGTGATCGGCCAGTTGCTGCCCAAGCCCGCCGACAGCGGCCTGTGCGGCTGCTTCCCCCACAGCCGCAGCGAGCTGTACGAGATCGTCCGCACGATGCGCTTCGGCTCGTACGCCGAACTGCTCGACTCGCACGGCCGCGACGAGGCCCGCGGCGGCGAGGGCTGCGAGATCTGCAAGCCGACCGTGGCTTCCATCCTGGCCAGCCTGAACAGCGACTACATCCTCGACGGCGAGCGCGCGGCGCTCCAGGACACCAACGACCACTTCCTGGCGAACATGCAGCGCAACGGGTCCTACTCGATCGTGCCGCGCATCCCGGGCGGTGAGATCACCCCGGACAAGCTGATCGTGATCGGGGAGGTGGCGCGGGACTTCGGCCTCTACACCAAGATCACCGGCGGTCAGCGGATCGACCTGTTCGGGGCGCGGGTGGACCAGCTTCCGGCGATCTGGGCCCGGCTGGTGGACGCCGGCTTCGAGTCCGGCCACGCCTACGGCAAGGCGCTGCGTACGGTGAAGTCGTGCGTGGGCCAGACCTGGTGCCGGTACGGCGTGCAGGACTCGGTCAGGATGGCCATCGACCTGGAGATGCGCTACCGGGGCCTGCGCGCCCCGCACAAGTTCAAGTCGGCCGTCTCCGGCTGCGCCCGGGAGTGCGCGGAGGCCCAGTCCAAGGACTTCGGCGTGATCGCCACCGCCAACGGCTGGAACCTGTACGTGGGCGGCAACGGCGGCGCCAGCCCGCGCCACGGCGACCTGCTCGCCCAGGACCTGTCGGACGCCGAGCTGATCCGGCTGATCGACCGGTTCCTGATGTTCTACATCCGTACCGCCGACCGGCTGGAGCGCACCTCGACGTGGCTGGAGCGGCTGGAGGGCGGGCTGGACCACCTGCGCGACGTGATCGTGCACGACCGGCTCGGCCTGTGCGACGAGCTGGAGTCGCAGATGGCCGCGCATGTGGCCGGCTACAAGGACGAGTGGGCCGAGACCCTCAACGACCCGGAGCGGCTGAGCCGGTTCGTCTCCTTCGTGAACGCCCCGGACGCGCCCGACCCGTCGGTGCGGTTCGTGCCGGAGCGCGGCCAGATCAAGCCCGACCTGACCATTCTCACCCTGGAAGGTGTTTCCGCCCGATGATGCTCGAACTCTTCCACCTCGGCACCTGGCTGCCGATCTGCGACGCGTCGCTGCTGACCCCGGGGCGCGGCATGGCGGCCCTGCTCCCGGGCGGCGACCAGGCGGCCCTGTTCCGCGACCGCGCTGGGCGGCTGTACGCCATCGGCAACCGCGACCCGTTCACCGGTGCCCAGGTCCTGTCCCGGGGCCTGCTGGGCTCGGCGGCGGGCCGGCCGTTCGTGGCGTCGCCCCTGCTGAAGCAGCGCTTCGACCTGGAGACGGGGCGCTGCCTGGACGACGAGGAGGTGTCGGTGCCGGTGTTCCCGGTCCGCACCGCCGGGCCCGCGGACCGGCCGGCGGTCCGGCGGGCGGCCGAGCCCGCGCTCCAGCGCTGAGGGACACCGGGGCGGCGGCCGGACCGCCGCCCGCCGGCGGTCCGCTCAGCCCTGGACGGCGGACGGGTCCATCCAGATGACCTCCCACAGGTGGTGGTCGGGGTCCTGGAAGGAACGGCCGTACATGGTGCCGTAGTCCGTGGGGTCGTTGGCCGGGTGGCCACCGGCGGCCAGCGCCGCGTCGGCGAGCTCGTCGACCTTCTCACGGCTCTCGGCGCTCAGCGCCAGGATCGCCTCGGTGGTGGTGCGCGCGTCGGCGATGTCCTTCTTGGTGAAGTCCTTGAAGCGCCGCTCGGTCAGCAGCATGACGAAGATCGTGTCACTGAGGACCAGGCTGGCGGCGTTCTCGTCGGAGAACTGCTCGTTGAAGGAGAAGCCCAGCTCGCTCCAGAAGGCCCTGGTCGCCGCGAGGTCCTTCACCGGCAGGTTCACGAAGATCATCTGAGGCATGTCGTCATCCGTTCTCGTCATGGCGCGGCCCTCGGCGGGCCGTGCGCCGGCGCGCGGTGTCGTTACGAGGGGTGGACCGCGCTCCCGCCGGGAACTCATCGGTTCTCTCGAAGGAATCTTCGCCCGGTGCGCCCCCGGCGCGCACCCGCGCCCGCGTCGCCGGCCCACGGCGCGGGCGCGGGGGGGCGCCCGGGCCCCCCCCCCCCGGGGCGGGGGGGGGCGGGCGCCCCAGGGGGGGGGGGCGGGGGGGGTGTGGGGCGCGACCGACGCGGGGGCCGG
>NZ_JBFAGV010000061.1:0-6402 GCF_040653855.1 Streptomyces sp. NPDC050856 | reverse complement strand
GTGATCCCGGGGATGAAGCCCAGGACACCCACCAGCAGGAACACCAGGCCCACCGCCATGGCGGCCTGCTGCACGCGGGTCCGGGCGGTCGGCGTTGCGGGTCGAGCGGTCATGAGACTCCTCCTTCGGGCCGGCGTCGCGGGGAGCGACCGGACGGGCCCCGCCCTACGGGCCCTTCACCGCGCCGACTACCCCTTGCTCGCCGGGCCAGTCCGCCCACCGACGTGGCGGTCCACGGCCTCGTGCGGCCGGCGCCCCCCGGGCGGACGCGCCAGGGCCCCGGCGCCCCGGGACCCCGGCCCCGGAGGCTCGCGGCTACCGGGCCGACGCGACGACCGGGTAGTGGTCGGAGAGGTTGCCGTACGTGTACAGCTTGCCCCAGCTGGACACCGTCCAGGGGGCGCTCTGCTCCTTGATCACCTCGTTGGTCCAGCCGGCCGGACGGGCATGACCGGCGCGGTGCAGGACGTGGTCCAGGTCCTCGCGCGGGTCGTCGGGGTAGCGCTCGGCCGCGATGGAGTTCTGCTCGGTGTCGAACGAGTACGGGTGCCCGGTGCGCCCGTCCGCGTCCACCAGGCCGCCGTCGGCGAGCATCGTGGCGTACTCGGCGCTGCGCGAGTCGACGTTGAGGTCGCCCGCCACCACCACCTGCTCCGAGGCCGGGATCCGCTTGGCGTCGAGGAAGGCGTCCACCGCCCTGAACTGGCGGGCGCGCACCTGCGCCGCCTCACCCGCCGAGCAGCCCGGGTCCGTCGACTGGGCGTGGGTGCCGACCACGTGCACCCGGCTGCCGTTGACGTCCAGCACGGCGTACACGAAGCCCTTGTTGGAGTACCGGTCGGCACCGCAGGCGTCCGGGTAGACGTACTGCTCCTTGCGTACGACGGGCCACTTGCTCAGGACGGCCACGCCGCCGTCCTCCGGGGTGGTGGCCGAGTACGCGCCGCCGGTGGCGTCCCACCCCTCCTTGCCGCGCCCCATCACCGGCGTGCGGTACGGGTACTGGGCGGCGGCGTCGCGCAGGAGTGTGTCGGACGAGGAGTTGTCGAACGCCTCCTGGATCACCACGACGTCGTTCCCCCGGAAGAACGGCGCCTGCGGGATCGCCCTGGCCCGGTGGTCCTGGCCCCAGTTGGGGTACAGGGTCCGGCTGAACAGGAACACGTTGTAGGTGAGGACGTCGAGCGCGGGAGTGGACGTGCCCCGGGCGGTGGGAGCGGTGACGGCCGTGGTCGTCCGGGACGCCGCCGGCGCGGGCCCGGCTCCGGTGGCGCCGGCGGTGGCCGGCGGGGCGCCGGCGGCGAGGAGGGCGGCGGCCAGAAGGGTGGGCAGGGCGGCGGACCGGGCGGCCTTCCCGGAGGCAGGGCGGAGCGCGGAGCGGGCGGGGTACGGCACGGTGACTCCTGGCGGAGGTGGGGGAGATGAGGGGAGCGGGCACATCAAAGCAGCCACGGTTACCTTCGGGTGGCCATGAGATGCAGCGCGTCTTGCGCGGGCCGTACCATCGCCCGAACTTCCCGGCGGCTGGGCGGATCCGGTCACGGACCCCGTCGTGGCGCCCGCTCGGACCGCCGGGCCGCTCCCCGTCGCCCCCGGCCCGTCCGGCCGCGTCCCGGCCGAGCCGGTCCCCGCCTTCGTGGCCCCGGGGCGGACGCCCCCGCCCCCGTCGGAGGCCACGCGCGCCCGGCGCGACCCCCTCACCGCGCCGTCCCCGGCTCCCCCGCTCGCATACTGGAAGGTGCCGCCACACCACGGCACCACGGCACCACGGCACCGGAGCACGGCATGAGCGCGTCACCCACGAACGACCCGGCACCACCCCCGCCGGGAGGTGTGCTGTGGAGCCTGGCGGGCGACGTACGGGGCCTGCTGATGCTGCCCGCCGCGCTCGCCCTCCAGGTCGCCCACCCGGCCGTCGGCGCCGGAGTGGACGAGCACTCCGCCTTCCGCACCGACCCCTGGGGTCGCGGTGAGCGCTCGCTGCGCTCGCTCCAGCTGTGGGTGTACGGAGGCGAGGCCGCCGCCGAGGAAGGGCGCCGGCTCCGGCGGCTGCACAGGGGCATCCAGGGCACCGACACCCGGGGCCGCCGCTACCACTCGCTCACCCCGGCGAACTACGCCTGGGTCCACGCCACCGGCTTCCCCGTGTACCGGCACGCCGCCCGCTACCTGATCCGGCCGATGACCGAGGCCCAGGAACGCGCGCTGTACGCCGAGTGGCTCCGGGTGGGCCGGGTCCTCGGCATCCACGACCGGGACATGCCGCAGACGATCGAGGAGTTCTGGCCCTACTACCGCGAGGTCCTCGCCGAGGAGATCGAGGCGACCCCCGTCGTGCGCGAACTCGTGGCGACCGACAGCCCGGTGCCGCCGCCCGACCGGGGACCGCTGCCGCTGCGGCTGCCGCTGCGTCTGATGTGGCCGGTGCTCCGGCCACCGCTCGTACGCTTCCGCACCTTCCTCACCGTCGGGCTGATGCCACCGGACGCGCGCGAGGCGATCGGCCTGGCCTGGACCGACGAGCAGGAGCGCAGGCTCCGCCGCTTCGGCCGGGTCGTCCGGGTCATGGTGCCCGTGCTCCCGGAGCGCCTGCGCTACCTGCCGATGGCCAGACAGGCGCGCAGGGCCCAGCGGCTCAGCCGGCCGGGGGCAGGCCGCCCCGCGCGATGACGTCCGCGTACCAGCGGGCGCTGTCCTTGGGCGTACGGCGCTGGGAGGCGAAGTCCACGTGGACGATGCCGAACCGCTTGCCGTAGCCGTACGCCCACTCGAAGTTGTCCAGCAGCGACCAGAGGAAGTAGCCGCGTACGTCCACGCCGTCCGCCAGCGCCCGGTGCACGACGGCCAGATGGGCGCGCAGGTAGGCGATCCGCTCCGGGTCGTGGACCTCGCCCGAGGGGTCGGCGTAGTCGTCGTAGGCGGCGCCGTTCTCGGTGACCAGCAGCGGGACACCCGGCAGCTCGTCGCGGAGCCGGGTCAGCAACTCGTACAGCCCCCCGGCGTCCACCGGCCAGTCCATGGCGGTACGCGGCCCGGGCGCGGGCACGAACCGCACGTGTCCCTCGGCCCCCGGCCACGGCGACGGGCTCTCGCAGGTGCCCGCCGCCACGACGGTGGGGGAGTAGTAGTTGATCCCCAGCGAGTCGACGGGGGTCGCGGTCACCGACAGGTCGCCGTCCCGGACGAACGACCAGTCGGTGAGCCCGGCCGTGTCCCGCACCAGGTCCTCCGGCAGGCGGCCGTGGAAGACCGGGTCCAGGAAGATCCGGTTGCCCAGCGCGTCGATCCGGCGGGCCGCGTCCCGGTCCTCCTCCCCGTCCGTCAGTGCCCGGACGGCATGCAGGTTCAGCGTCAGCGACACCTCCGCCGACGCCGGCAGGACCGCCCGCAGCGCCTGCACGGCACGCCCGTGGGCCAGGTTGAGGTGGTGGGCGGCGCGCAGCGCGGCGGCCGGGTCGGTACGGCCGGGGGCGTGGACCCCGGAGGCGTACCCGAGGAACGCCGCGCACCACGGCTCGTTCAGCGTCGTCCAGGTGGTGATCCGATCGCCCAGCGCGCCGGCCGCCAGCCCGGCGTACTCGGCGAACCGCTCGGCGGTGTCGCGCCGCGGCCAGCCCCCCTCGCCGGCACGGCCGCCCGTGCCGTCGTCCTCCAGCTCCTGCGGCAGGTCCCAGTGGTAGAGCGTGGCGACCGGCCGGATGTCCGCGGCGAGCAGCTCGTCGACGAGCCGGTGGTAGAAGTCCAGTCCCTTCGGGCTGGCGGGGCCCCGCCCGGTGGGCTGGACCCGGGGCCAGGCGAGGGAGAACCGGTAGTCGCTCACGCCCAGGTCCTTCATCAGGGCGACGTCCTCGCGCATCCGGTGGTAGTGGTCGGCGGCGATGTCACCGGTGTCGCCGTTGCGGACCCTGCCCGGCAGCCGGCTGAAGGTGTCCCAGATGGACGGCGTCCGGCCGTCCTCGTCGGCGGCGCCCTCGATCTGGTACGCGGCAGTCGCCGTGCCCCAGCGGAAGCCGGCCGGGAAGGTGAGCTCGGTCATGAGGAAGCAGACTCCCAACGGGGGGTGGTGGACGGAGCGGAGGAGACATCAGCCCTTGACGGCGCCCTGCATGATGCCGCCGACGATCTGGCGGCCCAGCAGGCCGAAGACCAGCAGGACGGGCAGGGTGCCCAGCAGGGTGCCCGCCATGATCACGGACTGGTCGTGCACATATCCGCCGCCCAGCTGGCGCAGCGCGACCTGCACGGTCGGGTTCTGCGACGACAGAGCGACGACCGGCCAGAAGAAGTCGTTCCAGGCGGCCATGAAGGTCAGCAGGCCCAGTACCGCCATCCCGGGGCGGGCGATCGGGACGACGATCGACCAGAAGATCCGCGCGGTGGAGGCGCCGTCCACCCGCGCCGCCTCGATCAGCTCGTCGGGCAGCGACTGCACCAGGAACTGGCGCATGAAGAAGACCCCGAAGGCGGACACCAGACCGGGCAGGATCACCGACTGGAGCTGGTTCACCCACCCCAGCTCCGCGACCAGCATGAACAGCGGGATCACCCCGAGCTGCGGGGGGATCATCATCGTGCCGACCGTCACCGCCAGCAGCGCGCCCCGGCCGCGGAACCGCAGCTTGGCGAAGGCGAACCCGGCGAGCGTGCAGCACAGCACCGTACCGATGGTGATCGAACCGGAGACGATCAGCGAGTTCAGCAGGGCGCGCCCGATGTCCGCCTCTTCCCTCACCGCCTCGAAGTTCCGCATCAGGTTCGGGCCGGGGAGCAGTGACGGCGGCACCCGCGCCAGGTCGGCGTTGGAGCGGCTGGCGGCGACGATCGTCCAGTAGAAGGGGAACGCCGAGACGAGGACGGCGACCACGAGGACGGCATAGGTGAGCCGGCCGGCGTGCGTGGTACGGCCGGCCCGCCGGCGGGGAGCCCGCCGGCCGGTGGGGGGCGCGGGTGGCGCGGGCGCGGACGGCGGGGCGGCGAGCGCGGTCATCGGCCGGCCTCCTTGCGGGAACGTCGGCGCACGAGCAGGGCGTTGACCCCCACGAGCACCAGGATCAGCAGGAACATCACCCAGGCGACGGCGGCGGCCCGGCCCAGGTGGAAGAAGCCCCAGCCCTGCTCGTACAGGTAGAGACCGAGCGTCTGGTACTGGTGCGAGATGCCGCCGGAGACGCTGCCCTCGAACAGCAGGGGTTCACCGAACAACTGGGTGGCGCCGATCGTCGACACCACGGTGGTGAAGACGATCGTCGGGCGCAGGCCGGGCAGGGTGACGTGGACGAACTGCCGCCACCGCGAGGCCCCGTCCATCTCGGCGGCCTCGTACAGCTCGGCCGGGATGGACTGCATGCCGGCGAGGTAGATCAGCGCGTTGTAGCCCGTCCAGCGCCAGACGACGATGGTGGAGACGGCGATCTGCGAGGCCAGGGTGCCGGTCTGCCAGTCGACCGGTCCGAGACCGGCCACGCCCAGCAGGTGGTTGACGAGCCCGAAGTCCCGCCCGAAGAGCTGCGCGAAGACCAGCGTGGCGGCCGCCACGGAGGTGGCGTACGGCAGGAGCATCACCGTACGGAAGAACGTCCGGCCGCGCAGCCGGTAGTTGAGCAGGTGCGCCAGTCCCAGGGCCATCACGAGCTGCGGCACGGTCGACAGCACGCCGATGGTGAAGGTGTTGCGCAGCGCGGTCCAGAAGAGTTCGTCGGTGAAGAGGGCGGTGTAGTTGCCCAGGCCCCGCCAGCGCATGTCCCCGGGCGTCTGGAGCTCGACGCGGTAGAGCGAGACGTAGGCGGTGTAGAGCAGCGGGAAGAGCCCGAAGGCCGCGAAGAGGGTGAAGAAGGGGGCGATGTAGGTGTACGGCGAAACGGTGCGCCACGCCCGGCGGGCGGCCGACGGCTTCACGGGCGCCCCCTTCTGCGCGGTGGCGGTCAGGGTCACTGTGCGGCCCTTCCTGGCTCGGTTCGGTACGGACGTGGGCGGTACGGCGGCACGCGCCTCGTCGCCGGGGCGGGGAACGGGACGCGGGGCGGGGGCGGTGCGGCGCCGCTGGGGTGGGGTGCCGGGGTGTGGGCGCCGCCGGGTGGGGCGCCGGCTGCGCCGGCGGCGGCGCACCGGAGGAGCCGGCGCGCCGGGGCCGACCGCCGCCGGGGCGGGCCCCGGGGGCGGACCCGCCCGTGGCCCCGGCCCGCCCCGCCGGTGCCGGCCCGCCCCGCCGGTGCCGCCCCGCACCGGAGGCGGGGCGCCCAGAGGGGCGGCGGTCCGGGCCGCGGCGCGCGAGGCCGGCCGGTTGCGGCCGGAGGGGTGCCCGGGGGCGTGTCTGCAAACAGGTGGAGTTGGGCATAGGAAATGGGTACGCTCAATACATCGGCCAACCGAGGGGGCATCAGGGTGATGGACACGCACTCCACC
>NZ_JBFAGV010000060.1:0-7093 GCF_040653855.1 Streptomyces sp. NPDC050856 | reverse complement strand
AGCAACGCGTCGAGAATCGTGTCGCTGATCTGATCAGCGATCTTGTCGGGGTGACCCTCGGTCACCGACTCCGAGGTGAAAAGACGACGGGACACGGGTGTTCCTCCTGTGGTTACGGCCGGCCGGGCCGCGGACTTCCGCGGCCGCGGTTGGGATCCGCTCGGGCCGGCGGTTGACCTCAACTCGGCTTGAGGTTCTACGTTGTTGGTCGAGGCCCGCCCGCCCGGGCCCCGTTGACCGATGGGCGCTGCCTGGAAAGGGGGGCGAGGATGGCGTACGGCCACTTCCGCACGCCACCGTCGCCACCGGTGGCGCGGGGGAGCTCACCTGCCGGTGAGTCCCAGCAGGCGCGGGACCACCTGGTCGGGGCCCGGCTCGGCGCGCAGCGCCGCGGCCGCGGCCCGGGTGGAGGCACGCAGGTCCTCGTCCTCCAGGAGCCTCTTGAGCAACTGGCCGTCCACCTCGCCCGGTTCCCGGCTGAGCCCCAGGCCGCAGCGCTCGACCATCGCGGCGTTGATCCAGTTGTCGGCCCCGTGCGGCATGGCGAGCTGGGGGACGGCCGCGTGCGCGGAGGCCAGCGTGGTGCCCGCGCCACCGTGGTGGATGATCGCGTCGCAGGTGGTCAGCAGGGTGCTCAGCGGAGTCCAGCCCACGACCCGCACATTGCCGGGGAGTGTGCCCAGGCTGTCGAGTTCGGGGTCGTCACCGAGCGCCAGGACGAACTCGGCGTCCACCCCGGCCGCCGCGTCCAGCACACTGTCCAGGCTGCCGACCCCCGCCACGTGCGGCACGGTCGTGCCCAGCGTGACGCAGACGCGAGCGCGCCGCTTGGGCTCGGCCATCCAGTCCGGCAGCGTACCGCCGCCATGGAACGGCACGGAGCGGATCGTCCAGCCCTCCCCCTCGCCGTGCATCATGTGCTCGGGCGCGAAGTAGAGGGACGTGACGTCCGGCAACTCGTGGGGTACGCCGACGCGTTCGTACACCGGCGCCAGGTGGGGCAGGAACCGCTGGGGCATGGTCCCCTCGCGCAGGAAGCTGAACCCGTGCTCCACGGCGGGGACGCCGAGCGCTCGGGCGGCGACCAGCGCGGCCCCGTTCAGCCTGGAGTACACGACGAGGTCGGGCTGCCAGGCCTCGGCGAAACGCAGCGTGCCCTCCACCATCAGGTCGCTGACCCGGGAGAACTTCTCCAGGATGATGTCGGGCGTCTGCAGGGTCTTCGCGATGGCCAGGCCGCGCTCGCGCATGGCGCGGGCCCGCTCCAGCGGCGACCCGGCCCGGGGGAAGATCGACGCGAAGTCGGCACCGGGGGAGACCTCGCGTACGGCGAAGCCCGCCTCGGCCGCGGCCTTCGTGGAGACGCCCGAGGTGGCCACGACGACATCATGCCCCGCGGTGCGGAACGCCCAGGCGAGACCCGAGGACGGATACAGATGGTCGAGCCCCGGGGAAACGGCGAACAAGACGCGCATCGCGACGACCTCAATTCCGAAGGAATCCGATGAGAGCCGGCGGCTGCCGACTGTCGGACCCCGACAGTGCCGCTCCCCGCTCGACGCGGACTTGAGCGGTACCTGATCACCTCAGGGAGCCGCGCCCCGGACGACGAGATCCCGCCATCGAGCGGGAGTCAAGGCCGGTTCGAGCTGCCTGAGTGATCCTCTTCGCGTCGGGCGGGCGGCAACGCCGGCCGATGCGTGCCCGATATCAGAAACAAGTGAGAGTGCGGTGATTGGCATGAAGGCTGCAGCCCTTTCGTCGTTCGGCGGGCCGGAAGTCCTGACCCTGACCGAGGTGCCGGAGCCCCGAGCGGGCGCCGGCACGGTCCGGGTCCGGGTCCGGGCGGCGGGTGTCCAGCACTTCGACACCGGCATCCGGCAGGGATGGGCCCCGCCTTCCGTGGACCTCACCTTCCCGGTGATCCCCGGCAACGAGTTCGCCGGTGTGATCGACGAGGTCGGCGAGGGCGTCACCGGGTTCTCGGTGGGTGACGAGGTCCTGGGTTACACCACGACGAAGAGCTACGCCCAGTACGTGGTGGCGCCCGCGGACCAGATCGTGCCCAAGCCGGCGAACATGCCCTGGGACGTCGCCGGCGGCTTCACCGCCAACGGCCTGGGCGCTCACCTGTGCCTGAAGGAGATGGGTGTCCACCCGGGCGACACGGTCCTGATCCACGCCGCGGCGGGCGCCCTGGGCACCTTCTCGGTGCAGCTGGCCAGGGCCTGGGGCGCGACCACGGTCATCGGCACGGCCAGCGAGGCGAACCACGACTACCTGCGGTCGATCGGCGCGATTCCGGTGACCTACGGGGAGGGGCTGGTCGAGCGGGTCCGCGCCGTGGCGCCCGACGGGGTCGACGCCGCCATGGACAACGCCGGACCCGACGCGCTGCGGGCCTCGGTGGAGCTGGTCGCCGACAAGAACCGCATCCGCACCATGCTCTCCGACGAGGTGGCCGAGGAGCTCGGGGTGCCGCTGCTGGGCCCGGGCCGTTCCGCCGAGCGGCTCGCCGAGCTGACCGAGCTCTACGCCAAGGGCCTGATCAAGATCCACATCCGTCAGGCGTACCCGCTGGAGCGAGCCGCGGACGCGCACCGTGAGCTGGAGACCGGGCACGGCCGCGGAAAGATCGTCCTCACCGTCGACTGACGGGCCCGCCGGCCCCGCACGGACTGTGCCACCGACCGAACCCGGGAAGGGATTCCCCGCTCACATGGCGTCAGAACTGAGATCAACGGGAGCCCCACCGGCGGAGAAGGGCGCGAGCCTGATCGCGCTCGGCGTGGTCGTCATCCTGGGCACCATCGTCGCCGCGGTCGACGGCACGGTGACGGTGGTGGCCATCGACTCGATGAGCCGGGAGTTCGACGCGTCGGCGCAGGCCATCCAGTGGGTCACCGGCGCCTACCTGCTGGCCACCTGCGCGGCCATCCCGATCTCCGGCTACGTGGTGAACCGGCTGGGCGCCCGGCGGGTGTGGCTGCTGTCCCTGGTGGCCTTCCTCGGCTCCGTGGTGCTGGGGGCCATCGCCTGGTCGTCGGCAAGCCTCATCCTCTTCCGGGTGCTCCAGGGATTCTCCGGCGGCCTCATCGGCATGGTCGCCATGGTCGTGCTGACGCGCGCGGCCGGCCCCGAGCGGGCCGGCCGGGCCTTCAGCGCGGTCGCCGTACCGTCCACGCTGGCGCCGGTGCTCGGCCCCATCGCCGCCGGAGCGGTCATCGACGTCGCGAGCTGGCGCTGGCTGTTCATCGGGCAGATCCCCCTGCTGGCACTCGCCCTGGCGGCGGCCTGGTTCGTACTGCCCCGCGACAGCGGGGACCGGCGGGCCGAGCTGGACTGGAAGGGGCTGCTGCTCATCACCCCCGGCCTGGCGACACTGGTGTACGGGCTGTCGGCCGTCGCCGACATCGGCGCCGCCGGACCGGTCGAGGCCGTCGACGTGCTGACCGGCGTGGGAACGGCGGTCACCGGCACCGTCCTCACCGGCGCGTTCGTCGCGCACGCCCTGCGCCGCCGCGGCCGGGCGCTCATCGACCTCAGCCCGTTCTCCAACAGGAGCTTCTCGGCGGCGGCGGTCGTGCTGTTCATCGTGGGATTCCTGCTGTACGGCCTGCTGTTCCTGATCCCGCTCTACTACCAGCAGATCGCCGGGCTCAGCGCGACCGCGGCCGGAACCCTGCTGGCCCCCCAGGGCGCCGGCATGGGCGTCGCGGCCGTCTTCGTCGGCTCGCTGACCGACCGGATCGGCCCCCGGCCCGTGGTGCTGTGCGGACTGCTGCTCACCATGGCCGGCAGCGTCCCCTTCGCCCTCGCGGACGCCGGCACCGAGGACGCGGTCCTCGGCGTCGCGCTCGCCCTGCGCGGTATGGGACTGGCCGCCGTGTCGATCCCCCTGGCCGCCTCCATGTACAAGAACGACCTGCCCGAGGACGCGATCCCGCACATCGCCACCATCAGCGCCGTCGCCCAGCGCGTCGGCGGCGCCATGGGCGGGGCGATGGCGGCGGTGAGCCTCCAGCTCGCCTCCGAGAACGGCAGCGGCATCGACGCCACCGCGTTCACCACCACCTTCTGGTGGATGACCGGTCTTCTCCTCGTCCCCTTCGGGCTCGCCCTGATGCTGCCCGGGAGAACCAGGCCCGAGGAACAGGCACGGCAACAACCCGGATCTTGACCAGTGTGAGAAAGGACCACCATGAAGGCAGCGGCAGCTTCCACCTTCGGCCCGCCGGACGTGCTGCGGATCCACGAGCTGGACACCCCCGACGCCGGTCCCGGCGAGGTGCGCGTCCGGGTCAAGGTGGCCGGCGTCCAGCCGTTCGACGCCGCCATCCGCAGGGGCTGGGCCCCGCCGTTCCTCGCCGCCCAGCCGCCGGCCGTGCCGGGCAACGAGTTCGCGGGCGTCGTCGACCAGATCGGTGACCGCGTCACCGGCGTCGAACCGGGCACCGAGGTCATCGGCTTCAGCACGCTCAACGCCTACGCCGAGTACGTCGTCGTGCCGGCGGACCAGATCGTCCCCAAGCCCGCCGACATGCCGTGGCGGGTCGCGGGCGGCTTCTCCGGCAACGGCCAGGGCGCCCACCTGGCCCTGTCGCACATGGGCGTGGGCAAGGGCGACACCGTCCTGATCAACGCGGCGGCCGGCGCGCTCGGCACCTTCGCCGTGCAGCTCGCCCTCAAGTGGGGCGCCGACCGGGTCATCGGCACGGCCAGCGAGGAGAACCACGACTACCTGCGCTCCCTGGGAGCCGTCCCGGTCACCTACGGCGAGGGTCTGGTGGAGCGGGTACGGGCGGTGGCACCGGACGGTGTGGACGCGGCGCTCGACGCGGCCGGACCCGAAGCGCTGCGCGCCTCCGCAGAGCTGGTGAAGGACCGCAAGCGCATCCGTACGATGCTCTCCTTCGACGAGGCCAGGGAACTGGGCATCCCGCTCTTCGGCCCCGGCCGCTCCCAGTCGCGGCTCCAGTCGCTGGTGGACCTCTACAACGAGGGCGGCATCACCCTCCACATCCGGGGCGCGTACCCGCTGGCCGAGGCCGCCGAGGCGCACCGGGCCGTCGAGCGCGGCCACGGACGGGGGAAGATAGTCATCCTCGTCGACGCCGACTCATGAGGTTCCTCTTCGTCTTCGAGGGCGGGGCCGGCGCGATCCTCCCGCTCGTCCCGCTGATGCAGACCGTGCGCGGCGCCGGGCACGAGGTCGTCGCCGCCGCCCACGCCGAAGCCCTGCCCACGCTGCTCGGCGCCGGCATCCCCGCGGTCGCCGCGCCGGAGAAGTCGCCCACCGACTACCGGGTGGTGAGGGACGGCAAGCTCGTCCCGCTCGACGGCGACCGGGACGAACGCGCGGTGGTGCTGGGCTCCATCGGGGCCCGGATCGCGCTCGACAGCCACCGGGACCTCGGGGACCTGGTGCGCCAGTGGCGGCCGGACCTCGTGGTCGGCGGGCCACTGGCCTATGCCGCCGCCCTCCTCTCCGCCGACCTGCGGGTGCCGTACGTGGCGGTCGAGTTCGGCTTCGCCGAACCGCTGAACTGGCACCTGGCCACTCTGGAGGAACTGCGCGCACAGGGCGCCGGCGCCCTGCCCGAGCCGGCCGCCACGCTGCTCCTGTGCCCGGAGAGCCTGCGCCCGCACGCCGCCGACCCGTTGATGCGGCGCCTGCCCGGCGAACCGATGCGGTACATCCCCTACTCCCCGGCACAGCCGGTCGAGCCCTGGATGCACACCAGGGGAACCCGGCCCCGGGTGTGGATCTCGGCGGGCAGCCGGGTCAGCAAGGCGTACGCGCTGGACCACTTGACCGGACTGATCGACGCGGCGGCCGGCCTGGACGTGGAACTGCTGATCGCCGCGCCGGACCAGCTCGCGTCCGAGGTCGGCGAACTGCCCGACCACGCCAGGGTGGGCTGGCTCCCCTTCGACGTGCTCGCGCCCACCTGCGACCTGGCGGTCCACCACGGGGGCGGCAGCACCATGCTGGGCCTCGCCGCCCATGCGGTGCCCCAGGTCGTCATACCGAGCGTGCCCGAGTTCGAGGACTACCTCGCGCCACTGAGGAGGAGCGGGGCCGCCCGGGTCCTGGCCCCCGAGGACAACACGCCGGCGAACATCGTCGCCGCGTGCCGGGAGGTGCTCGCCGACCCCTCGTACCGGCGCGCCGCCGCGCGGCTGCGGACGGAGATGTCCGCCGCGCCGCCCCCCAACGCCCTGGTGAGCAGGCTGGAAGGCATCGCCGCAGCCGCCGCCCCGTGACCACCCGATGGAGGAACCCCCATGTATGAGAGCGACACCGCGGCGGAGATCTACGATCTGCTGTACCAGGACCGCAAGGACTACGCGGCCGAGGCCGCCCGCGTCACCGGGATCATCCGGGAGCGCAAGCCGGACGCGTCCAGCCTGCTGGACGTCGCCTGCGGCACCGGCATCCACCTGGCCGCGTTCGCCAAGCTCCACGACCGCGTCGCCGGACTCGAACTGTCCGAGTCCATGGCGGCCCGAGCCGCCCAGCGGCTCTCCGGCGTGCCCCTGCACCTCGGCGACATGCGCGACTTCGACCTCGGTGAGAGCTTCGACGCCGTGGTGTGCATGTTCAGCTCGATCGGCTACCTGAGCGGCGTGGCCGACCTGGAGGCCGCGGTGCTGGCCATGTCCCGGCACCTGGCCGAGGACGGAGTCCTGGCCATCGAACCGTGGTACTTCCCCGACACCTTCATCCCCGGCTACGTCTCCACCCACGCCCTCAAGGTGGGCGACCAGGGCATCGCCCGCGTCGCCCACTCCACCCGTGAGGGCGACGTCACCCGGATGGAGATCCACTACCTGCTCGCGGACTCCGCCGAGGGGATCCAGCACCGCAGCGAGGTGGACCGCCTGACGCTGTTCTCCCGGGCGGAGTACGAGACGGCCTACCGCAAGGCCGGGCTGGCCGTCGAGTACGTCGAGACCGGCAACGGCACACCCGGCTTCTTCGTCGGCGTCCGCGACTAGGCAGTTTCGTTTGGATCAGTCGGTCGTTGGTCCGGGTGTGCCGTTGACTGATGCGCAGTGGGCGCGGATCGAGCCGTTGCTCCCGGACCGG
>NZ_JBFAGV010000059.1:0-9042 GCF_040653855.1 Streptomyces sp. NPDC050856 | reverse complement strand
GCGTTGGCGAACCCGGCGAACGTGGGCGTGGCGAACAGCAGCAGCATCACCGTGCCGTGCAGGGTGAACGCCTGGTTGTACTGCTCGTTGCTGAGGAACTGCATGCCGGGGCGGGCCAGTTCGGCGCGCATCAGCAGCGCCAGCACGCCGGCGAAGAGGAAGAACCCGAACGACGTGACCAGATAGAGGTGCCCGATCTTCTTGTGGTCCGTGGTGGTCAGCCAGGACACCAGCACCCGGCCCACACCGCGTCCCGCCACCGGTACCGGAGCGACCGGCTCGGTCGTCGAAGTCACCATACGTATCCCTAGAACGCGGCACAGCGGACAGGACGCGCGGCAATTACCCCGTCACCGCCCTCGGAAACGCTACGCACGCCGCTTCGCCGGGAGCGCCCTTTGGGCCCGTACGGCCGTGTGTTGGCCACCCGTACCGGTGAGCGGCCCGCCCCCGGCGGCCCGGGCCTCCCGCCGCCCGGGCCGCCCGGCGTGCGCGGGTGGCGCCGCCATTGACAGCCGTGGGCGGCCACCTCAGACTCGTCGTCGCCCATGCCGTGGCGCAGATCGCCATGGTGGGAACGGACCGCTCACCGGGGGAGCCATGACCGCCTTACGTCCGCCGCACACCCTTCGCACGGTCTTCCCGGTGCTGGCCCTGTGCTGGCTGGCGGTGTTCTTCGACGGGATGGACGTCAACATCTACGGCGCCGTCATGCCGCACATGCTGGACGACCCCGGGCTGGGGCTGACGCCGTCCGGCGCGGGCACCATCGGCAGCTGGACCACCTTCGGCATGCTGATCGGCGCGCTGAGCGCCGGGAACGTGACGGACTGGCTCGGCCGCCGGCCCCTGCTGGTCGCCAGCATCACGCTGTTCTCGCTGGGCTCGGCGCTGTGCGCGCTGGCCGGCGACCCGGCCATGTTCGGGGCCGGGCGGTTCGTCGCGGGGCTGGGACTCGGCGGGCTGATGCCGCTCTGTCTGGCCATGGTGATGGAGTTCGCCCCGCCCGGACGGGCGGCGCTCACCACGGGGCTGCTGATGACCTCGTACCACGCGGGCGGCATGGCCGCGACCGGGCTCGGCCTGACGGTGGCGCCCGCCTTCGGGTGGCGGTGGGTGTTCTGGGCGGGCGCGCTGCCTGCGGTGATCGGCGTACCGCTGCTGCTGAGGCTGCTGCCCGAATCGCCCGGGGTGCTCTTCGCCCGGGGTGAGCGTGAGCGGTCCGACGCGGTCGCCGACCGGTACGGGCTGCCCCGGCTCACCGTCGTGGCGGCCCCGGCCGCCGGGGCCAAGGGCCGGCTGGAGGCGGTGCGGGCGCTGTTCGATCCCGCGTCCCGGTGGGCGACGCCGCTGCTGTGGCTGGCCTCCTTCTGCGGCCTGCTGCTGGTGTACGGGGTGTCCACCTGGCTGCCGCAGATGATGCGCGCCGCCGGTTACGGGCTCGGGTCCTCGGTGAGCTTCCTGCTGGTCATCAACGCGGGCGGGATCGCCGGCATGTTCCTCGCGGGGCGCACCGCCGACCGGTTCGGTCCGGTGCCGGTCGCGGCGGTCTGGTTCGTGCTGACGGCGGTGGGCGCCCTGCTGCTCGGCGCGCGACTGCCGCTGGGGGCGACCTACGTGGTGGTGGCGCTCACCGGGGTGTGGCTGTTCAGCGCGCAGGTCATGGTGTACGCGGCGACGAACACCGTCTACCGGGACCGCGAGCGCGCCGCCGGGCTGGGCTGGGTGACCGGGGTCGGGCGCACCGGTGCGGTGGTCGGCCCCTGGCTGGGCGGGGTGCTCGCGGCCGGTGGCCACGACCGCTGGGGCTTCGTGGCGTTCGCGCTGGCCGGTCTGGTGGGCGCGGTCGCGGTCGGGCTCGTACCGCTCGCCCGGCGGGCGGCCGGGCGGCGGGCGGCTCAGGAGGCCGGGACGAGCGGCGCGCCGGTGTAGTTGTCGGCGAACTCGGCGGCGGCGTGCGGCGAGGTGACCAGCCGTTCCAGCTGCGCGAGCTGGAGGCGGGCCTCGAAGGGCGTACCGTGCGGATCGGTGTGCAGGAGCCTGGTCATGGCGTGCGAGAAGTGCTCGGCCCGCCAGACCCGGCGCAGGCAGGTGTCCGAGTACGCCTCCAGCAGCTCCGGTGAGCCCGTGGTGTGCCGGTGGACCAGCGCGCGGGCCAGCACCACGACGTCGGCGACGGCCAGGTTGAGGCCCTTGGCGCCGGTCGGCGGCACGATGTGCGCGGCGTCCCCGGCGAGGAACAGCCGCCCGTACCGCATCGGTTCGGTGACCTGGCTGCGCATCGGCACGACCGTCGTCGCGGTGACCGGGCCGCGCGTCAGCCGCCGGCCCGGGTCCGCGTCCAGGGCGAGGCGGGCGTCCAGCTCGTCCCAGATCCGCTCGTCCGGCCAGTCGGCGGGGTCGGTGCCGTTGGGCACCTGGAGGTAGAGCCGGCTGACCACCGGCGAGCGCATGCTTGCCAGCGCGAAGCCCCGCTCGGAGTGGGCGTAGACCAGTTCCTCGTACACCGGTGGCGCGTCGGCGAGTATCCCCAGCCAGGAGTACGGATGGGTCTGCTGGTAGGTGGTGCGCAGCCGCTCCGGTACGGCGCCGCGCGCGACGCCGTGGGAGCCGTCGCAGCCGACGACGTAGTCACAGGTGAGGGTCCGCTCGCGGCCCTGGTGGAGGTAGCGGACGGCCGGGCGGCCGGTGTCCGCCCCGTCGACCGCGCGGGCCTCGGCCCCGAAGAGCAGCGGTCCGCCCTCGGCGAGCTGAAGGGTGATCAGGTCCTTGACGACCTCGGTCTGGGCGTACATCGTCGCCGTGCGCCCGCCGGTGAGGGCGGCGAGGTCGATCCGGTGGGAGCGCCGGGCGAAGCGCAGTTCGAAACCCTGGTGGACCTTGCCCTCGCGGTCCAGGCGGGCTCCCGCGCCGGCGGCCCGCAGGACGTCGGCGGTGGCCTGTTCGAGGAGGCCGGCGCGCTGGCGGTGCTCGACGTGGGCGCGGTCGCGGCGCTCCAGGACGACGCTGTCGACACCGGCCCGGTGCAGCAACCGGGCCAGCAGCAGTCCGGCGGGGCCGCCGCCGATGATCCCGACGGTGGTGTGCATCCGGTCTCCTCACGGTTTCGTTCCGACGTGTTCCGCCCGGTGGCGCGGCGCGGTGGCGTTCGCCTGGTGCTGTTCCGTGCTGTTCCCGTGGTGCTGTTCCGTGCTGTTCCCGTGGTGCTGTTCCCGTGGTGCGCCCGGCGGCCGGCCGTCAGAAGACCGACAGGCCGGTCAGGGTGGTGAAGCGGTCCAGGGCCGCGACGCCCGCGACCGAGTTGCCGCGCTGGTCCAGGCCCGGGCTCCAGACGCAGAGCGTGCAGCGGCCTGGGACGACAGCGATGATGCCACCACCGACACCGCTCTTGCCGGGCAGTCCCACGCGGTGGGCGAAGTCGCCCGCCGCGTCATAGGTGCCGCAGGTGAGCATGACGGCGTTGACCTGCTTGGCCTGGCTGCGGGTGAGCAGCGAGGAACCGTCGGCCCGGATGCCGTGGCGGGCCAGGAACCCGGCGGCGAGCGCCAGGTCGGCGCAGGACGCCTCGACCGAGCACTGCCGGAAGTACTGGCCGAGCAGTCCCGGCACCGGGTTGGTGATGTTGCCGTAGGAGGCCATGAAGTGGGCCAGGGCGGCGTTGCGGTCGCCGTGCGCGGACTCGGAGGCGGCGACGGCCTCGTCGAAGGTGAGGCGCGGGTTGCCGCTCTCGGCACGCAGGAAGGCGCGCAGCGCCCCGGCGGCGTCACCGGTCAGGGTCTGGAGGCGGTCGGTGACGACGAGGGCGCCCGCGTTGATGAAGGGGTTGCGGGGGATGCCGTTCTCGTACTCCAGTTGCACCAGGGAGTTGAACGGATTGCCGGAGGGCTCCCGGCCGACGTGTTCCCACAGGTTGTCGCCGTCCAGCGAGAGCACCAGCGCCAGGGTGAACACCTTGGTGATCGACTGGGTCGAGAAGGGGTGCTGCCAGTCCCCCACGCCGTACACCGTGCCGTCCAGCTCCGCGACGGCCATCCCGAAGCGCCGGGGATCGGCGGAGGCCAGGGCCGGGATGTAGCCGGCCGGGCGGCCCCGGCCGGGACGGGCCGCGATGTCGGCCGCTATGCGGTCCAGGACCGGCTGGAAGGACGACGTGGGCACGCTGATTCGCTCCGGTTCGTGCGGTATGGGGGCGCGGGAAGCCCCATTGTGCCCCGGCCCGCCACGACCCGGCCGTCCCCGGGGGGCCTGACCGGGGGCCGTCGGGGGCAGAAGGACGGCGGGAGGAGGACCGCCATGACGTCCAGCAAGCATGTGCCGTGGTGGGTGAAGGCGGCGGGAGCGGTTGCCGTGGTCACCGCCCTGCTGATCGGCGCGCTCCGTTTCAGTCTGGTTCCCGGGCTGGGGGACGTGTTCGGGGAGGAGACCCGGGACCGGTCCGGGCCCGCCCTGCTCGAGTCCCTCCAGGACATCAGCCGCTACGACGCGGCCACCGGCAACTTCCAGGTGGTGGTCGACCTGGAGAAGGACACCGGGTTCCTGCCGGACGCGCTGCGCGGCACCCGCACCCTGTACATCGGCGCCGGCAGCGTGGACGCGTACGTCGACCTCGGCCGGCTCGGTGAGGACGACGTGACGGTGGACGAGAGCCGCACCTCCGCCTCGCTGCGGCTGCCCCGCGCCGAGCTGGGCCGGCCGGCGCTGGACCCGGACCGCTCCTACGCGGTGTCCAAGCAGCGCGGCCTCCTCGACCGGCTCGGGGACCTGTTCTCCGACAACCCCAACAGCGAGCGCGCGGTGCAGCAGCTCGCCGTCCGGCACATCGCCGAGGCGGCGGAGGAGAGCCGGCTGACCGTCCGCGCGGAGGAGAACACGACCCGGATGCTCCAGGGCCTGCTGCGCTCCCTCGGCTTCGAGAAGGTGAGCGTCAGCTACGGGAGCTGAGCGCCGGCAGCACCCGGTCGGGGGTGAGCGGCAGTTCCCGGAAGCGCACCCCGGTGGCGTGGTGGACGGCGTTGCCGATGGCGGCCGCGGTGCCCACGATGCCGATCTCGCCGATGCCCTTGCTGCCCATCGGGTTGAGGTGGTCGTCCTCCTCGTCGATCCAGTGCGCCTCGATGTCGGGCACGTCGGCGTGGCTGGGCACGTGGTAGGCGGCCAAGTCCCGCTCGGCGAAGTCGCCGAACGCCGGGTCCAGGGTGCTGTGCTCGGTCAGGGCCATGCCGAGCCCCATGGTCATGCCGCCGACGAACTGGGAGCGGGCGGTGCGCGGGTTGAGGATCCGCCCGGCCGCGTACACGCCGAGCAGCCGCCGCACCCGCACCTCACCGGTGGTGGTGTCCACCCCGACCTCGGCGAAGTGGGCGCCGAAGGCGTGCCGCGCGAAGGCGGGCGCCTCCCGCGTCGCCTCGGTGGTGTCGGCGGACGCGGTCAGCCCGTCGGCGGGCAGCGGGCCCGTGTGCCGGGCCAGCCGCTCGGCCAGGTCCGTGCAAGCGGCGTGCACGGCCCAGCCCCAGGAGGCGGTGCCGGAGGACCCGCCGGCCAGCGGGGCGTCGGGCAGGCGGGTGGAGCCGATCTCGATCCGTACGGACGTCAGGGGCACGCGGAGCGCGTCGGCGGCGATCTGGGCCAGCACCGTACGGGCACCGGTGCCGATGTCGGTGGCGTTGACCCGCACGGTGTGGGTGCCGTCGGGCAGCGCGGTGGCACTGGCCGTGGACGGTGACAGCAGGACGGGATAGGTGGCGGCGGCGACGCCGGTGCCGATGAGCAGCGGGCCCTCGCGGCGGGTCGCGGGACGCGGGTCCCGGCCGGCCCAGCCGAAGCGGTCGGCGCCCTCCCGCAGGCACTCCACCAGGTGGCGGCTGCTGAAGGGCAGGCCGCTGTCGGGTTCGGTGTCCGGGTCGTTGACGGCGCGCAGCTCGATCGGGTCCATGCCGAGGGCGTCGGCGAGTTCGTCCATCGCGGATTCCAGGGCGTACATGCCGGGCGCCTCGCCCGGGGCGCGCATCCACGACGGGCTCGGCACGTCGAGCCGGACGACGTGGTGCGCGGTCAGGCTGTGCGGCGAGCCGTACATGACGCGGGTGGGCACGGCCGCCTGCTCGACGAACTCCTTGACGCGGGAGGTGTACGTGGTGACCTCGTGGCTGACCGAGATCAGGGTGCCGTCCGGCCGGGCGCCGAGCCTCAGCCGCTGCACGGTGGGGGCCCGGTGGCCGACGACGGCGGCCAGCTCCCGGCGCGGCAGGGCGATTTTGACCGGCCGGCGGACGTGCCCGGCGGCCATGGCGGCGAGGACGACGTGCGGCCGGGGGGTTCCCTTGGACCCGAAGCCGCCGCCCACGTGCTCGGAGACGACGGTGACCCGCTCCTCGGGGAGCCCGAAGAGGGTGGCGAGGGCGCCGCGCACCGGGACGGAGCCCTGGCTGGAGTCGTGCACGATCAACCGGTCGCCGTCCCAGCGGGCGGTGGCGGCGTGCGGTTCCATCGGGTGGTTGTGCAGCGGCGGCACCCGGTAGGTGACGTCGACCCGCACCGGGGCGGCGGCGAAGGCTCCGGGCGCGTCGCCGCGCTCGCGCCGGCCCGGTACACCGCCGTTGGCCTCGTCGGGCACATAGGCGTCGGGGCGGTCGTCGGTGAGGGTGACGTCGTGCGGCTCGGCGGCGTAGGTCACCGGCAGCGCGCCGGCCGCCGCGCGGGCCGTCTCCAGGGTGTCGGCCACGACCAGGGCGACGTACCAGCCCCGGTGCGGCACGGTGTCGTCCTGGAGCACCGCCAGCGTCGGGTCGTCGGCCTCCCCCAGCCGGGGCGCGTTCCAGGGGGTGAGGACGGCGAGCACGCCGGGCACGGCCAGCGCGGCGTCCGTGTCGACGGCGGTGACCCGGCCACGGGCGACGGTCGCGGCGACGGGCCAGGCGTAGGCGCAGTCCGGCGGGGTGTGCTCGGCGGCGTACCGGGCGGTGCCGGTGACCTTGTCGCGGCCTTCGAGGCGTTCGGCGGGGCTGCCGACGGCGGTCGTGATCGTGGTGGGATGCATCGCGGAGTCCTTGACGACGGGGTGGTGGCGCGGGCTGCAGACGCGGGCCACGGGCGGGCGCCCGGGGCGGGGCCCAGGGGGTGTCTCGTCGATCGGGCCGGACCGGGGAGCGGCGTCCGGTGGCGCGGATCGCACGGCGGAGGAGGAAGCCACTGCGGAGCAGTGGCGACCGACGACCGAGCGGCGAGGCGCGGCACCGGGTGACGCGAGCCCGGCGAGACCGGCGAGACACCCCCTAGGTGCGCGGGGGGGCCAGGTCGGCCAGGACCCGGCGGGCGAGGTTGCGGGCGAGGACCACCTTGAAGGCGTTGTCGCGCAGCGGCTCGGCCCGGTCCAGTTCCGCGTCCACCGCGCGGGCGACGGCCTCGCCGGTGGGCGCGGCGCCGAGCAGCGCGGCCTCCGCGTGGCGGGCCCGCCAGGGGCGGTGGGCGAGACCGCCGAAGGCCAGGGCCGCCCGGCGTACGACGCCGCCGTCCACATCGAGCACGGCCGCGACGGAGGCGAGCGCGAAGGCGTACGAGGCGCGGTCCCGGGCCTTGCGGTAGGCGGAGGGCAGCCCCGCCGCGCCGCCCGGCAGGGTGACGGCACAGATCAGCTCACCGGGCCGGATCACGGTGTCCTGCTCGGGGTGGTCGCCGGGCAGCCGGTGGAAGTCGGTCACGGGGACGGTCCGGGATCCGTCCGCCCCGCGCAGTTCCACGGCGGCGTCGAGGGCGGCGAGGGCGACGGCCATGTCGGAGGGGTGGGTGGCGACGCAGTGCGGCGAGTGGCCCAGCACCGCGTGGTCGCGGTGGATGCCGTCGCGGGCGGCGCACCCGCTGCCGGGGGTCCGCTTGTTGCAGGGCTTGGAGGTGTCCTGGAAGTAGCCGCACCGGGTGCGTTGCAGCAGGTTCCCGCCGGTGGTGGCGACATTGCGCAACTGGCCGGACGCACCGGCGAGCAGCGCCTGCGACAGCACGGGGTACCGGCTGCGGACGAGCCGGTGGGCGGCGAGGTCGCTGTTGCGCACGGTGGCGCCGATCCGCAGGCCGCCGTCGGGCAGTTCCTCGATGCCGTCCAGGGGCAGCCGGCTGACGTCGATCAGGGTCCGGGGAGTCTCCACCCCGTGCTTCATCAGGTCGACGAGGTTGGTCCCGCCGGCCAGGTAGCGGGCCCCGGGGTGGGCCGCGTGGGCGGCGGCTGCCTCCTCGACGCTCCGGGCGCGTACGTAGGCGACGGGCTCCATCACTGGCTCACGTCCTCGACGGCCTCGACGATACGGGGGTAGGCGCCGCAGCGGCACAGGTTGCCGCTCAGCCGCTCGCGGATCTCCGGGGCGGTGAGCGGGACGGGTCCGGGCTCCGTCAGGGCCCCGGCCCCGGTCGCGTGCGAGGGGTGCCCGGCCGCCGCCTCGGCCAGGACGCCGACGGCCGAGCAGAGCTGGCCGGGGGTGCAGTAGCCGCACTGGAAGGCGTCCCGGTCGAGGAAGGCGCGCTGGAGCGGGTGCAGCTCCCCGTCCTCCCGGGCCAGCCCCTCCACGGTGGTGATCTCGGTGTCGTCCTGGGCCACCGCGAGGAGCAGGCAGCTGTTGGCGCGCCGGCCGTCGACGAGGACGGTGCAGGCACCGCACTGGCCGTGGTCGCAGCCCTTCTTCGCGCCGGTGAGGTCCAGGCGCTCCCGCAGCACGTCCAGCAGGGTGGCGCGGTGGTCGACGGTGAGGGTGTGGGGCGAGCCGTTCACCCGGAGGGTGATACGGGAGTGGGTGGGCTCGGTCGGCTGCACTGCTCGGGTCTCCCGGGTCGGAGGTGATCGGGCGGGGCCGGGCCGGGGTCTCGTCGTCGGTGACGTCGCTCTCCGGGTGCCGGTGACGTACGTCAGCCCGCGTATCCAGCCTGGGGCACGTCACACCTCCCGGCACCCCGGGCGGGGCGACGGAGCGGTGGGGGGGGGGGGCGCCGCCCACCCGCCGCCCCCCCCCCCCCGCGGGGGTGGGGGGGGCGCGCGCCCCCCCGCGCAAACGGACGCGT
>NZ_JBFAGV010000058.1:0-10873 GCF_040653855.1 Streptomyces sp. NPDC050856 | reverse complement strand
ACCCTGTGGGAGAGTAGGACGCCGCCGAACAATTTTTGAGCCTCGGTCCCCGGACATTACTGTCCGGGGACCGAGGCATTTCTGCGTTCCGGGCCGGACCCTACGCGACGGCTACGGCATCTCGCTCAGCCGCGCCCGCTCAAGGCGCGGACCGCAGAGCCTGGTTTGGAAAGAGGCCCTGGTCAGGGTATGCTTCATCTCGTTGCGGAGGGGAAAAGCCCAAAGCGACAAGCCGGCCCCCATAGCTCAGTCGGCAGAGCGTCTCCATGGTAAGGAGAAGGTCAACGGTTCGATTCCGTTTGGGGGCTCAAAGAAAAAGGCCCCCCGCCCATGTGGCGGGGGGCCTTTTTCCTATGTCAGTCGGTGTGCGGCTCCGGGACACGCATCGCGAGAATGGCCATGTCGTCCGAGGCCGGTTCCGCCGCGAAGCGTTCGACCGCGCGCAGGACACGGGCGGCGACCGCGCCGGCCGTGAGGCCCGTACACGTGGTGAGGACCTCGGCCAGGCCGTCGTCGCCGAGCATGCGCGTGCCCTCCCGGCGCTCCGTGACACCGTCGGTGACGCACAGCAGGACATCGCCCGGATCGAGGGTCACCGTCTCCTCGTACAGCTCCAGGTCCTCCATCACACCGAGCAGCGGCTGCGGCTCCGCGGCCGGCTGGACCGTGCCGTCCTGCCGCAGCCGCAGCGGCAGCGGGTGGCCGGCGCAGACGACCTTGAGGACCGCGCTCCCGTCCTCCTGGGGCCACAGCTCGCCGTACAGCAGGGTCAGGAAACGGCTGCGCGCCCCCTCGTCGAGAATGGCGGCGTTCAGCCGCTCCAGTACCGCCGGGCCGCTGAAGCCCTCACGGGCCAGCAGGCGCAGGGCGTGCCGGGCCAGGCCGGTGACCGCGGCGGCCTCCGGGCCCGTGCCGCAGACGTCCCCGATGGCGAAGCCGTACGCGTTGTCGCGGATGGGGAACAGGTCGTAGAAGTCACCGCCGACCTCGTTGCCCTCGCCGGCCGCGCGGTAGATGACATCGACCTCCACGCCCGGCACCTGCGGGAGGCCCGGGGGAAGCAGGCTGCGCTGGAGGGACTGGCTGATCGCCGTGCGCTCCGAGTACAGGCGGGCGTTGTCCAGTGCCAGAGCGGCCCGCCGGGACAGGTCCTCGGCCAGCTCCAGGATCTCCTGGCGGAAGTGGTCCTCGGAGGGCTTGCCCAGCGTGAGCATGCCGATGACCCGGTTGCGGGCCACCAGCGGCAGGACGACCGTCTCGCCGCCGACCGCGGCGGCCGTCGCCAGCGTCGTACCGATGCCCGAGGACAGCGGAGTGGAGCCCAGGCCCAGTTCGCGCATGGAGGTGCGCAGGGCGGACTGGTGGGCGGCATCACCGGGGGAGGTCCAGATCCGGGCGCCGGGCGAGGGCACCGGCTCGGGCGGCGGGATCTTCGACAACAGGGCCTTGAGCCCGTCGATCCGCTCCTCGTCCTCGTGCAGGACGTAGGAGAGGAAAGGCTCGGACGACTGGTCGGCGATCGTGTAGACGGCGCACCAGGTGGCGAGCGTGGGGACGGTCATCTGGGCCATCAGGGCCAGGGTCTGGTCCCGGTCCAGGGTGCCGGCCAGCAGGTCGGACGCCTCGACCAGGAAGCTCAGGGAGCCGCGGCGCAGCCGTTCGAGTTCGCCGAGGCGGGCGGACTCCACGGCGAGCGCGATGCGGTCGGCGGCGAACTGCAGGCGCAACGCCTCCTCGTTGGAGTACCGGCCGGGAGCCTCCGCCGCGACGCCGAGGGAGCCGGTGAGACGGCCCTCGACCTTCAGCGGGACGGTGACCACCGAACGCATCCCGGTGCCGCCGAGGAGCGGTACGGCTCCCGGGACGGCGCCGAGGTCCTCATGGACGGCCGGCATACGGGCGGAGGAGTACCGGCCCGTGCCCGCGGCCTCCACGGGGACCCGGGCGAAGCGCTGGCGGGCCGAGGGGAGGCCGGTGGTGGCGCGCACCTCCAGCTCGGTCTCGTCGTCGGTGGCCAGCAGCAGGAAGGCGGCGTCGCCGTCCAGCATGTCCCTGGCCCGCTCCACGGTCCGCTGGAGCAGGCCGTCGAGGTCGTCGGGGGCCGGCGAGCCGATGAAGACCTCGAACGGGTCGGTGCTGCGGCCCTCGGTGCCGGAGTCGGTGACCGGGGTGCGGGCGGGGGACTGCAGGACGGCGCGCTCGTAGTCCCGTACCAGCAGACAGACCGTGGACGGCTCGCCGTCGGTGTCGCGTACGCGCAGGTGGGAGGCGTAGACGGGGATGACGCGGCCGTCGGTGCCGCGGAGGCCGTAGCTGCCCTCCCAGCGGGACAGGCGCAGCGCCTCGGCGAATCCGGTGCCGGTACCGGGGGTGTGCGGCCAGGCGGCGAGGTCGCCCAGCGGCTTGCCGACGACCTGGTCGGCGGTGTGGCCGAAGAGGTGCTCGGCGTCCTGGTTCCAGGCGGCGACGGTGCCGCCCCGGTCGACCTGGACGACGGCGACCCGGACCCGTTCGTCGGCGACCGGGAGCAGGTCGACGGGGAGGACGGGGCCCGCGGACCGGGTGCCGACCGGGCGTTCGGGCAGGTCGAGCTGGAACCAGACCTGTTTGCGGGTGGGGGAGTACTCGACGCCCCAGCGGGAGGCGAGCGCGGCGCACAGCAGCAGGCCGCGGCCGTTCTCCCGGTCGGGGCTGCCCAGGGAGCGGCCGGTGCCCTGGATGGGGACCTCGCGCTCGGGGTACCGGTCGGCGACCTCGACCCGGACGCCTTCCTCGGTGCGCAGGCACAGGACGTCCGCGGCGGTACCGGCGTGGATGACTGCGTTGGTGACGAGTTCGCTGGTCAGGACGACCGCGTCGTCGACGACGTCCGTGTATCCCCACCCTTGGAGGGTGTCCCGGACGAAGGCCCGGGCTGCGGCGACGGAGCGCCCCACAGGGTCGAAGGTGGCGGCCGCCCGCGCGGTGATCACAGTACTCCTCGTACGCGTCTCGACGCCCGGCTCTGCCATGATCGGCCCTGCCCCTCCCGGTGCCCGGTGGTCGTACTCCGTCCCACCGCCCCCGCCGGGCGGACCGGGGCGGTTGGACAGCCGGATGCCAGGTTACTTACCTTCGCCCTCCGGGCGGATGGTGGTCACCGCTGTTTCCGTCCCCCGGGGGCGGGGACGTTATGCGAAGCTGCCGAACTGTTATGGCCTTGTTCGGTCGTGGTGAAACACTGGGAGGGTTCCCGGTGGCCGTGTACGGCGGCGCGAGGCGGGAGCGGCAATGCCCGAGCAGTACGGTCAACCCCTTCGGGAGGGACACGGTGGAGTCTGGCGTGACGGCGCGGGGCGGTAGCACGCGCGCGAAGGGCGGACGGTCCCGGAGCGCTGGGACCGTCGAGGTGGACGCCGCGGCCCTCGACCGCTTGCTGGCGGCCCTGGAGTCGATGCGGGACGGGAACTTCCGCAAGCGCCTGACCGTGACCGGTGACGGGGTGATGGCGGAGATCGCCGCCGCGTTCAACGAGGTCGCCGACCGCAAGCTGCATCTGACCGGTGAGCTGTCGCGGGTGCGCAGGGTGGTCGGGCGCGAGGGCAAGCTGTCCGAGCGGCTGGACGTCGGCGCCGGTGAGGGCGCGTGGGCGTCGGCCATCGAGGCGGCCAACGCGCTGGTGGACGACCTGACACGGCCGGTCTCCGAGGTGGGCCGGGTGCTGTCCGCGGTCGCCGAGGGCGACCTGGAGCAGCGGATGGAGCTGCGTTCGGAAGGGACGGACGGGGCGGTCCGGCCGCTGCGCGGGGAGTTCCTGAAGGTCGCGCGTACCGTCAACAACCTGGTCGACCAGCTGTCGTCGTTCACCGACGAGGTGACGCGGGTGGCGCTGGAGGTCGGCACGGAGGGCAAGCTCGGCGGCCAGGCCCAGGTGCGGGGGGTGTCCGGTTCGTGGAAGGACCTCACGGACTCGGTCAACACCATGGCGTACCGGCTGACGGCCCAGGTCCGGGACATCGCCCTGGTGACCACGGCGGTCGCCAAGGGCGACCTGTCGCGCAAGGTCACCGTCCACGTGGCCGGTGAGATGCTGGAGCTCAAGAACACCGTCAACACGATGGTGGACCAGCTGTCCTCGTTCTCCTCCGAGGTGACGCGGGTCGCCCGTGAGGTGGGCACGGAGGGCGAGCTGGGCGGTCAGGCCGAGGTGCCGGGCGTGGCCGGCGTGTGGAAGGACCTGACCGACTCCGTCAACACGATGGCGGGGAACCTGACGTCCCAGGTGCGGGGCATCGCCGAGGTGACCACGGCGGTCGCCAACGGAGACCTGTCGCAGAAGGTCACGGTGAGCGCGCGCGGCGAGGTGGCGCAGCTCGCCGACACCATCAACCAGATGACCGAGACGCTGCGGACCTTCGCCGACGAGGTCACCCGGGTCGCGAGCGAGGTCGGGGCCGAGGGGCTGCTGGGCGGCCAGGCCCAGGTGCCGGGCGCGGCGGGCACCTGGAAGGACCTCACCGACTCGGTCAACACCGTCTTCCGCAACCTCACCACCCAGGTGCGTGACATCGCCCAGGTGACGACGGCGGTGGCCAACGGCGACCTGTCGCAGAAGGTCACCGTCGATGTCGCCGGCGAGATGCTGGAGTTGAAGAACACCGTCAACACGATGGTGGACCAGCTCTCGGCCTTCGGTTCCGAGGTGACGCGGGTGGCGCGGGAGGTCGGCGTCGAGGGCCGGCTCGGCGGGCAGGCGCAGGTGCCGGGCGCGGCCGGTACGTGGAAGGACCTCACCGACTCGGTGAACACGGCGTTCCGCAACCTCACGGGTCAGGTGCGTGACATCGCCCAGGTGACGACGGCGGTGGCCAACGGTGACCTGTCGCAGAAGGTCACCGTGGACGTCGCGGGCGAGATGCTGGAGCTCAAGAACACCGTCAACACGATGGTGGCGCAGTTGTCGGCCTTCGCCGACCAGGTGACGCGGATGGCGCGGGACGTCGGTACGGAGGGCCGGCTCGGCGGCCAGGCGCGGGTCCCCGGTGTCTCGGGTACGTGGAAGGAGCTCACCGACTCGGTCAACTTCATGGCCGGGAACCTGACGTCGCAGGTGCGCCAGATCGCCCAGGTGACGACGGCGGTGGCGCGCGGTGACCTGTCGCAGAAGATCGACGTGGACGCCCGGGGCGAGATCCTGGAGTTGAAGAACACCATCAACACGATGGTGGACCAGCTCTCGTCGTTCGCCGATCAGGTGACCCGGGTGGCCCGCGAGGTGGGCACCGACGGGCGGCTCGGCGGGCAGGCGCAGGTGCCGGGCGTCGCGGGCGTGTGGCGGGACCTGACCGACTCGGTGAACGGCATGGCCGGCAACCTCACCGCCCAGGTGCGCAACATCGCGCAGGTGGCCACCGCCGTGGCCCGTGGTGACCTGTCGCAGAAGATCGACGTGGACGCCCGGGGCGAGATCCTGGAGCTGAAGAACACCCTGAACACGATGGTGGACCAGCTCTCCAACTTCGCCGAGCAGGTGACCCGGGTGGCCCGCGAGGTGGGCACCGAGGGCATCCTGGGCGGCCAGGCCGAGGTGCAGGGGGTCTCCGGCACTTGGAAGGACCTCACCCAGTCCGTCAACTCCATGGCGAACAACCTCACCTCCCAGGTGCGCAACATCGCCGAGGTGACCACGGCGGTCGCGCGCGGAGACCTGTCGAAGAAGATCACCGTCGACGCGCGGGGGGAGATCCTCGACCTCGTCACCACCGTCAACACGATGGTGGACCAGCTCTCCAACTTCGCCGACGAGGTGACGCGGGTGGCCCGCGAGGTGGGTACCGAGGGCATCCTCGGCGGCCAGGCCCGGGTGCGGGGCGTCACCGGCATCTGGAAGGACCTCAGCGACAACGTCAACGTGATGGCCAACAACCTGACCTCCCAGGTGCGGAACATCTCGCGGGTGTCGTCGGCCGTCGCCAACGGCGACCTGACCAAGAAGGTCACCGTCGAGGCGCGCGGTGAGGTCGCCGAACTGGCCGACACCGTCAACACCATGGTCACCACGCTCTCCTCGTTCGCGGACGAGGTGACGCGAGTGGCCCGCGAGGTGGGTACGGAGGGCGAGCTGGGCGGCCAGGCACGGGTGCCGGGGGTCTCCGGTACGTGGAAGGACCTCACCGAGTCGGTGAACTCGATGGCGTCCAACCTGACCGGTCAGGTGCGCCAGATCGCCACGGTGACCACCGCCATCGCCAAGGGCGATCTCACCAAGAAGATCGACATCGACGCGCGCGGTGAGATCCAGGAGCTGAAGAACACCATCAACACGATGGTCGACCAGCTCTCCTCGTTCGCGGAGGAGGTCACCCGGGTGGCCCGGGAAGTGGGTACGGAGGGCATCCTGGGCGGCCAGGCCCGGGTCCGGGACGTCGACGGCACCTGGCGCGACCTGACCGAGTCGGTCAACGAGATGGCCGGCAACCTCACCCGCCAGGTGCGCGCCATCGCCGCCGTCGCCACGGCGGTGACCCGAGGCGACCTCAACCTGAAGATCGACGTGGACGCGGCGGGCGAGATCCAGGTCCTCCAGGACAACATCAACACGATGATCGCCAACCTGCGGGACACCACCCTCGCCAATGAGGAGCAGGACTGGCTCAAGGGCAACCTGGCCCGGATCTCCGGTTTGATGCAGGGCCGCCGCGACCTGGACGACGTGGCCTCGCTCATCATGAGTGAGCTGACGCCGGTGGTCTCGGCGCAGCACGGCGCGTTCTTCCTGGCGATGCCCACGGGCGGCGGCAATGAGATCGGGCCGGGCGAGGACGGTTCGTACGAGCTGGTCATGCGGGGCAGCTACGGCTACTCGGCCGGCTCGATGCCCACGACCTTCCGGCCCGGCGAGACGCTGATCGGGACGGCCGCCGAGGAGAAGCGGACCGTCCAGGTCAATGTGCCGCCGGGGTACTTGAGGATCTCCTCGGGACTGGGGGAGGCCTCCCCCGCCTATGTGATCGTGCTGCCGGTGCTCTTCGAGGGGAAGGTGCTCGGCGTGATCGAGCTGGCGTCGTTCCAGCCCTTCACCCAGATCCAGCGCGACTTCCTCAACCAGATCGCCGAGATGATCGCCACCAGCGTCAACACCATCAGCGTGAACACCAAGACCGAGGTGCTGCTCAAGCAGTCGCAGGAGCTGACCGAGCAGCTTCGGGAGCGTTCGGCCGAACTGGAGAACCGGCAGAAGGCGCTCCAGGACTCCAACGCCGAACTGGAGGAGAAGGCCGAGCTGCTGGCCCGGCAGAACCGCGACATCGAGGTGAAGAACACCGAGATCGAGGAGGCCCGGCAGGTGCTGGAGGAGCGGGCCGAGCAGCTCGCGGTCTCCATGCGTTACAAGTCGGAGTTCCTGGCGAACATGTCGCACGAGCTGCGCACGCCGCTGAACTCGCTGCTGATCCTGGCCAAGCTGCTCGCGGACAACGCCGAGGGCAACCTCTCCCCGAAGCAGGTCGAGTTCGCCGAGACGATCCACGGGGCGGGTTCCGACCTGCTCCAGCTGATCAACGACATCCTGGACCTGTCGAAGGTCGAGGCGGGCAAGATGGACGTCAGCCCGACCAGGATCGCGCTGGTCCAGCTCGTGGACTACGTGGAGGCCACGTTCCGGCCGCTGACCGCCGAGAAGGGGCTGGACTTCTCGGTCCGGGTGTCGCCCGAACTGCCCGCCACGCTGCACACCGACGAGCAGCGGCTGCTCCAGGTGCTGCGCAACCTGCTGTCCAACGCGGTGAAGTTCACCGACAGCGGCGCCGTCGAGCTGGTCATCCGGCCGGCCAAGACGGACGTGCCGCAGTCCATCCGTGAGCAGCTGCTGGAGTCCGGGGCCCTCAGCGAGCCCGGTGGCGACCTGATCGCCTTCTCGGTGACGGACACCGGCATCGGCATCGCGGCGAGCAAGATGCGGGTGATCTTCGAGGCGTTCAAGCAGGCGGACGGCACCACCAGCCGCAAGTACGGCGGCACCGGGCTGGGCCTCTCGATCAGCCGGGAGATCGCCCGGCTGCTGGGCGGCGAGATCCACGCGGCGAGTGAACCGGGCCGTGGCTCGACCTTCACGCTGTACCTGCCGCTGCACCCGGCCGAGTTGCCGTCGCAGGGCTTCGGGCACCAGCTTCCCGATTCCGGGGACGCGTACACGGGCGGCGCCGAGGAGGTCGGGCAGGGCCCGTCGGCCCACTCCGCGCCGGGCTCGGCCGCCGGGGACCCGCGCTCCGGTGCGGGTGCCCTGTTCCGGCACCGCCGCAGGTCCTCGCTGAGCGGGACCGAGCAGCGCCCGGCGCTGCCCGGCCAGCCCGGTGGCGCCCCGGCCGGGTCGTCCGCGCCGGCCCCGGCGCCGCAGGACCCGTGGGCGGGGCAGGAGGGGCAGGAGCAGCCGAAGCGCAACTTCGAGTTCAACGGTGAGAAGGTCCTCATCGTGGACGACGACATCCGGAATGTCTTCGCCCTCACCAGCGTGCTGGAGCAGCACGGCCTGTCCGTGCTCTACGCGGAGAACGGCCGCGAGGGCATCGAGGTCCTGGAGCAGCACGACGATGTGACCGTCGTACTGATGGACATCATGATGCCCGAGATGGACGGGTACGCGACGACGACGGCGATCCGCCGCATGCCGCAGTTCGCCGGTCTGCCGATCATCGCCCTCACGGCGAAGGCCATGAAGGGCGACCGGGAGAAGGCGATCGAATCCGGCGCTTCCGACTACGTTACGAAGCCGGTGGATCCGGACCATCTGCTTTCGGTTATGGATCAGTGGATGCGCGGAGAGTGACCGTAGGAGACGCGAATCGTGGCATGTTGTTGACTGACTGTGGTCGAACGCGTGTGAGGAAGCGTTTTTCGGGGAACTTTCTGGTCTCCAGCCACGTTTCTGCTACGTGCGCAGTGACATCACGGTGACAGGGTGTGGCGACAGGCGGGGTGCGGCTACGATGACCGGCACAAGGACGGACGGCGCAAGGGAGTCGTCCCCTGGGGCGGCGCCCGGCCAACTGCCGGGGCGAGGAGGACGGGCCATGGTGCAGAAGGCCAAGATCCTCCTGGTCGATGACCGACCGGAGAATCTGCTGGCGCTGGAGGCCATCCTCTCTGCGCTCGATCAGACGCTGGTGCGGGCATCGTCAGGGGAGGAAGCGCTCAAAGCGCTGCTGACGGACGACTTCGCGGTGATTCTTCTCGACGTCCAGATGCCAGGGATGGACGGTTTCGAGACCGCCGCGCACATCAAGCGCAGGGAGCGGACCCGGGACATCCCGATCATCTTCCTGACGGCCATCAACCACGGCCCGCACCACACCTTCCGGGGCTACGCCGCCGGAGCGGTGGACTACATCTCCAAGCCGTTCGACCCGTGGGTGCTGCGCGCCAAGGTCTCGGTCTTCGTCGAGCTGTACATGAAGAACTGTCAGCTGCGCGAGCAGGCCGCGCTGCTGCGGCTCCAGCTGGAGGGCGGCGACCAGGGCGGCGCGGCCAAGGAGTCCGCCGGTCTGCTCGCCGAGCTGTCCGCCCGGCTCGCCGCCGTGGAGGAGCAGGCCGAGGCACTGTCCAAGCAGCTCGACGACGACTCGGCGGACGCCGCCGCCGTCGCCACCGCCGCGCACCTGGAGCGCAAGCTCACCGGACTGCGCCGGGCGCTGGACGCCCTGGAGCCGGGCACCTCCGGCAGCTCGCCCTCCCTGCCCGCGCAGAACTGACCGCGTGGCCGGTACCGGCCAGTTGAGCGCACGTCAGCTTCACGACACGTCATGGGCGACACGAACGGGTGAAGCAGTGGGCACACGTGTCCGTCGCGGCCCACACCGGTAACCTCACACCCATGGCCTCACGTACGTCCGGCAAGGGTTCCCAGAGCACGGCGGGCACCGCGCAGCCGCGCGCCGGCCGTACCTCCGGCGCCGCGAAGAAGGCGGTGCCGGGCAAGCCCCCCATGAAGCGGCCCGCGGCCAGGCAGGCGGTGCCCGCGAGGAAGGCGCCCGCCAAGAAGGCGGTGCGTAGGGCGCCCGTCAAGAAGGTCCCGGCGCGCCGTCCCGCGCCCTCTCCCACCGCGGGCGTGTACCGGCTCGTGCGGGCCCTGTGGCTGGGTCTGGCACACGCCGTGGGCGCGATGTTCCGGGGGATAGGGCGCGGCGCCAAGGGACTCGACCCGGCGCACCGCAAGGACGGCCTGGCACTGCTCCTGCTGGGCATCGCCCTGATCGTCGCCGCCGGCACCTGGGCCAACCTGCACGGCCCGGTGGGCGAACTGGTCAAGATGCTGGTGACCGGCGCCTTCGGCCGGCTCGACCTGCTGGTGCCGCTCCTGGTGGGCGCCATGGCGATCCGCCTGATCCTCCACCCCGAGAAGCCCGAGGCCAACGGCCGGATCGTCATCGGACTGTCCGCGCTGGTCATCGGGGTGCTCGGTCAGGTGCACATCGCCTGCGGCTCGCCGGGGCGCGACGCGGGCACCGAGGCCATGCGGGACGCCGGCGGCCTGATCGGCTGGGCGGCCTCCAAGCCACTGGTCTTCATGACGGGCGAGGTCCTCGCCGTACCGCTGCTGGTGCTGCTCACGGTGTTCGGCCTGCTGGTCGTCACGGCGACACCCGTCAACGCCATCCCGCAGCGGTTGCGAGCCCTGGGCGCGCGCCTGGGCCTCGTCGAGCCGTACGGGTACGCGCCGGTCATCGGTGAGGACGACGAGCGGTACGACGAGCAGTGGCGCGAGGCGCTGCCCGCCCGGCCGCGGCGGCGCGGGCCCGGGGCGGCCGGGGCCGACGACCCGGACGGCGCCGAGGGGCAGGCGCCCACCAGGCGCCGGCCAGCTTCCGGGGCGGGGACCTGCTGGACTTCGACACCGACG
>NZ_JBFAGV010000057.1:0-11144 GCF_040653855.1 Streptomyces sp. NPDC050856 | reverse complement strand
GTTTCCTGATCGCGGTGCCCACGGGGGTGAAGTTCTTCAACTGGATCGGCACCCTGTGGAAGGGATCGATCAGCTTCGAGACACCCATGCTCTGGGCGATCGGATTCCTGGTCACCTTCCTCTTCGGTGGCCTCACGGGTGTCATCCTCGCGTCACCGCCGATGGACTTCCACGTCACCGACAGCTATTTCGTCGTCGCCCACTTCCATTACGTGCTGTTCGGGACGATCGTCTTCGCGATGTTCGCCGGCTTCCACTTCTGGTGGCCGAAGATGACCGGCACCATGCTGGACGAACGCCTCGGCAAGATCCATTTCTGGACCCTGTTCGCGGGCTTCCACCTGACCTTCCTCGTCCAGCACTGGCTGGGCGCCGAAGGAATGCCCCGCCGGTACGCCGACTACCTCTCCGCCGACGGCTTCACCGCCCTGAACACCCTCTCGTCCGTCGGCTCGTTCCTGCTGGGCCTGTCCACCCTGCCGTTCCTCTACAACGTGTGGAAGACCGCCAAGGTCGGCGAGCGGGTCGACGTCGACGACCCCTGGGGCTACGGCCGCTCCCTGGAGTGGGCGACCTCCTGCCCGCCGCCCCGCCACAACTTCGCCACCCTGCCCCGCATCCGCTCCGAGTCCCCCGCCTTCGACCTGCACCACCCGGACATCACCGCGGTGGAGAGGCTGCAGACCGCGGGCCGCCGGGACGTGATCGAACCGGGGAAGGGCGTGGCGCCTCCGTTCGGCGACGAGGACTGAGCCCCGCCCGGGCCCGGGCCGCGCACCCCTGACCCCGGGCCCGGCGGTGTGCGGACGGCAACGCCGGTGACTACCGTGAGGGAAGGTGCCGACGCGCGGAAGGGACGTGCCGCCATGTCCGGGAAATCGCTGCTGAAGGGATCCGACGCCACCACTCAGGGCCCCTGCCGGGGGGACATCGGCCGACGGGTGGCCGCCCGCCGGGAACAGCTGGGCCTGACCCGCGAGGACGTCGCCGTACGCGCCGGATCGGCTCCCGGGTACATCCAGTACCTGGAGGAGCAGACCGCCACCCCCGGCATCGGCTTCCTGCTGCGGCTGGCCGACGCCCTGGAGACCACGGTCGCCGAGCTGACCGGTGGGACGGCGGACCTGCCGCCCGGATCCGGCCGGGCCGCCCACCACCCGGAGCGGGTGGAACTCGGGCTCGACGAGTGCCGCCTGCTGCTGGGTACGCATGGCGTGGGCCATGTCGCCGTCACCACCGGCGAGGGCCCGGCCATCCTGCCCGTCGACTACCTGATCGCCGACGGGGAGGTGGCGTTCAGGACCACACCGGACGCGCGTCCGGCCACGGCCGGCGGCAACGAGCTGGCGTTCGAGGTGGACCACATCGACGACGCCCTGCACGGCGGCTGGAGCGTCCAGGTGGTGGGTGAGCCGCACCAGGTCACCGACCCCGAGACCGTGCGCAGACTGGACGAACAGGCGTACAGCACTCCCTGGTCGGGCGACGACAGCTGCCTGTGGACGGCGCTCACGCCCTCCCACGTCAGCGGCCGGAGGATCACCACGAGGTACACCCACCACCCGAAGCCCTGAGGCCCCGGGCCGGCCGCTCAGCCGGGCAGGGGCAGCTCGCGCGACTGCCCCGGCTCCACCAGCACCGCCCGGCCGGGCAGCTCCACGTCGATCGGGGAGCGCCCCGAGTCCGGCACGGTGACGTGCAGACTGCCCGGCGTCATCCGCAGCGAGACGCCCCAGTGGCCGTGGTAGCGCAGGGTGAAGCAGTACTCGGACAGCTCGGGCAGCGGCACCGGGTCCAGCCGGAGCGCCCCGCCGCGCGTCTCCAGGCCCGTCAGACCCCGCTGCACCAGATCGAGCGTGCCCGCCATGGCCCCCAGGTGGACGCCCTCACCCGTCGTACCGCCCTGGACGTCCGCGATGTCGCCCTCCAGCGCCTCCTGGCAGAACCGCCACGCCTCGGCACGCCGCACCCGGGCCAGCACCCAGCCGTGCACCAGACCGCTCAGCGTCGAGCCGTGGCTGGTGCGCTGGAGGTAATAGTCGACGGTACGGTGCCAGGTCGCGTCGTCCAGCGCGTACCCCAGGCGCCCCAGCAGCCCGCGCAGCTCGGCCGGTGAGAACAGGTACCCGAGCATCAGCACATCGGCCTGCTTGGAGGCCTGGTAACGGTTGACCGTGTCGCCCTCGGCCTCCAGGATCCGGTCGAGCCGCCGGATGTCCCCGTACCGCTCCCGCAGCCGCCCCCAGTCGAGCTCGGCCAGGTCTCCGAACCCCTCGAACTGGCTGATCACACCGGAGTGGAAGGGCACGTGCAGCCGCCGCGAGACGTCCTCCCACAGCGCCAGCTCGTCCTCGTGGAGCTCGGTGCGCTCCACCAGCTCCCGGCGTCGCGGCTCGGGCAGGTCGCGCAGCAGCGTGAGCGTGCGGGCCAGCACCCAGGCGGCGGTGACATTGGTGTACGCGTTGTCGTCCAGGCCCGGACGGTCCGCGTCCGGGTAGGCGTCGTGGTACTCGTCCGGGCCCATCACCCCGCGCACCCGGTAACGGCCCAACCCCTCGTCGTAGGTGGCGCTGCCGGCCCAGAAGCGGGCGATCTGGAGCAGCATCTCGGCGCCCTTGGTGTGCAGGAACTCGGCGTCCCCGCTCGCCTCGCAGTACTGCCAGACGTTGTAGGCGATGGCCGAGCCGACGTGGTGCTGGAGGCGCGAGTGGTCCGGCAGCCAGCGCCCCGAACGCGGATTGAGATGCAGCTGCTGGGTCTCCTCCCGGCCGTCGCTGCCGCTCTGCCACGGGTAGAGCGCACCCGCCCGGCCGGCGTCCCGGGCGGCGAACCTGGCCCGTTCCAGCCGCCGGTGCCGGTAGGTGAGCAGGGCCCGGGACACCTCGGGGAAGTGCAGGTTCAGGTAGGGCAGGACGAACAGCTCGTCCCAGAAGACATGGCCCCGGTACGCCTCGCCGTGCAGCCCGCGCGCCGGTACGCCGACGTCGAGGTCGGCGGTGTGCGGCGAGAGCGTCTGCAGGACGTGGAAGAGGTGCAGCCGAAGGATGCGGCCCGCCTGGTCGGGCACCTCCAGCTCGGCGCGCCGCCAGAGCTGCCGCCACGCGGTGCGGTGGGTGGCCAGCAGCGCGTCGAAGCCCGGGGCGTGGCGCACCCGGTCGACCGCCGCGTGCAGCGGGTCGCTGATCGCCGGGTCCCGCGAGGTGTGCAGCGCGACGGTCTTGTCCACGACGGCCGTCCGGCCCGGCGTCAGCTCCAGCCGGAAGCGCTGGACGGCACGCACCCCGTGCCGGGCGGTGGCGGGCACCGCGGCGGTGGTGCGTACCGCCATGCCGACCCGGATGTCGGAAGTACGGGTGCGGCAGCGCAGCCACACCGTGTCCGGGGTGGCGTCCCCCGTGTGCACATGGGTGAGGTGGCGGGAGTCCAGCTCCCGGTACCGGGCCACCCCCGCGTTGCGGACGTCCCCGTCGAGGGCCGCCTCCACCTCCAGCGCGCCCGCCCAGTTCTCGGCCGTGAACTCGGTGCGCAGCGCGGCCAGGTGCGGATCCGCCATGTGCACCACCCGCCACTGGCGCACCGCCAGCCGCCGGCCCCGGTCGTCCTCGTACCGGACGACCCGCTCCAGGGTGCCGTTGCGGAGGTCCAGCGTCTGCCGGTGGTCGGTCATCTCCTCGGCGTCCGGGCCCAGCCACCCGCCGGGCTCCGTCCCGCCGTCCAGCCGGTAGCGCAGCGGCAGCCAGTTGGGGAGGTTGACCATGTCCTCGTTCTCCACCCGGCGCCCGGCCACGTCGGACGTCAGCCGGTTGTAGCAGCCCGCCACATACGTACCGGGGTAGTGGACGCCGTCCGCCGCGCACTCGGGGGCGGCCCCGCGGGTGGCGAAGTAGCCGTTGCCCAGGGTGCACAGCGTCTCCCGCAGACCCTCCCGCTCGGGTACGTACTCCTCGTACTCCCAGGTCCACTGCTCGTCGCTCACGGCCGCCCCCTCCCCTCGCCGGTGAGGCCGGTGGTATCGGGCCGCTCCGGTCGCTCCGGCCGCCGCGGCGGGGCGGGCGGAGGCAGCCGGCCGGGGGAGTCCGGCAGCAGCTCGGCCAGGTCGCGGACCACGATGTCGGCCCCCCGCCGCCGCAGCGCGTCCCCCGAGCCCGGGCCCGCCGCCCGGTCCACCCCCACCACCAGCCCGAAACCGCCGCGCCGGGCCGCCTCGACGCCCGCGAGCGCGTCCTCCACCACCGCGCACCGCCCGGCGGGCACCCCCAGCCGGCGGGCCGCCTCCTCGAAGAGCGCCGGGTCGGGCTTGCCCGGCAGACCCAGCCGGTCCGCCTCCGCCCCGTCCACGACCGCGTCGAACAGCTCCAGCACCCCGGCGCCCGCCAGCAGGTCCCGGGCGTGCCGGGAGGACGAGGCGGCGGCGAGCGGTGTACCGGTGCCGCGCAGCGCCTCCAGCAGCCGTACCGTGCCGGGGTAGGCGGGGGCGCCCCGCTCCCGCAGCAGTGCGGTGAAGCGCCGCTCCTTGTCGGCGGCGACCGCCGCCACCGCACGGTCGGACGGGCGCGGCCCCCGGGACGCCAGGAAGGCCACCGCCCCGTCCGCCCGGGACCTGCCGTCCACGTACCGCAGGTAGTCGCCCACCGGGTCGAAGGGGCGCCGTTTCGCCGGGTCCGCTGGCGGGTGCTCCCGCAGGAAGCCGTCGAAGGCGCCCTGCCAGGCCGCCGCGTGGAGCCGGGCCGAGTCGGTGATCACCCCGTCGGTGTCCAGGACCACGGCACGCACCGCCCGCAGCGCGGGAACTCGTACGCTCATGGCTCCTCCTGCCGGCCCGGCCCGGGAAGGCCCGGTGCGCACCGGACGCCCGGCGGCGTCCGACTGGCCGAGTCCCCAGCTACGGCCGGTGTACGCGTCCGGCGGGCCTCCACCGTCCCGGGCGGGGGCCGCGGTGGCGGCGGGCGCGGAGGACCGCTACGGACCCCTGCCGGGCGGGTACCGGTGAGTGCGGGGGCCTGCTCCGCACGGCCCTGCCCGGCGCCGCCGTCCGGGTGATGGTGATCGTCCGTTCGGAGTGGTGCCCGCAACCCGTCGGCGGCCACCGGTGGCCCGGGCCCGCCACCATGGCGTCGATCCCACCCCCCACCCCACAGGAGATCCGTCATGCGTCTCACTCCCCGTACCTCCCTCGCCCTGGCCACGGGCCTGTGCGCCGTGGCGCTGGCGGCCGGCCAGCCGGCGCTCGCCGAGTCCGGCGGCCCGGCCCGCTCCGGGCAGTCCGCGCCCGCGGCGCCCGTCAAGGGCTGTCTCCCGGAAGGGGAGACGGGCGTCTACCTGTCGAAGGAGGGCACGGCGAAGGTCACCTTCTCCAAGGCGTTCCGCGACGGCCTGGAGAGGGCCGGAGTCACGGTCGAGGGCATCGAGCCGGTGCGGATGACCGACGACGGAACGGCCGCCGTCATGCCGATCGGCGAGAAGTACGACACCGTCGAATTCCCCAGCGGGCGCGTCTGCCACCCGGGCGGCTTCCGGCTCACCCGGCAGACCACGGGCCAGGTGTACGAGGTCGACAACTTCCGGGTCCTGTTCATGGCCTACGGGGACAGCAAGTTCCTCACCACGCCGAAGGTCGACGGCCGGCCCGACCCGGCCGGTGAGCTGACCATGCTGAACTTCAGCGTCCCGCAGGCCTTCACCACCGGCGAGTTCGTCCGCCACAACGGCGGCGTCGGCCCCAAGCGGGTGGTGATGACCATGGACGACCAGTGGGCCCGGCACCTCAACGGCAAGCTGGGCACCGGCTTCACGCACGGCATGCACCTCTTCGACACGGACATCGCGTGGAAGGGCCTGCCCACCAAGCCGTTCCCGACGACGGCCGCCACGCCCAGCCCCGGCGTGGCGGGTCTGGCGGCGGTCGCCGACGCCATCCGCCCCGGCCTGACCTGACCGTCCGCTGCGGCGCCCCCGGGGCCGGGCACCCGGGACCGCCCCGCCACGACCGCCGTGCGTTCACGGCGGTCGCGGCGGCGGCGGCCCGTCCGGCGGCGTCCGGTCGGTTCACTCCATGGGGCGCACGTGCTTCTCGCCGACGTCACCGACCTGCTCGCTCCGCTCCTGGAGGTGGCGGGCCTTGTCGCGCAGCCGCTGGCGCTCCTGAGGGTCGGAGCAGCGCTCCGCGGCCTGGTTCAGCTCCTGTGCCTTCTCCCGCAGTTGCCGCACGCGGGCGCCGGGTTCACCTGCGACGCTCATGGTCACTCCTCGAAGCATGGGGAAAGCCAGCAACTCGAGGGAATCAGCTCCCGGGCCGCGCCGCATCCGGAGCCGTCACGGGACGCGACGGGTGCGGTACGCCCCGCCGGTGGGCCGGCCCAGCGCGCGACTGGTCACGCCTGGTCCGGCCGGTCACGTCCCGTCCGGGCCGGCCTCCCCGGCGGGGGGCAGGCGGCGGCCCATCCTCGCCGACCGCCGGTTGTGGTCCTTGGTGTCCCACCACTCCTCCAGCAGGGCGTGGACCAGGTGCACCAGCTGTCCGAGCCGCTCGGAATCGGGAGCGGGCGAGTCGAACACGTCCGTGAAGGACTTGTCGTCCCACGGCAGGGTGAACTCCCAGCGCTCGTCCCGGTGACCTCGGCGCACCACGTCGAGCAGGTACGTCAAGGTCACCCCGCGGTCCGGGCGGCGGTCCACCGACAGGCGGGCGACCTGGAAGGTCACCCGCCCGTCGCCCGTGGTGTGGGAGCGGGCCAGGGCGTCCTCGGCCGGTGTCCGTGCCGGCACGCGCACCACCCGTCCTTTCACTCACGCGGTGGGAGACGATGTCCCCTCCGGGACGGTCAGCACTTCGCCCCGGCCGCGGCCAGGGTATTGACCTTGTACGCGGTGAGCAGGTCGTTGCGCCCGGCGGGAGTGCCGATGATGGTGCGGAACTTCTCGATGCTGGGGCACTGGTTGGTGTAGGTGGAGAAGCCACCCCGACCGTTGGGGGCCCCGGACCAGATGGCGGCGCTGATCTTCCGGTCCATCGTGCTGTTCCAGCCGTGACGCAGCTTGATGTGCTTCCAGCCCCACGTCTTGGTGCCGCAGCGCAGGGTGTACTTGCCCGGGCCCCGGTAGTACTGCCGGACGACGTAGTTGCGGCCGTGGCTGCGGCACTTGGCGTCGATGGTGTCGGCGGCGGCCCCGAACGGCGCTGGAGCCGCGGCGGCCGTTCCGGTCGTGGTGGCGGCGGTGGCCGAACCGGCGGCCGGGACGACCAGGGCGGACGTGGCCACGGCGGTCGCCAGGACTGTCTTGACCGTACGTGATGTGGTGAAACGCAAGACTTCCCCCTTTGGAGATCCCCGTGGTCGCCGGGGATCGTGTGTCCGGCCCCTTCCCCGGGGCCGTGCACAGCAGGACACCACGCCTTCGCGTGCGCGGTCAACGGAAATGGGCCCGCGGCCCGCGCGTGTCGCCCCGCGTCCCACCTCAGGTGACGGGCCGTCATATCCGCTCGGGCGCACCGCGGATGGGCGCCGGCGGGGCGGCGTACCCGCGCCGCGCGACGGCACGGCCGGCGGCGTGACCTACCCGATAGGGGCGTTTAGCGGCTTGCCGCGCATGCCGGCCCCGTCCGGCCGTACCGTGAGGACGGAGTCGGGGGATCTTGCTCAGCTCGGAGGGAGCGCAAGCGATGGACAGCGGTGTCCCGCGGCAGCGCGCGGTGTCCGGTCGTATTCCGCTGGCCGTCGTCGTGGTGGGTGACGACGGCCGCATCTCGTACTGGAGCGCCGGGGCGCGCAGACTGTTCGGACACGACCGGGAAGAGGCCGTGGGGGCCGCCGCGGACGACCTGCTGCCGGTGGCCGGTGCCCTGCCCGGGGCGTACGACGACGACGTCCTCGCCCCGGACCACCCCACCGCCGGGCGCGCGCTGTGCGCCCGGACCGGCGGCGGCCCGGACGCGGACCGGGAGCCGGGCTCCCTCGATGTGCTGTGGTGGGCCTACCCGCTGGTGGGACCCGGTTCGGAACGGCTGCTGGTGCTGGCCGCCGACGCGGCCCGGGTGGGCGGCGCGCGGGACGCGTACGAGCGGCTGGTGCCCGGATTCGCGCTGCACACGGAGTTCCCGGACGCGGCCGGGCTCGCCGAGCGGCTGCCCGACATCCTTCCCCGGATGGGACCGGCCACGGCCGGGCGGATCGTGTCCCAGGTGCTCGAACTCGGCTACCCCGTACTGGAGATCAGCCGCCAGGAGCGCGTCGCGGTCACGCCCGACTGGGGAGTGCCCCGGTACGTCGAGCGGCGCAGGCGCCTGGAGGCCGCGTCCGGTGCGCACGGCGGGCCCGGGGGCCCGCCGGTGGCCACCGACCCGGCGGACGCCCCGGACCTGGAGCACGCCGCCGTCCGTGAGCGGCTGGAGTTCCTCAACGAGGTCAGCGGCCGCATCGGCAGCTCGCTGGACCTGAGCGGGACCATCCGCGAGGTCACCAGCGCCGCCGTACCCCGTTTCGCGGACTTCGCGGGCACCCACCTCAGGGCCCAGATCCTGGCCGGTGAGGGGTTCCCGGAGGGGCCGCCGGACGTGACCACCGTCTGGCACCGGGTGTGGGTGGAGCACAACGACGAACCCGGCCGGTGGGACGACACGGTTCCGGTGGGCGAGGCGATCGCCTTCCCCGAGCGGACGCCGTTCTTCCAGTGCATGGTGACGGGTGAGCCCGTGCTCATCCCCCGGGTGGGGGACGAGCTCGCCGACCGGGTCTCGGCCCAGTTCGAGAAGCGGGACCTGCGCCCGCTGATCAGGGGCCGGTCACTGCTGATCGTGCCGCTCAAGGCCCGCAGGGTGGTGCTGGGCTTCATGGTGCTGCTGCGGCGCCCCGAGCGTGAGCCCTTCACCGACATGGACCGGGCGACCGGCGCCGAACTGGCGGCCCGCGCCGGTCTCGTCCTGGACAACGCCCGGATGTACACCTACCAGGAGAACGTGGCGGAGACGCTCCAGGACAGCATGCTCCCCCAGGTGGCACCGCGCACGGCCGGCTGCGACGTCGCCACCCGCTACCTGCCGGGAACCGCGCTGGGCCGGGTCGGCGGCGACTGGTTCGACACCATCAAGCTGCCCGGTTCGCGCACGGCGCTGGTCGTCGGCGACGTGATGGGGCACGGACTCAACTCGGCGGCCATGATGGGCCAGTTGCGGACGGCGGTGCAGACCATGGCGGTGCTGGACCTCTCCCCGGCACATCTGTTGCGCGGCCTGGACGACCTGGCGCACCGGCTGGGCGAGCACTACCTCGCGACCTGCCTGTACGCGGTGTACGACCCGGTCGCGGGCGAAGTGCTGATCTCCAGCGCCGGGCACGTGCCGCCCGTGCTCGTCCGCGCCGACAGCGGTCGCGGCGAGTTGATCGACGTGCCCAGCGGCGCGCCGATCGGGGTCGGCGGGGTGCCCTTCGGAACCGTACGGGTCGCGGTGTCGCCGGGGGACCGGCTCGTCCTGTGCACCGACGGGCTGGTCGAGGTGCGCGGCGAGGACATCGGCACCGGACTGGCCGCGCTCTGCGAGTCCGCCGCGCACCCGGCCGCCTCCATGGACGAGGCCTGCGACACCATCATCAGGGCGCTGGCCGTCTCCACCAGCGAGCGGGGCGGTGGCCGCAAGGACGACATCGCGCTGCTGCTGGCCCGGCTGAACGGCATCCCCGAGGACGACGCGGTGACCTGGCGGCTGGAACCCGAGGCCCCGCAGGTGCGGCGGGCACGGCGGCTGGTGGACGGGCAACTGGACCGGTGGGGACTGGGCGAGCTGGCCGACACCACCCGGCTGCTGGTCAGCGAGCTCGTCACCAACGCGGTACGGCACGCCGGGGGGCGGCTGGTGGAGCTGCGCCTGGTGCGCGCGGACACCCTGCTGTGCGAGGTGTCCGACGGGGACCACACCCTGCCGGTGCTGCGGGGCGCGGACGAGGAGGACGAGACCGGCCGCGGGCTGTGGCTGGTGAGCCGGATGGCCAAGGCGTGGGGGACGAGCCGCAACGGGACCGGGAAGGTGGTGTGGTTCGAACAGCAGTTGCCGCGCTGAGCGCCCGGCCCGGGGCACGGCCGGTGCGAGCGCGCGGGGTGCGGTCGCCGGGGCGCCGCCGTGCGACCCGTGCCCGGCGTGCCCGGCGTGCCCCGGCGCGGGCGGCGCGTGGCGGGCGCACGGGGTGTCTCGTCCGGTGGCGTCTGGGTAGGGGACGGGCGGGGTGCGACCGCCCCATGGACCTGAACCCTCCACATCGGTACCGGGGAGCCTCTGATGAGAATGTCCGAGAGCTATGTGCGCGCGTGGGAGAGCTACTGGGGGGACATCCCGGACGACCCGGGCGAGGCGATCTGGGACAGCGATCCGTCGCTGACCGCGATACCCCATCTGGAACTGTTCGCCCCGTACGCGGATCCCGGCCTCCCCGTGGTGGACCTCGGCTGCGGCAGCGGTACGCAGACCCGCTGCCTGGCGGACCACTTCCCGCTGGCCGTGGGCGTCGACCTCTCCCACGCGGCGGTGGAGCTGGCCCGCCGGGCGGACCCGGCGGCACGCGCGCGGTACGCCCAGCTCAACGCGGCGGACACCGGTGCCGTACGGGAGCTCCACCGGAGCCTGGGGGACAGCAACGTCTACATGCGGGCCGTGATGCACCAGAGCGAGGCACAGGACCGCCCGCTGATAGCGGCGGCGGTGGCCGAGCTGGTCGGTGAACGGGGCCGGGCGTTCGTGGTGGAGCTGACCACCGAGTCGAAGACCCTGCTGGGGGAACTGCTGGAGGAGCCGGGCGGGCCGCCGCCCAAGCTGGCCCGGGTGGTGGCCCACGGGCTCAAACCGGCCGCGTCGCCGGACCGCGAGGTCCCGGCGCTGCTGCGCGCGGCGGGCCTGACCGTGCTCGCCCACGGCCGTACCGCGCTCGCCCAGACCGAGTACCGGGCCGACGGCACCCGGATAGACCTCCCGGCGCAGTGGCTGATCGTGGGCCGCCTCCCGGGCCCGGCGGCCTAGGAGGTCACGTGCCGGGCAGCCCCCGGCACCCGTGGCGGAGGCGCGGCCCGGAAGTGCCGGCCGGTCCAGGTACGCGGTGCCCGGGACGGCGGGGCCGGGTACCGCGCCCCCGCCCCGCCGGGACCGGCCACCTCCCGCCGGG
>NZ_JBFAGV010000056.1:0-11837 GCF_040653855.1 Streptomyces sp. NPDC050856 | reverse complement strand
AAGCACACCAAGGAGCTGCTGCGGGCGGTCCCCAACCGGGGCCTGGGCTACGGCGCCCTGCGTCACCTCCGCGGCGAACTGCGAGAACTGCCCGAACCGCAGGTCGGTTTCAACTACCTCGGCCAGTTCGACACGTCGGCCGGTGAGGGCGGCGTCTTCAGCACCTCGGACCTCGATCCCGGCGGCGAGTACGCCCCGGAGGACGAGCGGGCGCATCTGCTGGACGTGGTCGGCCGGGTGGTGGACGGGCGGCTGGTCTTCGACTGGGCGTACTCGACCGCCGTGCACGACGAGGGCACCATCGCGGGCCTGGCCGAACGGTTCGTCGCGGAGCTGACGGAACTGATCGCGCACTGTGTCGCGGAGGGTGCCGGCGGGGTCACGCCGTCGGACTTCCCGCTCGCCTCGCTCACCCAGACCGAGGTGGACCTGCTGGCCGGGGACGGGCGGGACGTGGAGGACATCCACCCGCTCACCCCCATGCAGCAGGGCATGCTCTTCCACACCCTGCTGGAACCCGGCTCCTCCTCCTACTTCGAACAGACCCTGCTGGTCCTCGACGGAGTCACGGACATCCACGCTCTCGCCCGCGCCTGGCAGAGCGTCGTGGACGCCACACCCGTGCTGCGTACGACGATGGCCTGGCAGGGCATCGGCCAGCCGGTGCAGATCGTCCGGCGCCACGCCGTCCTCCCGGTCACGGTGGGGGACTGGAGCGGGTTGTCGGTGGAGGAGCAGGGGGCGGCGCTGGCGGAGTTCGCGGCGGCCGACGAGCGGCGGGGCATCGACCTGACGGCGGCGCCGCTGTCCCGGGTGGCGCTGTTCCGGCTCTCGCCGACGCGGGTGCAGGTGGTGTGGACCTTCCACCACATCCTGCTGGACGGCTGGAGCCTGCCCCTGGTGATGGCGGACCTGTTCACCGCCTACCGGGGCGGCGCGCTGCCGGCCCGTCCGGCCTTCCGGGACTACCACGCCTGGCTGGCCCGGCAGGACACCCAGGCCGCGCACGAATACTGGCGCGAGGTCCTGGCCGGCTATGACACACCCGTCCCCCTGCCCTACGACCGCGCCCCCGACGACGTCCGCGCCGCGCGGGCCACCGAGCGACAGGAACTCGACCTTCCGGCCGGGTTGTCGGACGCGGTGCTCGACTTCGCCAAGCGGCACCGCCTCACCGTCAACACGGTCGTCCAGGGTGCCTGGGCGCTGCTGCTGTCGGCGTACTCCGGCCGCACCGACCTGGTCTTCGGAGCGACGACCTCGGGCCGGCCGGCCGACCTGCCGGACGTCGAGTCGGCCATCGGCATCTTCATCAACACCCTGCCGGTGCGCATCCGCGTCGACCCGAAGCAGAACGTCGCCGAGTGGCTCCAGGACATCCAGCTCCGGCAGACCGAGTCCCGGCGTCACGACTACCTCTCCCTGGCCCGCGTCCAGGCGGAGGCCGGGCTCCCGGCGGACACCACTCTCTTCGACAGCCTGGTCGTCTTCGAGAACTACCCCGTCGACGAGGACAGCGCCCGGACCCACGGCCTGACCGTGGAGGCCGTCACCGCCAACGAGGCCACCAACTACCCGCTGACGCTCAGCGCCTACTCCGGCGACCGGGTCCGCGTGGTCCTCGGCTACGAGCCGAAGCACTTCGACGAGCCGACCGTCCGCGGTCTGCTGGACCACCTCGGCGACATCCTCCGGGCGATGACCGACGGGGCCGGGAGGCCGCTCGGCCGGATGCCGGCCAGGCGCGACCCCGCCCTGGCGGCGTTCCAGGACGGCGGCGGCGTCGAGGTGCCCGACAGCACGGTCCCGGAGCTCTTCGCCGCGCAGGCGGCCCGGCGGCCCGAGGCGGTCGCCGTCGTCGGCGACGGGGAGCCGCTCACGTACGCCGAACTCGACGCCGAGGCGGACCGGCTGGCCCGCCGGCTGCGCGAGCGGGGCGTCGGCCCCGAGTCCCGGGTGCTGCTGCTGATGCCGCGCTCCCCGCGGGTGGTCGTGGCGATGCTGGCGGTGCTGAAGGCGGGCGCGGCGTACGTTCCCGTGCACGCGGCCTTTCCGGCGGACCGGGTGGCCTGGCTGCTGGAGGACACCGCCGCCGCGGCGGTCGTCGCCGACACCTCGATGCTCGACCGGCTCGCCGAGCCCCGGGTGCCGGTGATCACGTACGACGCGACGGGCGACGCCGCCCCGGACGACGCCGGAGCCGCGCTGCCGCGGGTACCGGCCGGCTCGGCCGCGTACGTGATGTACACGTCCGGCTCCACCGGGACCCCCAAGGGTGTCACCGTCAGCCACCGCAGCATCGTGGCGCTGGCCCGGGACCGGCGCTGGCGGGGCGCGCACGAACGGGTGCTCTTCCACTCGCCGCACGCCTTCGACGCCGCCACCTACGAGGTCTGGGCCCCGCTGCTCGCGGGCGGTGCCGTCGCGGTCGCCCCGGCCGGGGACCTGACGGCCGGGACCATCCGCCGCCACACGGCGGAGCACGGCGTCACCGCGATGTTCCTGACGACCGCGCTGTTCAACCTGTTCGCCCAGCAGGACCCGGGGTGCTTCGGCGGACTGCGCGAGGTGTGGACGGGCGGTGAGGCGGCACAGCCCGCGGCCTTCGTCCGGGTCGCCGAGGCGTGCCCGGACACCACCGTCGTGCACGTCTACGGCCCCACCGAGACGACCACCTTCGCCACCTGCGCCCCGATCACCCCCGACGAGGCCCGGGCGGCCGTGACGCCCATCGGACGGCCGATGGACAACACCCGCGCCTATGTCCTGGACGCGCTGCTGCGGCCGGTTCCGGCCGGGGTGGCGGGCGAGCTGTACCTCGCGGGCGACGGACTGGCCCGTGGCTACGAGAACCGGCCCGCGCTGACCGCCGAGCGGTTCGTCGCCGACCCGTTCACCGCAGGCGGACGCCTCTACCGCACCGGTGACGTGGTGCGCTGGAACACCGACGGGCGGATCGAGTTCATCGGCCGTGCCGACGGACAGGTCAAGATCCGTGGCTTCCGCATCGAGCTCGGCGAGATCGAGAACGCGCTCGCCGACTGCCCCGGTGTCGCCCGCGCCGCCGTGGCCGTCGTGGACTCGCCGTCCGGGGCCAAGCAACTGGTCGGCCACCTCCTGCCGGAGGATCCGCGAGCGGAGCCCGACCAGGAGGCCGTACGGGCCAAGCTCGCCGGAATGCTCCCGGCGTACATGGTGCCGACGGTGCTGCTGCCCATCGACGCGCTGCCGCTGACACCGAACGGCAAGGTGGACCGCCGGGCGCTGCCCGCACCCGACTGGTCCCGGCTCTCCGAGGAACGCTACGAGGCCCCGGAGACCGTCACCGAGGAGGTGCTCGCCGACGTCTGGGCCGGGATTCTCGGCCTCGAACGGGTCGGGGTCCACGACAACTTCTTCGACATCGGGGGTGACTCGGTCCGCAGCATCCAGGTCGTCGGCGCCGTGGAGAACGCCCTCGGGGTGCGCATGCCGACCCGGTCGCTGTTCGCACACCAGACGCTGCGGGCCTTCGCGGAGGCCGTCGAGGAAGCCGTCCTCGCGGAGATCGAGGACGAGGACTGACCATGACCCCCCTGCCGCACCATCGCACGCACCACTCGTACCAGCGCCGGAGGACAGCGCGATGACCCTGGACCGCAAGGAACGGCTGAAGCAGGAGATGCTGCGCCGACTGGCGGCGCAGCAGACCCGCAAGGACCGCAACAGGATCGCCCGCGTCCCCCGGGACGGCGAGCTGCCCCTGTCCTACGCCCAGCAGCGGCTGTGGTTCCTCGACCGGCTGGAACCGGGGAGGGCGGACTACAACTCCGGTGTCTGCCTGGAGCTGCGCGGCGACCTCGACCCCGGGGCGTTGCGCCGCGCCTGCGCCGCGCTCGTCGGCCGGCACGAGGCGCTGCGCACCACCTTCCACGAGAAGGACGGCCAGGGGGTGCAGCGGGTGCGGCCACCGGTGGAGGCCGAGGAGGCGCTGCTCTTCGAGTACACCGAGGCGCACGGCGAGGAGGCCCTGGCCGAGACGCTGGGCGAGCGCCACGGCCGGCCCTTCGACCTGGCCACCGGGCCGCTGCTGCGCGTCCACCTGGTGCGGGCCGGTGAGCGACGGCACGTGCTGTTGATGACGATGCACCACATCGTCACCGACGGCTGGTCGATGGGTGTGCTGCGCTCCGAGCTCGACCTGCTCTACCGCGCCGCGCTGGAGCGGCCCGCCGCGCCCGTCGCGGAGCTGCCCGCCGCCGCCGGCCTGGCCGAGCCGGCCGTGCAGTACGCGGACTACGCGGTGTGGCAGCGCGAACGGCTGAGCGGCGAGCGCTACGAGCGGTCACTGGAGCACTGGCGGACCAAGCTGGCCGGGGCCGAACCACTGGCCCTGCCCACCGACCGGCCGCGGCCGCCGGTGCGCGGCACCGGCGGTGGCTCGCACCTCTTCCGCGTCCCGAAGGCCACCGCCGACGCCCTGCGGCAGGCCGCCGCCGAGCAGGACGCCAACCTGTTCATGGTGCTGGTCGCGGGAGCGCGCCTGGTGCTGTCCCGCTGGACCCGTTCGGACGACGTGGTCCTCGGCACGGTCGTGGCCGGCCGGGACGACCCGCAACTGCGCGACACGATCGGCTTCTTCGTCAACACCGTCGCGCTGCGCGGGCAGGTGGACGAGCGGCAGACCTTCGGGCAGCTGCTCGCCGGCGTCAAGGACGGCGTGCTCACCGACCTGGACCACGCCGAAGTGCCCTTCGACGCCGTCGTGGACGCCGTACTGGACGAGCGCGACACCTCCGTGCCGCCACTGGTGCAGGCCACGGTGGTCCTGCAGAACCTGGACAGCGGGCAGCGGACCGGCCTCGGTGGGCTGGAGGTCGGCCCCTACCCGCTGCGGCACGAGCACGCCGTCTTCGACCTGACCTTCGAGTTCCAGGAGACCGCCGACGGCCTGGACGCCCAGATCGAGTACGCCACCGAGCTGTTCGACGCGGGCACGATCGAACTGCTCGCCCGCGACCTGTGCGCGGCGCTGGGCGCGGCGGCCGACCCCCGGCCGCTGCGGGACATCGAACCCCTCGGCGCCGACGGCCGCGCGCGGGCACTCGACGCCGGCCGGGGCGCGGCGGGCCCGGCGCCGCGCACCCTCGGCGAACTCCTCGCCGCCCGGGCCGCGCGGCGCCCCTCGGACATCGCGGTCGTCTCCGCCTCGGAGCGGCTGACCTTCGCCCAACTGACCGACCGGGCCGCCCGTTTCGCCGCGTACCTGCTGCGGCGCGGGCTGCGCCGCGGCGACTTCGTGGGCGTGTGCCTGGAGCGGGGCGCCGACCAGGTGTCCGCGCTGCTCGGCATCATGCAGGCGGGCGGGGTCTATCTGCCGCTGGACCCCGGCTATCCGGCGGAGCGTCTCGCCCATGTCCTGGACGACTCGGGGGTGCGGACGGTCATCACCGACACCACCCTCGCCGGGGTGCTTCCGGACACGGCCGGGCGGATCCTGCTCGACCAGGTGCGCGACGAAGTCCTGGCGTGCGAACCAGCGCCGCACCTCGCCACGGCCGGGGACGCCGCGTACATGATCTACACCTCCGGTTCCACCGGGCGCCCCAAGGGCGTGCTGGTCGGTCACCACGGCATCGCGGCGCTGGCCGCGGCGCAGGGCGCCCGCATGGACGTGGGCCCGGGGACGCGGATGCTGCAGTTCGCCTCGCCCGCCTTCGACGCGGCGATCGCCGAACTGACCGTGGCACTGCTGAACGGCGCCACGGCCGTGGTGCTTCCGAGGGAACAACTGCGCGGGGAGGGACTCGTCCGGGCGCTCGACGCGTACGGCGTCACCCATGTGACGCTGCCGCCCGCGCTGCTGCCCAGCCTCGCCCCGGAGGACCTGCGTCCGCTGAAGGCGCTGCTGGTGGCCGGTGAGGCGACCTCCGGCGAGCTGGTCGCGGAGTTCTCCGCGGGACGCCGGATGTTCAACGCCTACGGGCCCACCGAGTCCACCGTGTGCGCCACCATGAGCGCCCCGCTGTCCGGCGGTGCCACACCGCCGATCGGCACCGCGATCGAGGGCACCCGGGTGTACGTCCTGGACCGCTGGCTGCGGCCGGTGGGTCCCGGTGTGCCCGGCGAGCTGTACATCGCGGGCGACGGCCTGGCGCACGGCTACTGGCGGCGGGCCGCCCTGACCGCGGAGCGGTTCGTCGCCGACCCCTTCGGCCCGGCGGGCGCGCGCATGTACCGCAGCGGTGACGTGGTGCGCCGGCGCGCCGACGGCCAGCTGGAATTCCTGGGCCGTTCGGACAGCCAGGTGAAGATCCGCGGCCACCGCGTCGAGCCCGGCGAGATCGAGGGCACCCTGCTGCGGCTGCCCGGGGTGGCGCAGGCCGTCGTCGACGTGCAGGGCCGCGGCGCCGACCGCAGGCTCGTCGCGTACGCGGTGCCGGCCGCGCCCGGCGCGGTGACCGTGGAGCGCCTGCGCGAGGAGCTGGCCGCGGTCCTGCCGGAGTACCTGGTGCCGGCCGCCTTCTGTCTGCTCGACGCGGTTCCGCTGACCGGCAACGGCAAGGTGGACCGCAAGGCGCTGCCCGCCGTCGACTGGGCGGACCAGTCGGGCGTGGGGCACGTGGCCCCGTCCACCCCCACCGAGACCGTGCTCGCCGGGATCTGGGCCGAGCTGCTCGGCCTGGACAACCCGGGCGTGCACGACAACTTCTTCCGGGTCGGCGGGGACTCCGTCGGCAGTGTCCGGATGCTGTCCCGGGCCGCCGACGTGCTCGGGGTGCGGCTGCCGCCGCGCAGCGTCTTCGACCGGCCGACGATCGCCGGGCTCGCCGCGCTGCTGGACGCCGCCGCGGCCGCCCAGGCCCCGGACGCCGACCGGATCACGCCCGCCCCGCGCGACGAGCCGCTGCCGCTGTCGTTCACCCAGCGCCGCCTGTGGTTCCTGGACGACTTCGAACCGGGCGGCTCCGAGTACAACTCGGGCGGCGCGCTCGGACTCACCGGCCCGCTGGACCGGACGGCGCTGCAGGCGGCCGTGGACGCCCTGGTGCACCGGCACGAGTCGCTGCGCACCGTCTTCGTCTCGCGGGACGGCACCCCGGCGCAGGTGGTGCGCCCGCCCGCGCCCGTACCGCTGCCCTTCACCGACCTGGCCGGCCGGTCCCGGGCGGAGCTCGACGCGCGGCTCGCCGCCGAGGTCCAGCGGCCCTTCGCGCTGGACGAGGGCCCGCTGCTGCGGCTGCTGCTGGTCGGGCTCGGCCCCGAGGAGCACGTGCTGCTCATGAGCATCCACCACATCGTCACCGACGCCTGGTCGATGTCCGTGATCACGCGGGAGCTCGGCGCCCTGTACGCGGCGGCGCTGTCCCACCCGGACACACCCGCCGGGGAGCTTCCCGCCCGCGCCGGGCTGGCCGAACTGACCCTCCGGTACGTCGACTTCGCCGTGTGGCAGAACCGCAGGGAGTCCTCGGCCCACTTCCAGGAGTCCCTGGAGCACTGGACGCGGCGGCTGGCCGGGGCGCAGCCGCTGGAGCTGCCCACCGACCGCCCGCGCCCCACCGTGCGCGGCACCGCCGGCGCGGTGCACGACTTCGCGGTCCCCTCCGAGGTCCTGGACGGACTGCACCGGCTCGGCCGGGCGCACGGCGCCACGCTGTTCATGACGCTCACCGCCGCGGTCCAGCTCCTGCTGTCCCGGTGGACCGGGCAGGACGACATCACCGTCGGCACGGTCACCTCCGGCCGGGAACGCGCCGAGCTGGAGAACATCGTCGGGTTCTTCGTCAACACCCTGGCGCTGCGTGGACGCGTCGACGAGTCGGCGACCGTCGCCGAGCTGCTGGCCGACGTCCGCGAGACCGTGCTCGACGCCTTCGAGCACGCCGACGTGCCCTTCGACCGGGTGGTGGAGGCGGTGGCGCCCGAGCGCGACCCGTCGCGGCCCACGCTGGTGCAGGCGGTCGTGGCGCTTCAGAACGCGCCGGGCGAGGCCCCGCGCCTGGACGGCCTGGCCATCACCGAGCACCCGCTGGTCCGTGAGCACTCCCTGTTCGACCTCAGCCTGGACTTCGGAGAGGTGGACGGCCGGCTGCTGGGCGCGCTGGAGTACAACACCGACCTGTTCGACCCCGGGACGGCCGTCCGCTTCGCCGACCAGCTCGTGCTGCTGCTGCGGCTGCTGGCCGAGGACGACGGCCGTGTCCTGCGCGAGCTCGTCCCGCTGTCCGACGCCACCCGCGGCGAGCTGCTGACCGCCGCGTCCGGGCCCCCTCTCGATGCGGGACACGGCCATGCCCTGCGCGGCCTGGCCGAGGCCGCCGCCGCGCACCCGGAGCGGCCCGCGCTGACCGCCGGGGACGTGACGCTGTCCTTCGGCGAACTCGACGCCCGCGTCAACCGGCTGGCCCGCCGGCTCGTCGCCGCCGGCGCCGGCCCCGGCGACCGGGTCGCCCTGGTACTGCCGCGTACGGCGGACGCGGTGACCGCCGTGTTCGCGGTGCTGCGGGCGGGCGCCGCCTACGTGCCCGTGGACCCCTCCTACCCGGACGACCGGATCCGCTCGATCGTCGGCCAGGCCCGCCCGCACAGCGTGCTCACCGTCGAGGCCAGCGCGGCCGCGCTGCGCGAGCTGTTCGGCCCCGGCGTGGTCGTGACGTCCCTGGACGGGGGCGCCGCCGACGCGCTGGCGGAGGAGGACGGCTCGCCGCTGGACGACACCGGCCGCACCCGGCCGCTCACCGACGCCCATCCCGCCTACGTGATGTACACGTCCGGCTCCACCGGCACCCCCAAGGGCGTCGTGATCAGCCACGGCAACCTGCGGGCCATGATCGAGGGTTACCGCGCGGTCGTGCTCGACGCGCTGCCGGACCCGGGGACGCCGCGCCGCGCCGCGCACATCGCCGCCTTCTCGTTCGACGCGTCCTGGGACCCGCTGGTGTGGCTGCTCCACGGCCACCATCTGCACGTGGTGGACGAGCGGACCCGGCTGGACGCCGAGGAGCTGTGCCGCACCCTGCACGAGTGGCGCGTCGACTACTTCGACGCGACCCCGTCGTACCTCACCCAGCTCGTCGCGGCCGGACTGCTCGACGAGGGCCGCCACCGCCCGCAGGTGATCACCGTCGGCGCCGAGGCGCTCGACGAGGCCCTGCTCGCCCGGCTCCGCGCGGCCGGGGTGGCCACCGGGTACAACTTCTACGGCCCCACCGAGAACACCGTGAACAGCCTGTACTGGCCGATCCGGAACGGCGAGAAGCCGCTGATCGGCCGCCCCATGCCGGGCGGGCGCGCGTACGTCCTGGACGCTTCGCTGCGGCCGGTGCCCGTCGGGGTGCACGGCGAGCTGTACCTGGGAGGCGCGGGCCTGGCCCAGGGGTATGCCGGGCGGCCCGACCTGACGGCGGAACGGTTCGTCGCCGATCCCTTCGGCCCGGCCGGCGGCCGGCTCTACCGCACCGGAGACGTGGTGCGCTGGACCCCGGACCACGAGCTGGAGTTCATCGGCCGCGCGGACAACCAGGTGAAGATCCGCGGCTTCCGCGTCGAACTCGGCGAGATCGAGGCCGTCCTGGCGGCGGTGCCCGGGGTCCGGCACGCCGTCGCCGTCGTACGCGAGGACTCGCCCGGGGTCCGGCGCCTGGTCGCCTACGTGGTGGCCGAGGGCGTCACCGCCGGGGGGATCAGGGCGGCGGCCTCCGCGGCGCTGCCCGAGTACATGGTTCCCGCCGCCGTCGTGCTCCTCGACGAACTCCCCCTCAACGCCAACGGCAAACTGGACCGCGCGGCCCTGCCGCGGCCGTCCCACGACGCCCTCGCCGGCGCCGCCTACGTGGAGCCGCGCACCGAGACGGAGCGCCTGCTCGCCGGCATCTGGGCCGAACTGCTCGGCGTCGACCGCGTCGGTGTCGAGGACAACTTCTTCGAGCTCGGCGGCGACTCCATCCTCAGCATCCAGGTGGTGTCCCGGGCCCGCAAGGCCGGTCTCGACCTGACCTCGAAGGACGTGTTCGTACGCCAGACCGTGGCCGGACTCGCGGCCGGGCTCGGCGCGGGCGCGGAATCGCCGTCGGCCGGTGCCCGCGAGGTGGCGGCCGAGCAGGGCGCGGTGACGGGGCGGGTCCCGCTCACCCCGGTGCAGCGCTGGTTCCTGGACAGCCACCCGAAGGCGCCCGAGCACTTCGACATGACGCTGCTGGTCGAACTCGACGAGGCCGTGGACCTGGCCCTGCTGCCCCGGGCCGTGGCGGCCGTCGTGGAACAGCACGACATGCTCAGGCTGCGCGTCACGCGCGAGGACGGCGAGTGGCGGCAGCGGATCGCGCCGCACGACGACGCGTCGCGCGTCTGGGGGACCGTCGACACCTCCGCTTTGAGCGACGACGCCCTCGACGCGGCGATCCGTGAGCGGGCGCACCGCGCCCGGCCCGCCGGGCGGCTGGCGGCCGGCCCGCTGTTCGAGGCCGTCGCCTTCGACAGCGGGGCCGCCCGCCCCGCCCGGCTGCTGCTGGGCGCGCACCACCTGGTGGTCGACGGGGTGACCTGGCGGGTGCTCCTGGAGGACCTCGCCGCCGCCTACGAGCAGCTCGCCGCCGGGAAGCTCCCCGACCTCGGGGCCAAGTCCACCTCCTTCCCGCAGTGGGCGGACCGCCTGGTGCGGTTCACCCGCGACGGCGGCTTCGACGACGAGGCCGCCCACTGGGCCGGCGTCCTGGACGGCGCGCCGGTCGGGGTGCCGCTGGACCACCCGGGCGGGGACAACACCGTGGCCACGCAGGAGACGGTCGTGTCGGCCCTGTCCGAGGAGCAGACCCGTCTGCTGCTGCAGCGGGTGCCCGGGGTCTTCCGCAGCCGCATCAACGACGTGCTGCTGGCCGCGCTGGGGCGCACGCTCCAGCGGTGGACCGGATCGTCCCGGGTACTGGTGGAACTGGAGGGCCACGGCCGGGAGGAGCTGTTCGACGACGTCGATCTCTCCCGTACGGCCGGCTGGTTCACCACCGTCCACCCGGTCGCCCTCGACCTGCCCGGTGACGCGGACTGGCGCCGGACGGTCTCGGCCGTGAAGCGGCAACTGCGCCGGGTGCCCCGCAACGGCATCGGCTTCGGGGCCCTCGCCCACCTGGGCAGCGAGGAGCAGCGGGCCGGGCTGAGGGACCTGCCGATGGTGCCGGTCTCCTTCAACTACCTGGGGCAGTTCGGCGGCCAGGACGGCGGGGGCGGCTTCTACCGCCGCTTCCTGCCGAGCCCCGGCGGCGACCACGCGCCCGCCGAACTGCGCACCAACGTGCTGGACGTCACGGGCAGTGTGTCCGGGGACCGCATGGAGTTCTCCTGGACCTACTCGGCCGCGCTGCACCGGCGCGAGACCGTCGAACAGCTCGCGCGGGGCTTCACCGACGGCCTGCGCGAGATGGCCGAGGCCGCCGCACCGGGCAGATAGCCCGTCCGGCGAGCGGACCCCGTGGCGAGCCGACCCGCGGCGAGCACCCACCCCCGGCAAGCAGACCCCGCAGACAGCGGACGGGACACATGAAAGGAAGCACCCCATGACCAACCCCTTCGAGGACGAGAACGCCACCTACCTGGTCCTGGTCAACGAGGAGGGTCAGCACTCCCTGTGGCCGTCCTTCGCCGAGGTACCGGCCGGCTGGGAGACCGTCCTGGCCGAGACCTCGCGCGCCGAGGCCGTCGAGTACATCAACACCCACTGGACCGACATGCGGCCCAAGAGCCTGGTCGAGGCCATGGGAGCCTGAGCGGGCACCCGGGAATGGGGCGGGGCCCCGGTACGCAGCGATGCGGCGTCGACGGAGTCGAGCAGGTGAGCCATTTTTGTCTGCTTCCTCGCCGAT
>NZ_JBFAGV010000055.1:0-12362 GCF_040653855.1 Streptomyces sp. NPDC050856 | reverse complement strand
GAACCGACAAACTCGCCATCGCCTACCAGGCCGCACTCCACCTCGCCGCCATCCTGATCTGGACACGGCACTGACCAAGGAGACAGAACCTAGGTGTATTGATCACGAGCGTTGTTAACGGTGCCAGGTCTTGATCATGGCGAAGACCTCCGGTGTGGTGGAGGTGTCTAGGCTTCACCGCACACGGAGGTCTTCGTGTCCCACCGTAATGCCCGTCTGACCATTCACGGCAGGCGGATCCTGGTCGAACGTGTCCTCGCGGGCCGACCCGTCGCGCATGTCGCCGCGGAGATGGGCATATCCCGTCCCACGGCCCACAAATGGGTGGTTGGCGGACCGAGGGTGATGCGGGGCTCGCCGACCGTTCCAGCCGGCCCCGCACGACCCCACACCGGACGTCCGCCGCTGTTGAGGCACGGGCCTGCCGGCTGCGGACCGACCGCAAACTCGGTCCGGCCCGGATCGGCCCGATCCTGGGCCTTCCCGCCTCGACCGTGCACCGGATCCTGGTCCGCCACGGCCTGAACCGCCTGGCCTGGCTCGACCGGCCCACCGGCGAGCCGATCCGCCGCTACGAGAAGGCCAGGCCCGGCGAACTGGTCCACGTCGACATCAAGAAACTCGGCACCATCCCAGACGGCGGCGGGTGGCGCACCGTCGGCAGGACGGCTGGTGACCGCAACCGTCAGGCCACCACGACCGAGCGCAGGAGCTGCAAGCCGGTGATCGGCTACAGCTACATCCACTCCGCCGTGGACGACCACTCCCGCCTGGCCTACAGCGAGGTCCTGACCGACGAACGCCAGCACACCGCCATCGGCTTCTGGCAGCGCGCGAACGCGTTCTTCCAGGCTCACGGCATCACCGTCGAACGCGTGCTGACCGACAACGGCTCCTGCTACAAGTCCAGGCTCTTCACCCAGAACCTCACCACGGCCGGCATCGTCCACAAGAAGATCCGGCCCTACCGGCCCCAGACCAACGGCAAGGTCGAACGCTTCAACCGCACCCTCCTCGATGAATGGGCCTATCTGAAGCCCTACACCTCAAACATGGAGCGGACACAAGCCCTGGCAGACTTCCTCCACACCTACAACCACCACCGCTGCCACACCGCACTCGGCGGCAAGCCACCTATCAGCCGCGTCAACAACGCTCCGGGTCAATACACCTAGGTCGTGTCCGAAACGTCATGGAGTCAAAGTCGGAGGCAGGCGAGGGTGACCATGGGCTTGGGTATCGGGCGGCCCGTTTGTCGTAGCGAGTGGCCAGGCCCCCGCCACTGCTTGAGCTTGTTGATGCACCGTTCGACGGTGTTCCGCTGTTTGTAGGTCTCGTGGTCGAGGGCCGGGTGGACGGCCGCCGAGCCGGCCGCGCCAGTGTCGTCATCCTCGCCGGGCGCGGGCCGGTGGCCGAACGGTCCGTCCTGCCCAGGTCGGGTTGGATTTGCTCGCGGCAGCCCCCGCTGTCCCTTGCCAACAAACCTGCTTCTCACATTCGTCCTTTCCGGTGGTGCGGGGGAAAACTCTCTGGCCTTTGTCGACAGGCCCGCGGCTTCACCCTGCTGGAGGAGTCGCCGTAACCCACGCGGTGGCCGTACGACGGGAGACTCCGGTGCCCGAGAACACGTCGACGAACTGTGCGCAGCTGACCCCGGCGCAGGTACAGCTCGCGTTCGACTACGTGCTGGCGGTCGACGCCGGCGATGTCGATGCCGTGGACCGGGTCGCGGTCGAAGTCCGGGCGACCCGACCAGTCACCGGCGAACGCTGAACTGGACACCCGCGATGAGCAGGGGTTCTTCGGGCGAAGCCGGGGTGGGACAGCCCTGTGATGCCGACGTCGGAGACAGGCGCCAGGAGGCCGGGGGTCTCGGCGAGTGGCGACCCCGTCATGGCTACCATCCACGCTGCTGCCCTGGAGCTATTCAGGGCGGAATACATTAATTACCGGATTTGAAGATTTCAAGCCTAACTTTTGCTAATATAGTTACTTTGAGACATTTGATCAGTATGTGGCTTGTTGGGTTGGTTACTCCCATGTAAGGTGATGAAGTGTCAGTCGGAAAACATTTTTCGACTGCGCAAATCGAAAGGCGTACCCCATGCGCATCATGCGCACCACCGCCATTCCCCGGACCATCCTGATCGCTGCGGTCGCTGTCGTCGGTCTGGCCGCGACCCCCTCGCTCGCTTCCGCTTCGGCCCAGGCCCGGACGGGCAGTGCCCAGAACCTCGCCAACTACAGCCTCCTCGGCCTCCCCGGCGCCAATGGCGCCAACGGCGTCGGGACCAACGGCGGCGTCGGTGGCTTCGGCGGCGTCGGTGGTGCCGCCGGCTTCAACGGCAATGGCGGCAGTGGCGGCGCCGGCGGGAACGGTGACGGCAGTGCAAGCACCGGAGGTGCCGGAGGGGCCGGAGGAGCCGGCGGTGCCAGCGGCAACGGCGGCAGCGGGGGCGCCGGCGGCGGTGCAACCCTCGGCGGCACAGGAGGCAAGGGCGGAGTAGGGGGCGCCGGCAACGCCGGTGCCGGCATCGCCGGTGGCAAGGGCGGCAACGGCGGCGCCTCCAAGGCCGGCGGCGGCCACACGGGCGGGGCCGGCGGCGCCGGCGGCGCGGCCAGCCAGGTGTGCCCGGGCAAGCCCGGCGGCAACGGCACCGCCGCCACGTTCACCGCGGACGGCACCGCCGGCGTCACCGGAGCTGCCGGCAAGACCACGCTCCCCTGCTGAACGGACCACCAGGTGAGGGCCCAGGTCCGTGCCCCGACCCCATTGGGCCGGGGCACGGACCTGAGTGCGACAAGGTGATGTGCGGATTACGCAGACAGTGCAGGCGTTAGAGGTCGTTCCCTCCCGTGTTTCATCCCGTGTTTCATCCCGGGATCAGCTGTTCGTCATGGTTTTCGGGTCGTGCCAGAGATGGTGTTCCCGCGGTGAGGCGGCGGGCCATGAGGTCGGTCATCGCGAGGTTGACCAGAGCTTCGGAGCGGGTGGACAGGGTTACGTAGTCGCGGGACAGGTGCCGGTGGAGCAGCAGCCAGCCGCAGGTCCGCTCGACCGCCCACCGCTTCGGGATCGGGGTGAATCCCCTGGTACCGGGCTTGCGGGTGGCGATTTCCAAGTTGATGCCGAGGGTGGCGGCATGTTCGACGAGGTGCTGGCGGTAGCCGCCGTCGACCCACACCCTGCGGATGTCGGGGCGCTCGGCGGCGATCTGGCCCGGGAGGCGAGTGCCGGCGTGGAATCTTGCACGCTAGCCGCGGTGACCAGCACGGCGAGGAGGAGTCTGAGCCTGATGTCCTGCCCAACAGCTGCTCGGCGACGGCCAGGTCGCTTTCGAGAGCCACGACGCGCTCCAGCCGGGCCCGCTCGCGGGCGGTTCGGCCGATGTGCGCGCCCGGTAGCCGTCGGGGGCGGCCGCGGTGAGCACGCCGGAGGTCAGCTGGCCGGTGGCCGGATCGCTGCCGGGGGTGTCGACGGGGATGGCGTGCACGAGTTGCCGACCCGGTCGGGGTCGATGGCCGGGTCCGGTTCGACGTGCAACACGGAGGCCAGGCTGGTTCCGGCAGCGGGGTGGCGGGCGGGGGTGAGGGTGAGGTCGCCGGCCACCGCACGGCCGTCGGGGTGACCAAGGCGTCGAGAGGCGGAACGGCGACGATGTCGCAGAGCGAGTCGATGCCCCGGGTGTCGCTGCGGCCTTCTTCGAGGGCGCGGCGGCGGGCGGCGGCGACGTCGAACAGGGCGCGGCCGCCGATGTCATGTCTCACGCAGGGCAACTGCTGCGTCCGAGGATCTGGGTGTGCCAGGATCACCGGCATGGCTGAGCGAGAGATGACAGACGCCGAACACGCTGCGCAATACGGGCAGCTGTCGGTCGTCTCCACCTCCAGCGACGGCATCCACGTGGTGACCCTGGCAGGAGAGTCGACCACCACACCGGCGACACACTCCGTCAGGCCCTTGACGCCTCCGACGTGCCCCAGCCCCGCATCGTCGTCGACCTGAGCCAGGTCACGTTCATGGACTCCAGCGGCATCAACATCTTGATCGCCGCCTACCGCGCCCTCGGCGAGGCCGGCGGCTGGCTGCGCCTGGTCTCATCGACCGAATCCGTGATGCGCACCCTGCAGGTCGTCGGCGTCGACGCCGTCATCGACTGTCGCGAAACCCTCCACGACGCCCTCAGCAACTGACGTCGCCGGGCTCTTGTGCGACGACCAGCGCTCCCGCCGCTCATGTGACGACTCGTTGGCAGGCCCCGTCATGGTGACGACTCTGCCCCAGTGCGTGCCTGCTGGCGACGTTGCTGGCGGGCCGCACAGAGGGCAACACGCTGTTCGGGTTGGACGTGGACAACGAAACCGGAGTTATGACGGATCCGTAGCAGTCACCGGGTGCTTGGTGGATCGGTGCCACCAGTGGCGGCGCCGGGGATGCACTGCGCGGCCCAACCGGAGGCCGATCAGCAGGTAACCCAGAAGAGCACCTGTGGTGTTGAGCAGAACGTCATCGATGTCGAAGGTACGCCCGATGATGAGGGCGCCTTGGACGAGTTCCACGAGGAGCATCACGAGAGCGGTGACCACCGCTACCCGGACCAGCCCTCGCGTTCGGGGCACCAGCACCGGCAGCAGCACACCGAACGGCATGCCCATCACGATATTGCCGCCGAGCTGCTTGACCGTGTCAAGGGACGCGGGCTGGGCGAGATAGGAACGGATGGAGTCACCAGGGCGCAGATTGCTGTGCGTCAACGGCACGGATGCCGCCGACGGTTCCAGCGTCAGCCGGGCCAGCACCACTGCGAATCCCACCATCGCCGCGAAGGCCAGCAGCATGGCCAGTACCCGGCCGAGCACAGACAGGGGAGGTTTTCCGGGAACCCGGTCCCCGGGTTCCGTCGCGGTCTTGTCACGTAGGGCCATCCGGGCCATTAGGAGCTCCTAGCCACATTGGTTTGCTTGAACGTTCCGATACCCGCGTCGTGAAGCGGCAGGCGCTACGCGGGGTCCATTCCGGTCCGAAGATGTCCGTGCGGAGGCAGTTGGGTGAGCATGCGGCGCAGCAGCGCGTCGTCAGGCTCCTCAGCGACTGGGGCGGGCACTGGTCGCCGACGGATCGGTTGAGTGTGTCATGCCCTCAGCCTTTTCCAACCTCACGACTGCCGACGCGGGTCTCCTGTGACATGCGGCGTGATGCGACGGCAGCGGTTGTCACTGGCACTGGCTACGGTGCCTGGCGTACTGGTCGTCGCTTTGTCTGGGGGGATGCCTGTTCGGGAGGGAATCGAGTGGATGGCCGATCGGGGAGGGTTGGGCAGCTTATGCCCTGTTGGTCACCGACGGCGGAGTTTTGCCAGTTCGGAGTTGAATTGGGCGCCAGTGAGGAGGGCCAGGTTGGACAGCCACAGCCACACCAGGAAGACGATGATGCCGGCGAGCGATCCGTACAGCCGGTTGTAAGTGCCGACGTGCGAGACGTAGAGGGCGAAGCTCGCGGAGGCGACGAGCCACAGGGCCACGGCCAAAGCGTCTCCCAGAAGCCTCTGCCGCACCCCGCGTGTCCCGGCCGGGCCCGAGCGGAACAGCACCAGTACCAAGATGGCGACCAAGCACAGCAGGAGCGGCCATTTCAGCGCGCTCCATGCGGTGCCGGCCATGCTGCCCATGCCCACGAGCCGACCGACGGTGTGGGCCGCCTCGCCGGTCAGGATGAGCACCAGGGCACTGGAAACCAGAAGCATCAGCAGCACCAAGGCTGTCATCACCAGCCGTGGTGCCGTCCTCCACGCCGGGCGCAGGTCCTCGATGCCATGCATGACGTGCAGGGCTCGACGGAACACCCCGAGATAGCTGGAGGCGGACCACAGGGCGCCGATCGTGCCGAAGACGGCCAGCGTCCATGCGGCTGTGTGCTGCTCCGCCATGCCCTGCAACGTGCTCCGCATGACCGGGCGGGACTCGGCCGGTACGACGGCGATCACGTTACCGATCAGGTTGTCGGTCGTCGAGGCGCCGACGATTCCCAGCAGTGAGAGCGTGACGAGGAGCGTCGGGAAGAGCGCGAGCACCGCGTAATAGGTGAGTGCGGCAGCGAAGTCGGTCACGTTGTCGTTCCACACCGAGGCGGGGGTCCGCCGCAGAGCGGTGACGATGTGTTGCCAGCCCGGCAGGTCGCGCGCATACGTCGGGGGCAGCGGAAAGCGGTCGGCACCGCCCGGCTTGAGCGCAGGTGCGGGCGAGCTGCTCATCAGGCGGGCACCTCCCCCTCGGGCCATGTGCCGTCCTCCGGCTCTTGACGGCAGGATTCCCCGACGAGCCGTTCGTACGTCACCCCGGTCGGCACGCCCCTCCCATCGATGCGCGATCTGCCTGGAGATACCGGCGTACCCGCATCTGTTCGTGCCGCAGAACCTATCCGCTACTCCGCCGGACAGCCAACTCCCTCACCTTTTCAGGGCTTCGAGATCAACAGCTGGCGGCTTTGGCGCGCTTATCTCGGCGGCGCGGCTAGAGCGTGTCTCTTTGGTGGGCTCATCAGTTGATCGGATGATCACTGATGCGATGTGGGACCGGCTGGAGCCGCTGATGCCGGCCGATCCGGTTCGCGGACGCCGGTGGGCCGACCACCGCCGTGCGCTTGAGGCCATCGCGTGGAAGTACCGCATCAACTCGCCCTGGCGGGACCTCCTCGGCGAGCTCGGTTCGCTCCCGACCGCCTGATCAGGTGGGCCGTCGACAGCACATGGGAGAAGATCCTCGGCGCCGTCCTCGCGGCAGCGGACGCCGTCGACGACATCGGCTGGACCGTGTCGGTCGACCCCACCGTCGTTAGGGCCCACCAGTACGCCGCCGCAGCACTCGACAGGGGGCCGAAGACCGCAGCGAGCCGGCCGACCACGTGCTCGGACCCTCCCGCGGCGGGCTGAGCACCAAGATCCACCTGGGGCCAGACGGCCATGCGGGCCCCCTGCCTATCGCCGTCACAGCAGGTCAGGTCGGTGACGCGCCCGCGCTCGAGACGGTCATGGCCCGCATCCGGGTGCCGAGAACCGGCCCCGGCCGACCTCGCACCCGCCCCACCACGTTCCTGGCCGACCGCGCCTACTCATCCCGCGTGATCCGCGCCCATCTGCGCCGCCGGCAGATCCGCGCGGTCATCCCACAGCCGTCGGACCAGATCGGCCACCGTCTGCGGCGCGGCCACCAAGGCGGGCGCCCGCCCTGCTCCGAACCCCCGTCGGGCGGTCAGCTCAGGGCATCGCCCCAGCCGCTCTGGACCATCGTCTGGAAGGCCCAGGTTCCCCCTCGCCGTACGAGGATGTCGGCGTACCGCAATTGCCGCTTCTCCTCGCCGGCAGTCATGGTCGAGTCGGTGAACACCACGGCCATCGACGGGCTCAGGAAGACCGGGGTGCGGGTCGACTCGAAGGAGACCGTCTCGTCGCCTCCTTCGTTCATGACCCTTCCTCCTCGGGACTAGTGAGCGAGGGGACGAGGGTGAGGCGCGCACGCTGGTCGCCTACGATCTGGACACAGGCAAGGAGTTGTGGAAGGCGCCGGCGTCGGACCCGATTCAGTACTTTCCGCTGAGGGAAACCGGCAGTGAGCGACTACTGGTGTACGTCACCGAGGCCACGAAGAAGCCGAAGCTGGTGGAGTTCGATCCCAAGAACGGTGCGATGACGACAGTCGCCGAATATCCGAAGAGGTGGACAAGAACCTGGGTGTCGGCGCGTGGCCGTTCTGGAACAAGGGCACTATCTACGTCTCCACAGTCGACCAAGTAGCAGGAGAGCCGTCCAACGGCGAGGCCGGCTGTGAGCCGGCCTCGCCGCGAAGCGCTGGGCCGACTTCTCAGCCGGCCTGGAGGATCCGAAAGCGGTCGGGTTCCGCCGGGTCCCGATCAACGACTTGGATTGCGGTCCAAGCCCATTGCCAAACGCTGATGCCCGGCGTGCGGGAGAACCGGATCGGTCCGCGGGTGCCCTCGACCGCTACGCGCGGCCATGACTCGGCGATGGCCGCCCGGTCCGTCCCGTGGGAACGCAGCACGTCGGCGAGGACGGCGACGGTGTCCCAGCCCTCGAAGGCGACGAAGGAGGGCGCTTCGCCCAGCCGCTCGCGGAGCTCCTTCCCGACGCGTTCGCCGAGCGGGCCGAGGCGCTCGGGCAGGTAGCGCAGGAACGGGATCCCGGCGCCGTCCTCGCCCAGCACCGCGGCCCATTCGGCGAACTCCGGTTGTCCGGCCGGAGCGCCGATCAGGATCTCCGCGAGCCGCCGGTCGCCCCGAACAGCCCTGACGATCGGCACCGCTGGCTCCGGATGGCCGACCAGCAGGAGGAGCGCCGTCGCAGCGTGGTCGACGAGCGCGTCGCACAGGGCCTCGGGGGTGAGTGCGTTCGTGTCGAGTTCGATGACGGTGCCGCCGCGGGAAGCGAGGTGGTCCCGCAGGATGCGGGTCCCGGACGCCCAGTAGACGCTCGGCTGGGTCGCCACGGCGATCCGACGCCGGCCCGCGCCGAGGAGGAAGTCCGCGTAGATCCGCCAGCCGTGGGTCTGGGCCGGGGCCAGGCGCGCGACCCACTGCGTCGGCTTCTCGGTGAGCGCGTCGAGCACTCCGGACGAGCAGAGGAACGGCACGCCGAGGGCGTCGGCCCGGGCGGCGGCGGCTCGGGCGACGACGCTGTGGTACTCGCCCGCCACGGCAGCCACGCCCAGGGCGGCCAGTTCGTCCACGGCCGCCGCAGCCCTCTCCGGGTCGGCCGCGGTGTCCCGGACCACCAACTCCAGTGGTCTGCCGGCGATCCCGCCGGCGTCGTTGACCTCGCGGACGGCCAGGTCGAGTCCTGCGAGCAGGTGTCGACCCGCCTCGACCCAGCCGGGCCGCGTCAGCGGGACGAGAGCGCCCAGACGGACGGACGACTCCGCTCCGGACGGTGATGGTGGTGTGTTCATCGGGTGGCCTCTCCCCTGGGACGATGCGGTCACAATCCGCCCGGATCGCGCACCGGCCGGGGCCAACGGTTCTCGTTCATCACGTCTCGCCGCGGCGGGCACGCCCGGGTGATCACGCCGGTCATTGGATCCACCACCATCGCCAATGGGCAACCGATTATTGGCCCGCCGACCTGCCAAGCTTCATCGGCATCGGCACCAACGAGGGCCTGCACCTCAGAAGGTCGCTTCTGAGACATGCCTTACTGATCGTTTCAGAATGAGTTCGCCGCAGGGGGTTGGCGGTCAGGCATGGCGACGGCAGAGTGTTGCGGGTGTCGGATGATCTTGTGCCTGATGACCTGTGGGAACGTATCGCTCCGCTGCTGCCGCCTCGACCGCCGCGGCGGCATCGGTATCCCGTCTGCCCGCGGATGATCGCGCGGCCCTGCGGGGCATCGTTTACGTGCTTGGCAAGAACGTGAGCTGGAGCGAGGGGTCGCGGCTGGACCTTGAGGCTGGCCTAGGCTGCTGGCCATGAATTCGGCCATGACCAGCGGTGTGACCACTGCGCCCGCCATCCTTGACGCCATGGAGCTGACTTCCGATCCGGAGCTGGAGGTCCGGTTCGCGGAGTCGGCCCACCAGATCCTGGCGGACCTGGTCAGTGGAGGCGCCGCGCTGGGCTGGGTCGAACCACCCTCGCGGGATGAGGTGGCGGAACTTCTCGGCGACGTCGTCTCTGCGGTGCAGGCCGGGGATGCGGGCCTGCGTGCCGCTTACCTCGACCGTCGGCTTGTCGGGTTGGGGTACTGGCTCCGCTACGCCCGACCGACCCATCGGCCACACGCCGATCTGGAGAAGATCGCGGTAGATGCTGCTGCCCATGGTCGTGGCGTCGGTCGGGCGCTGACCGCTGCCTTGATCGCTGACGCCCGGGAGGCGGGTATCGAGGTCCTCACCCTGGACGCCCGTGGCGACAACACCAATGCCCTGCACCTCTACCAGTCGCTGGGCTTCACCGAATACGGCCGTCTCACCGACTTCGTCGCCGTCGGCGAACACCGCTACGACAAGGTCTTCTACATGCTGGACTTCCGCCAACAAGGCTGACCGCTGCCACTTACGAAGGCCCGGCGGCGACCCGCTGACGCTTCGCGATCTTTCATACGAGATGATCACGATATACGTGGTGGGCATGGACTGTGCGAGGTTGAGCCGGTCGGGAAGAAGCGGTCTGGGGGCCGTCCGGCAGCGGTGGACAAGACGTTTCGAGCCTTCCACCCGCACCAGGCCCTGTTACTGCCGCCGTCGCTGGACGACTGGCTGCCCGAGCCACCTCGCCCGGTTCGTCGACGAGGTGCTCGACCTCTCGCCGGTGCTGGCGGGCTACACCCACAAGCGCGGCTACCCACCCCGCGATCCCCGGCTGATGGTGTGGATGCTGATCTACGGCTACACCACCGGCGTCCGCTCCTCGCGGGCGATCGAGCGCAAGTGCACCGACGACGTCGCGTTCGGTTCCTGGCCGCCGACCAGCCCCGGCCTTCCGCTCGATCTCACGGTTCCGCCGCCACCTGAACGCGGTCGCCGACCTGTTCACCCGGTCGCTGCACCTCACGCAAAAGCTCGGCATGGCCAAGATGGGCGCGTCGCCCTGGACGGCACGATACTTCAGGCCAACGCCTCCAAGGACAAGGCGATGAGCTACGGCCGCCTGGTCGACAAGGAAGAGCGGATCGAGGCCGAGACAGCAGCCAGTTGGACTTCGTGCGGCCGTTGCTGCCCCGGACGTCGATGGGGCGGCAACGGCTGGACGACCGGACGATGCTCAACGGGATCGTGTGGAAGTTCCGGGCCGGGGTGGCCCGGCGCGATGTGCCCGAGCGGTACGGATCCTGGGCGACGCTGCACACCCGCTTCCGTCGCTGGGCGGTGGACGGCACGTTCGACCGGATGCTGCAGACCGCGCAGGCCCGGGCGGACGCGGCCGGGGACATCGACTGGCTGGTGTCGGTCGACTCCAGCATCGTTCGGGCCCACCAACACGCGGCCGGCGCCCGAAAAGGGGGCACCGCTACCCGGCGCTCGGACGCTCCAGAGGCGGGCTGACCAGCAAGATTCATCTGGCCTGCGACGGCCTGGGCCGCCCCCTGGCTTTCGTGGTCACGGGCGGCAATACCAACGACTGCACCCAGTTCACCGCCGTGATGGAGGCGATACGGGTACCCCGCCTGGGGGCGGCCGCGGGTACGGCCCGGCCATGTCATCGGCGACAAGGGCTACAGCTCCGAGGCGATCCGCACCTGGCTGCGGCGCCGGAACACCCCGCACACCATTCCGGAGAGGGGCGACCAGGTCGGCAACCGGGCCCGGCGTGGCAGCCAGGGCGGCCGCCCGCCGGCCTTCGACAAGCAGGTCTACAAGCGGCGCAACGTCGTGGAACGGTGCTTCAATCGCCTGAAGCAGTGGCGCGGGATCGCCACCCGGTACGACAAGACCGCCGAGTCCTACCAAGCAGCCGTCACACTCGCCTCGCTCCTGATGTGGGCGTGACACTTTTACGACAACTCCTAGCTCATCCGGTCGACACCCTCGCAGAGCTTGCTGGCAGAGGCGATCTCCGTCAGGTAGCCGCGCAGTGCGGCCACTCGACGCTCAGCCTCGTCCATCAATGCGCAAGCGATCCCGGCCCAGTCGTCAGGCTGGGGATCAGGGGACAGGTCGGCGAGCAGTTCCGCGATCTCACGAACGGTCAAGCCGACACCCTGGGCCAACTTGGCCACCTTGATCCGACACGCCGCCGATTGATCAAAAACTCGGTGGTTGACGCTGGTTCGTCCCGCCTGGATCACGCCGTACCGCTCGTAGAAGCGCACTGCCGAAGTGGCAACCCCTGACTCCCGAGCGACGTCGCCAACGGTCAAACCAGCATCGGGTGGACCAACGGTTGGCGGCGCATCGGTCGGATTCCTGGTGTCTGCCATGTCGTCACTCTCCCACCACCAAGGCCTTGCCTTCAACAAATGTTCAACACCCAGAGTGGAAGCATGAACGATCAGCAGAACCAAGGCCGAGCGATGCGTCCGACGGACGTTGTCGCTCACCATGACGATGCCAAAGCCCGAATTGACAGCTGGTGGCGGTTGCCCACCGCGGCAGAGGCGGACAAAGCCGCTCGCGGCGCACTGGAGGTGATGCCCTGGTCTGATGGGCTGATTCAGTTCTCGGTGCTTCACTCACCGACAGAACCGACGCTGTTCCTCCAATCGCTGTGGACCACCGCCACCGCACGCGACCACTACGTTCACCACGTCGCGTCGATCCCCAGCGCGGCGATCGACGACCGGGTCCCCGATATCGAGCGGGATCGGTCGCTGACCGAGATTGTCGCTGTGGTTGCGCACGTCGACACGGTCGCCGAG
>NZ_JBFAGV010000054.1:0-13461 GCF_040653855.1 Streptomyces sp. NPDC050856 | reverse complement strand
TTTTTCTGTCATTTTCTGTTTTACCTTCGTTTTTTTTTTCTTACCCCCCGCTCGCGCGTGGGGCACGTCACCCCCCCACCCCCCCGCGGCTGAGGCGATGCAGGTGCAGGCTGTATTCCGTTACCGGACGATGCGAGGAGGTCGGTGGAGATGTTCCTCGCTCTGCTTGTGTGCGCCCTGGTCGTCGCACTGGTGGTGATCGGGCTCTTCGTCTTCGGGCTGCGCCGGCGGCTGATCCAGCGCTCCGGCGGCACCTTCGACTGCAGCCTGCGCTGGAACCTGCCGGAGGAGGGCGGCTCCCCCGCAGGGACCCCCAGCGGCAAGGGCTGGGTGTACGGCGTCGCCCGCTACAGCGGTGACCGGGTCGCCTGGTTCCGGGTCTTCTCGTACGCCCCCCGGCCGCGCCGGGTGCTGGAGCGCTCGGGCATCGAGGTGCTGGCCCGCCGGATGCCCGAGGGCGAGGAGGAGCTGGCGCTGCTGTCGGACTCGGTGGTGCTGGGCTGCCTGCACCACGGGACGCGGCTGGAGCTGGCCATGAGCGAGGACGCGCTGACCGGCTTCCTGGCCTGGCTGGAGGCCGCGCCTCCGGGCCAGCGGGTCAATGTGGCCTAAAACCACGGTGGCGTGAGCGATCCCCGGAGGGGAAGATCGTCGCGTGAGTGGTGACATAGCCCGGGTACGGGCGGGCGAGTGCCATGTCTGGATCGCCGAGGCCGTTTCCGTGCCGGCCCTGCTGCCGATGCTCGACGATCATGAGCGGCGCCGGCATGAGGCGTTCGTACGGGAGAAGGACCGCGCGCTGTATCTGACGGCGCACGCGCTGCTGCGCCAGACGGTCGCCGCACAGCTCGACGGGATGAAGCCGGGCGAGGTGCGCTTCGCCCACGTCTGCAAGCACTGTGACGCGGACCGTCCGCACGGCAAGCCCGCGGTGGCCGGCTCCCCGCTGGAGCTGTCGCTGTCTCACTCGGGGGGTCTGGTGGCGGTCGCGCTGTCGCTGGCCGGGCCGGTCGGCGTGGACATCGAGGAGACCGCCGCCGGCCGGGACCTCCCGCTGAACGTGCTTTCCGCGCCGGAGCGCGCCGCACTGGACCGGGTGCCGGACGCGGAGCGGCCGTGGGCGTTCACCCGTTACTGGGCGCGCAAGGAAGCGGTCCTGAAGGCCACCGGGGACGGGCTGATGGTGGACCCGGCGCGGCTGACGGTGAGCCCGCCGGACGTGCCGGCCGCGCTGGCCGAGTGGCGGGAACGGCCGCAGCCGCACCTGCCGGTGCGGCTCCACGACGTCGACGCGGGCGAGGGCCACCGCGCGGCGGTGGCCGTGCTGGGCGACGGGGAGTGCCGTGTGGTGCGGCACGAGGTGACGCACGGCGGGGACGGCGCCGTACTGCGCCGTCCCCGCTGAGCGATCGGTACCGCTGTTACTTCAGGCCGCTGTCCATGGCGCTGACCAGCTCACCGTTGGCGGTGTCACCGGAGAACTCCCAGAAGAACGCGCCGCCCAGACCCTGGCTCTTGGCCCAGGCCATCTTGGAGGTGACGGTGGCGGGGGTGTCGTAGCTCCACCAGTTGGTGCCGCAGTGCGCGTACGCCGTACCGGCGATGGTGCCGTTGGCGGGGCAGCTGGCCTTGAGGACCTTGTAGTCCTCGATGCCCGCCTCGTAGGTGCCCTGCGCCGGGCCGGTGGCGGTGCCGCCCGGCTCCTTCTGGGTGACGCCGGTCCAGCCGCGGCCGTAGAAGCCGATGCCCAGGAGCAGCTTGGCCGACGGCACGCCCTTGGCCTTGAACTTCGCGATGGCCTCGGCCGAGGTGTAGCCCTGCTGCGGGATGCCGGGGTACGAGGTCAGGGGCGAGTGCGGGGCGGTCGGGCCGTTCTTGGCCCAGGCGCCGAAGAAGTCGTACGTCATCACGTTGTACCAGTCGAGGTACTGCGCGGCGCCGCCGTAGTCGGCCGCGTCGATCTTGCCGCCGGGGGTGGCGTCCGCCGTGACGGCCGCGGTGACCAGGTTGTTGGCGCCGAACTTGGCGCGCATGGCCTGCATCATGTTCCTGAACGCGGCCGGTCCGCTGGTGTCGCAGCTCAGACCGCAGGCGTTGGGGTACTCCCAGTCCAGGTCGATGCCGTCGAAGACGTCGGCCCAGCGCGGGTCCTCCACCAGGTCGTAGCAGGACTGGGCGAAGGCGGTCGGGTTCTTCACGGCGTCGGGGAAGCCGCCGGACCAGGTCCAGCCGCCGAACGACCACAGCACCTTGATGTGCGGGTACTTGGCCTTCAGCTTGCGCAGCTGGTTGAAGTTGCCGCGCAGCGGCTGGTCCCAGGTGTCGGCCTTGCCGTCGACGGACTGGTCGGCGGTGTACGCCTTGTCGTAGTCGGCGTAGGCGTCACCGATGGTGCACTTGCCGCCCTGGACGTTGCCGAAGGCGTAGTTGATGTGCGTGATCTTGGCGGCGGAGCCGGACGTCACCAGGTTCTTGACGTGGTAGTTGCGCCCGTAGACGCCCCAGTTGGTGAAGTAACCGAGGTTGACCTTGGAACCGGGGCCGGGCCCCGGGCCGGGCTCGGTGCCGCCACCCGTGGTGCGCACCGCGCGGGCGCCGCTGACCGGACCGGTCTGGTCGGCGGTGTCACGGGCCTGGACGGAGTACGAGTAGTCCGTGCCGGCGCTCAGGCCGGTGTCGGCGTACGCGGTGCCGGTCACCGTGGCGACCTTGGCGCCGTCGCGCAGCACGTCGTAGTTCTTGACGCCCTTGTCGTCGGTGGCCGCCGCCCAGGTCAGCTTCACCGAGGTGTCGGTGATGTCGGAGGCGCCGGGCGTACCGGGCGCGGAGGGCGGGGTGTCGCCGGGGACGTCGGGGCCGCCGTCGCAGGAGCCGCCGTTGAGCTTGCAGCCGGTGGGGGAGCCGGTGCCGGAGCCGTTGAAGCCGAAGGTGACCGAGGCGCCGGGGGCGAGGGTGCCGTTCCAGCTGAGGTTCTTGGCGGTCCAGTGGGTGCCGCTGCCGGTGACGGTGGCGTCCCAGGCGGACCCGACGGACGTGCCGGTGGGGAAGTCCCACTCGACGGTCCAGGAGCTGAGAGTGGTGGTACCGGTGTTCTTCACCGTCCACCTGCCCTCGAAGCCGGAGCCCCAGTCGGAGGCCTTGGTGTACGTGGCGGTCGCCGAGGCCGCGGCCTGGGCGGGCGGGGCGAGGCCGACCATGGCGGCCAGCGGCAGCATCAGCGCGGTGAGGCCGGCGGCGGCCCTTGCGCGGAACCTGCTGATGCGTGGGGGATCTTGGGTGCTCAAGGGTGCTCTCCTCGAGTTGCGGACGGGACGGGTGTGGGGGGTCCGTCGAACAGTTGCGCGTGCCGTGAGAGTAGGGAGGTCTGGACCAATCGTCAATAGGTCCAGACCAAAGTCGCACGGCCGCCGGAGCCGTCCTCTCAGACGCCCAACTCCTGCGCCAGCACCGCCGCTTGCACCCTGCTGCGCAGGTCGAGCTTGCCGAGCAGCCGGCTCACATGGGTCTTCACCGTCGCCTCCGCCATGTTCAGCCGCACCGCGATGTCCGCGTTCGACATCCCCTCGCCCAGACAGGACAGCACCTCCCGCTCCCGCCGGGTCAGCACCTCCAGCACCGCCGGATCGGGCGCGTCCGGCGCCCGGGCCGGTGCCCTCGGCGCGGCGAACTCGGCGATCAGACGGCGCGTCACCGCCGGGGCGATCACGCCCTCGCCCCGCGCCACCGTCCGTACCGCCTCGATCAGGTCCCCGGCCTCCGCGTTCTTCAGCAGGAACCCGGACGCCCCGGCGCGCAGCGCCCCGAAGACGTACTCGTCCAGATCGAACGTGGTCAGCACCAGGACGTCCGCGACGCCCTCGCCGACCAGTTGCCGGGTGGCCGACACCCCGTCCAGGCGCGGCATCTGGAGGTCCATCAGCACCACGTCCGGGCGCAGTTCACGGGCCAGCCGCACCGCCTCCTCGCCGTCCCCCGCCTCCCCGGCGACCTCGATGTCGGGCGCGCTGCCCAGGATGAGGACCAGGCCCGCCCGCACCGCGCTCTGGTCCTCCGCGACGAGCACCCTGATGGGCGCTGTGTCAGTCATGCCGACGGCTCCTTGTCGTCCTCCGCAACGGGCAGTACCGCCCGTACCCGCCAGATCCTCTCCGGCCCCCGCGGCGGCCCCGGGGCCGGTCCCGCGTCGAACCGGCCGCCCAGCAGCGCGACCCGTTCCCGCATCCCCACCAGACCGGCGCCCGACCCCGGCGCCCGGGGGCCCGGCCGGGTGCCGAACGGGCTGGTCACCTCGACGGTCAGGGCGTGGTCCGCCGACCGCAGCGTGATGGCCACCTCACCGGGGTCGGCGTGCTTGAGCGTGTTCGTCAGCGACTCCTGCACGATGCGGTACGCCGCCAGCTCGACCGGCGCCGGCAGCGAGGTGTCCGGCGGGCGCCCGTCGGACAGCCGGAACGTCAGCCCGCTGGCCGCGCCGTTCAGCCCCGTGTGGCGCACCAGCGCGTCCAGGCCGTCGAGGGTCGGGGCGGCGGCGGGCTCGTCGTGGCCGCTGCTGTCGCGCAGCAGGCCGATCAGCCGGCGCATCTCGGCGAGGCCCTCGACGCTGTTCTCCCGGATCACCCCCAGCGCGTCGCGCGAGGTCTTCGGGTCGTCCAGGGAGAGCGCGGCGGTGGAGTGGATGGCGATGGCCGACAGGTGGTTGGCGACCATGTCGTGCAGCTCCCGGGCCATCCGGGACCGCTCGGCGATCACCGCCTGCCTGCGGTCCATCTCGGCCAGCAGCGCGGTCTGCGCGGCCCGCAGCCTCGCCGTGTCGGCGGCCTGGCGGTGGTTGCGCACCACCGCGCCGGTCAGCGCGGGGAAGAACGTGAGCAGCGCGGTCACCACACCGATCAGCAGCGCCGCCGGCTCCCGGAACCAGGCCAGGAAGCCGATGGTCACCGCGACGGTGATCAGCCCGGTGGTGACCGGGATCCGCCGGGCGGCGGCCGGCGGCCCCCACACCACGGCGGCATAGACCACGTCGGCGAACATCACCACCGTCATCAGGTTGCCGCGGGTGAACTGGTCCGCGACCACCGCGACCGTCCCCACCGCCAGCGCCGTGCGCGGCATGGTGCGGCGCACCAGCTCCGCCGCCGCCATCGCCCCCAGCGGGGCCAGCACCAGCGGGCCGGCGGGCAGCCCGACGCCGGGGCCCTGGGTGTGCAGCCCCAACGACCACAGCAGCAGGCCGCAGGCCAGCCCGGCGGTGGCGATCAGCACATCGTCGCGATGCGTACGCGGGAGTCTCACCCGTTCATCCAACACGCTGCCGCCCGCCCGGACCTCCCCGTGCGGGGTGAGGGCGGAGGGCGCGGTACACCGAAGGATGCAGCCGCGAATCGTCACCGGCGACGACGCACCCGCGTCCGGCGGCCGACAGGCTGGAGGACGTACGAAGGGAGAGCGCTGTGATCGTCGCGCTGATCGTGATCTGCGAGGTCGGCTTCTGGGTGCTGCTGGCCGCGGGACTGGCCGTCCGGTACCTGCTGAGGATGCCCCGCACCGGGATGGCCCTGCTGCTGTGCGAGCCGCTGCTGGAGGTCCTCCTGCTGGTCGTCACCGCGCTGGACCTGAAGAACGGCGCCGAACCCAGCGCGAAGCACGGGCTGGCCGCGCTGTACATCGGGTACACCGTCGGCCACGGCCACCGCACGGTGAAGTGGCTCGACGGCCACGCCGCCCACCGTCTCGCGGGCGCCCCGCGCCCGCCGGGGCCGCCCCGCCACGGCATGGCGCGCGCCCGGTACGAGGGCGGGCTCTGGCTCGGCACGCTCCTGGCGGCCGCGGTCGCCACCGCGCTGCTGTGGCTGGCGATCCTGTACGTGGGCGACCCGGCCCGCACCACCTCGCTGGAGAGCTGGACGCACGTGGCGTGGCGGGCGGCCGGCATCCACGGCCTGATCGCCCTCAGCTACGCGATCTGGCCGAAGCGGCCGCCCGCGGGCGATGCCCCGCCGCCCGGGGAGGACGCCTCAGCGCTCTCCGCCGGGGACCCACAGAACGTCCCCGAGCTCCTTGTTCGCGGTCCTGGCCAGGATGAAAAGAAGGTCTGACAGCCGGTTGAGGTAGGTCGCCGTCAGCGCGTTCATCGTCTCGCCGTGCGCCTCCAGCGCCGCCCACGTCGAGCGCTCCGCCCGCCGGACCACCGTGCACGCCTGGTGCAGCAGCGCCGCGCCGGGCGTGCCGCCCGGCAGGATGAAGGAGCGCAGCTTCTCCAAGTCCGCCAGGAAGCGGTCGCAGTCCGCCTCCAGCTTGTCGATGTAGGACTGCTCCACCCGCAGCGGCGGGTACTGCGGGTCCCGGACCACCGGCGTGGACAGGTCCGCGCCCACGTCGAACAGGTCGTTCTGGACGCGGACCAGGACCTTCACGACCTCCTCGTCGAGCCGGCCGAGCGCGATGGCGGTGCCGATCACGGCGTTGGCCTCGTTGGCGTCGGCGTACGCCGCGATCCGCAGGTCCGTCTTGGCGGTACGGCTCATGTCGCCGAGCGCCGTGGTGCCCTTGTCTCCGGTACGGGTGTAGATGCGCGTCAGATTGACCATGCCGCCAGCCTAGTGACGGAGACCCCCGGACGGGTATGCCGGCCCGGTGCCCGACCGGTGCCCGCCCGGTGCCCCTACGCCCCGGCCCGGCGGAAGACCCGGGTGCCCACGGTCACGCCCAGTGCCGCGAAGGCGGCGGCGACCAGCACGCCGTACAGCATCGCCGTGCCCGTGTAGTCCCCGACGTACCCCGCCCGCACCGCGTCCACCAGATAACGGAACGGCATGAGGTGCGAGAGCGCGTCCAGCCAGGCCGGGGCCAGGGCCATCGGCAGCATCAGGCCGGACAGCAGCATGGACGGCATGCTCAGGGCGTTGACGACCGGCCCGAACTCCTGCGGCTTGGACACCCTCAGCGCCAGCGCGTAGCTGAGCGAGGCCAGCGCGACCGCCAGGACGGCGACGAACGCGAATCCGATCAGGATCCCGCCGAGCGGGGCGCGCAGTCCCATCAGCAGGGCGGCGAGCACCAGCAGTACGGCCTGGAGGACGAGGACGGCGGCGTCCCGCAGCACCCGGCCCAACAGCAGCGCGAGCCGGCTGACCGGGGTGACGCGCATCCGCTCGACCACGCCCGTCTGCTTCTCGACGATGACGGCGAACCCGGAGAACGACGCGCCGAACAGGCCGAGCTGCAGCAGCAGGCCGGGCACCAGGACCTGCCAGGAGTCGCCGGCGGAGCCGAGCGGCAGGCCGGTGAGCAGCGGGCCGAAGAAGAGCAGGTACAGCAGCGGCATCAGGACGCCGAAGAGCATCTGGAACTTCGAGCGCAGCGTCTGGCGGGCGTACCGCTCGAAGACCAGCGCGATGTCGTGCGTGAGCACGGGGGACCTCCTAGACGGCGACGGGGGTGGTGTCCACCGGCGCGGGCGTCCGGCCGGTGATGGCGAGGAAGGCGGCCTGGAGGGAGGCGCCGGGCGATCCGCCGTACCGCTCCTTGAGCGCGGCCGGTGTGCCGTCGGCGACGACCGTGCCCCGGTCCACCACGACCAGCCGGTCGGACAGCTCGTCCGCCTCGTCCAGGTAGTGGGTGGTGAGGAAGACGGTCGTGCCGTACTGGTCGCGCAGCCGCCGGACCAGGCGCCACAGGTCGGCGCGGCTGCCCGGGTCGAGCCCGGTGGTGGGTTCGTCGAGGAACAGCACCTCGGGCCGGTGGGTGAGGCCCATCGCGATGTCGAGCCGCCTGCGCTGCCCGCCGGAGAGGGCCGCGCACGGGCGCTCCAGCAGCGCGCCGAGGTCCAGGTCGTCGGCCAGCTCCTCGGCTCGGGCCGCCGCCCGGCGCCTGGTGAGCCCGTACAGCCGGCCCTGGGTGACGAGCTCCTCGCGCACCGGGACGCCCGGGTCGGTGCCGCCGGACTGGGCGACGTAGCCGATCCTCCTCCGTACGCCGACGGGGTCGCCGGCCAGGTCGCACCCCGCGACGGTGGCGGCGCCGCCGGTCGGCGGGAGCAGGGTGGTGAGCATGCGCAGGGTGGTGGTCTTGCCGGCGCCGTTGGGGCCGAGGAAGCCCAGGATCTCGCCGGGCGCGACGCGCAGATCGACGCCGCGCACCGCTTCCACCGGGCCGCCTCGGGTCCGGAAGGTGTGGGCCAGGCCGGCCGTGTTGATGATTGCCATGCCCACAGAAAAACAGAGTCGCTTAAATTTTGCAATAACTCCAAGTTTCGAACGAGCCCAAGAAAGTTACGATGGGGGCATGACCCAAGAGCCGACCGAGGGACTGCGAGAGCGCAAGAAGCGCCAGACCAGGCAGCACATCTCCGACGTGGCCACCGGCCTGTTCCTGGAGCGGGGCTTCGACGCGGTGACGATCGCCGAGATCGCCAAGGCGGCCGACGTTTCCGTCAACACCGTCTACAACTACTTCCCGGCCAAGGAGGACCTCTTCCTCGACCGGAGCGAGGACGTGGTCGACCGGCTCTCCCGGTACGTGCGCGGGCGCCGTCCCGGGGAGTCCGCCGCCGAGGCGGTCCTGCGCGAACTGCGCGCCGCCGTCGTCAGCCAGTCGCCGACCGTCGGTCTGTTCGCCGGCTGGGCCGACTTCATGCGGGTCATCACCGACGCGCACGCGCTGCGCTCCCGCCTCTGGGCCATCCAGCAGGAGGCCCTGTCCGACCTCACCACCACCCTCGCCCAGGAGACCGGCGCGGCCGGCGACGACCCGATGCCCGCCCTGGTCGCCGGGCAGCTCTCCTGGATCCACGGCACCCTGATGGGGTGGATCGGCACCGAGATGGTCAAGCGGCGCGACATCGCCGAGGTGGCCCGCGAAGCCCTCGGCCTCCTCGACGAGATGGAGGAGCTGCTGGGCCGGAAGGTGCTCACCTACGCGGTTCGCCTCACCGGCGACGGCGCACCGGTGTGATGTCCGTCATCCGGGACGTGACGCGCATCTCTTCACCACCCCACGGCCCGCCGGGGACCGCTAACCTCCGCCGAAGAACCGAAAACTAAACGGGCGTTAAGGGGTAGAACGTGGCCAGGAAGCTCGCCGTCATCGGGGCCGGACTCATGGGGTCCGGTATCGCGCAGGTCTCCGCCCAGGCGGGCTGGGAAGTCGTCCTGCGCGACGTCACCGACGCGGCCCTGACCCGGGGCACGGACGGCATCAAGGCCTCGTACGACAAGTTCGTCGCCAAGGGCAGAATGGACGCCGAGGCCGCGGAGTCGGCGTACGCCCGCATCACCACCACCATCGACCTGGACGCCGCGGCCGACGCCGACATCGTCGTGGAGGCGGTCTTCGAGAAGCTGGAAGTCAAGCACGACATCTTCCGCACGCTCGACAAGCTGGTACGCGAGGACGCGGTCCTCGCCTCCAACACCTCCGCCATCCCGATCACCAAGATCGCGGCCGTGACGGAGCGTCCGGAGCGCGTCGTGGGTACGCACTTCTTCTCGCCCGTCCCGATGATGCAGCTCTGCGAGCTGGTGCGCGGCTACAAGACGAGCGACGAAACCCTCGCCACCGCCCGCGAGTTCGCCGAGTCGGTCGGCAAGACCTGCATCGTCGTCAACCGCGACGTGGCCGGCTTCGTCACCACCCGCCTCATCTCCGCCCTGGTGGTCGAGGCGGCCAAGCTGTACGAGTCGGGCGTCGCCTCCGCCGAGGACATCGACGTCGCCTGCAAGCTCGGCTTCGGCCACGCCATGGGCCCGCTGGCCACCGCCGACCTCACCGGCGTCGACATCCTGCTGCACGCCACCAGCAACATCTACACCGAGTCCCAGGACGAGAAGTTCGCCCCGCCGGAGCTGATGCGCCGGATGGTGGACGCTGGTGACATCGGCCGCAAGAGCGGGCAGGGCTTCTACAAGCACTGAGCCGTGACGAGCGCCGTGCCACCACCCCATGGGGTGAATTCGGTATCGGTTCGCTTACAGCTGGCAACTTCGAGCCCGGTCCGGCAGTCAGTTGTTGCATAGAAAGACGTGACGAACAAAGCACTCTCGGGGAGCGCATATGCACATCAGGGGCGACCACGCCGAACTGGTCGTCGGGGGCCGCCTCGACGTCCGCAGCGCGGCGGACGCCCGTACCGTCCTGCACTCGGCCGTCGACGACGGAGCCGGCGACCTGGTGCTCGACCTGACCGGTCTCGACTCCTGGGACGCCACCGGACTCGGGGTCATCATGGGCGCGCACCGGCGGGCCGGCCGGTGCGGCCGCCGCCTGGTGCTGCGGGGCGTACCGCCCCAGATGCAGCGCCTGCTGGTGGCCACCCGACTGCACCGCATCCTCGCCATCGAGGGCGGACTGGCCGCCGAAACGTTGCCGCGCGTGTGAAGCAAATCGGACCAGGTTCCTGCCAGCGCACAATCCTCACGAGACCGTGACGTCTTGGGCGCCGTGCCACCCCGACTGTTCCTGGATACTGAACCAGCGTCTAGGGTTCGGTCGCCCGCTGATTGACGGACCCACACGGCGGGCACCGGACCACAAGCGCCAGCGGGCGCGCGGATCGGCCGGGAGGGACTTCGGCGCGCGACGCTTTTGGGGGCTTGACCTTGGATCCGATGAATCCGATGCCGGACGAGTACGGCCGCGGCCACGACGGCGGCGACGCCGCCGCCCGGCGGCCCCCCGCGCGCGACGGGCAGGCCAAGCAGCCGGCGCCCGCGCGCACGGCCCAGCTCGTCTCGGGCGACTTCCTGCTCACCGTCAACCCCATAGACGGCAGCGAGATCGAGCCGTGCCCGCCCGGCCGGCAGCCCGAACCGCCCGGCCGCCGCACCCCCCAGGAGCGCACCGACCTGGCCCGCGCCGCCGGCCCGCCGGTGCCGCCGGGCCCCGCCTCCCCCCGGCTGCCGCTGCTGGAGCGCCAGCAGGAGCGCGAGCGCCTGACGCAACTGCTGGGACGCGGCCGCTCGGTACGGCTGACCGGCCAGCCCGGATCCGGGCGCACCGCCCTGCTCGACGCGGTCGCGGCGGACTGCGCCGACCTCGCCCCCGACGGGGTCGTCCGCCTCTCCGGACACCGCCGCACGCCCTTTGAACTGCTCCACGAACTCTTCGCCACCGTCTACCGCGCCCCCGCCCACCGGCCCGACCGCGCCGGACTGCGCACCCTCGTCCGCGACATCGGCGCGGTCGTCGTCGTCGACGACCTGGAGTTCGGCGGCGCCGCGCTGGACGAACTGCTCGACGCCACACCGGAGTGCGCGTTCCTGCTCGCCACCACCCCCGAGGCCGCCGCGCCCTCGCCCGACGCGCACCTCGAAGAGGTCGTCCTGACCGGGCTCGGCCGGGGCTCCACCCTGGAACTGCTGGAGCGCGTTGTCGACCGGCCGCTCACCGACGACGAGGCCAACTGGGCCGGCGACCTCTGGTTCGAGTCCGAGGGACTGCCGCTGCGGTTCGTCCAGGCCGGGGCGCTGCTGCGGCAGCGCGACGAGCTGCGCGCCGGACCCGGCGAGGACGAGCGGGACGGCGAGGACGGCGAGGACGGCGACGGCAGTGTGTTCGCCGCCGCCCGCGACCTGCCGCTGCCCTCGCTCGGCGAAGGCGCCGCCCCCGCCGCCCTGCTGGCCTCCCGGCTGTCCGAACCGGCCCGCAAGACTCTGCGCTTCGCCGTCGCGCTCGGCGGCGAGGTGCCGCACCAGGCCCACCTGCCGGCGCTGATCGGCGACACCCACGCCGACGCGGCGCTCGGCGAACTGCTCGGCTGCGGACTGCTCACCCCCGTCGGCGGCCGCTACCGGCTGGCCGCCGGGGTCGCCTCCCAGCTCGTCGACGCCGGGTACGGCGAAGGGGCGATCACCCGCGCCCACACCGCCGCCCAGCACTACGCCTGGTGGGCCGGGCACCCCTCGGTCACGCCCGAGCGCGCGTCCGCCGAGGCCGACGCCGTGCTCGCCGCGATGGCCGCGCTCGTACCGGGCGCGGGCGTACCGCCCGGACGGGACACCGACGGCGAGGCCCCGCACGTCAGCGCCGCCGTGCTGCTGGCCCGCAGCGCCGTACCCGCCTTCGCGGCCGGACTGCACTGGGGCGCCTGGGAACGGGCGCTGCGCACCGGTCAGGAAGCGGCCAGGATCGCCGGCGAGGTGGCCGAGGAGGCCTACTTCCACCACGAGTTGGGCGTCCTGGCGCTGTGCGCCGGGAACCTGGAGCGGGCTCGCGCCGAACTGGAGGCCTCCATCGCGCTGCGCGGCGCCCTCGCCGACAAGCGCGGCACCGTCGCCGGGCGGCGGGCGCTGGCCCTGGTCACCGACCGCGAGCGCGGACCGCTCCCGGGGAGCGCGCCGGCAGGTCCGGCGGCCGCTCTGCCGGTTGTCCTGCCGGGCCCGTCGGCACCGGGCGGGCGCACCGTGTCGACGGAGAAGGAGCCGGTGACCGGCGCGCGGTACGACGCGTCGGTGGCCGCGCCCGCCGGCGTACCGGCCGCCGGGGCGGCGAGCGGCGGCGCGGCGGAGCCGGCGACGGCCGGACCGGCCGGCCGTGCGGCGACGGCGGAAACCGCCGGACGGTCCGGGGCGACGGCGCCGGCCGGGCTCCTGGGCGGGCCGCTGGCCCGCTGGACGGCGCGGCGCACCATCCTGACCGGAGCCAGGCGCAACCTGGTCGCGGCGGGCGCGGGCGCGGTGCTGGCCGCCGTCCTGGGCACCGTGGTGACCCTCGGCGCGGCCTCCGGCGGCGGTGAGGGCGGTGACGGAGGGGGCGGTGACCGGGTCACCACCGACCGGCCGGCCACCGACGACGGCGCCGGCGCCGGCGGTGACGGTGGCGCGGGCGCCGAGGAGCCGGGCCACGACTCCACCCGCCGCCCGGGCGGAGGCGGCACCGGCGGTGGCCACACCGGCGGCCAGGGCGGCCACGGGGAGGGTCCGGGCGACCCGGGTTCGTCGGCCCGCCCGGACCGGAGCGGTCCGGCCGACCCGTCGGCCACGCCGGACGGCACGCCGTCGGCGACCACCACCGGCGGTTCGCCGACCACGACGGGCGGCACGGCCACCTCGACCGGCGGCAGCGGCACGCCCTCCTCGGGCGGCAGTTCCTCGCCCACCGGCGGCGGGAGCGGTACGCCGACGAGCGGTGGCAGCTCCTCGCCCACGCCGACCACCAGCGGCAGCGGCTCGCCCACGACCACCGGTGGCACCACGAGCGGCGGCACCACCACCGGTGGGACCACGTCCGGCTCGTCCACCGGCGGCGGTTCGGACAGCGGTGGCTCCACCGATTCGGGCGGCGCGGGCGGCGGGACCAGCGGCAGTGGGACGAGCGACGGCGGGACCACCGACGGGGGAACCACCGACGGCGGCACCACCGGCACCGCGCCCTAGGTGTATTGTCCCGGAGCGTTGTTCACGCGGCTGATGGGCGGGTGTCCGCCGAGTGCGGTGTGGCAGCGGTGGTGGTTGTAGGTGTGGAGGA
>NZ_JBFAGV010000053.1:0-17353 GCF_040653855.1 Streptomyces sp. NPDC050856 | reverse complement strand
AGACTTCCTCCACACCTACAACCACCACCGCTGCCACACCGCACTCGGCGGACACCCGCCCATCAGCCGCGTGAACAACGCTCCGGGACAATACACCTAGAGGGCGTCGGCGCCGTTGTTGCGGAGCGACCGGCCGTACTGCTGGAGGACCCACAGCTCGTTCTGGACGGCCGCCAGGTGCTCGGGGTCGCCGTGCGCGCCGAGGCGGGTCAGGGTGCCCTGGACGTCCCGCACGCGCCGGTCGACGGCGCGCAGCCGGACGGTGACCAGCTGGGTGCCCGCGTACGCCTCGTCCACCACCCGTGCGTGGATGGCCTCCACGGCCAGCTCGGTGACCAGGGCCCGCACCGAGTCGTTGGGCGCGGCCTCGCGCACCCGGGTCAGGTAGTCGACGGTGTTGTCGACGCCCTGCTCGGCGCCGCCGGCCTCGGCGATGGTCTGGCGCACCGCGGCGTAGGGCGGTGCGGTGAACTCGTCGGCGCCGTACGCGTCGAACGCGGGCGAGACCAGCGCCGGGTACTGCAGGGCGAGCTTCAGCAGCTCCCGCTCGGTGCGGTGGGCGGGGCTGCGCAGGTTGAGCGCGGGGCCGGAGAGGGCCGCCGGGGCGGCCTGCACCGGTCCGGCGGCGGCACGGGGGCCGGGCGCGGGGCCCCGGCCGCCGCGGTCCCGGGCCCAGCGGGCGAGCTGGGCGACACGCTTGACGACGAACTGGGTGTCGAGGATGCCGAGCATGCCCGCCAGTTCCACGGCGACCTCGTGCTGCGCGCCGACGTTCTTGATGCGGGCGACGATGGGGGCGGCCTCGTCCAGGGCGGCGGCGCGGCCGGCCGGGGTGTCCAGGTCGTACCGGTTCACGATCTGGCGCAGCGCGAACTCGAACAGCGGGGTGCGCGGCTCGACCAGTTCCCGCACGGCGTCGTCGCCCTTGGCCAGCCGCAGGTCGCAGGGGTCCATGCCGTCGGGGGCGACGGCGATGTAGGTCTCGGCGGCGAACTTCTGGTCGTCCTCGAAGGCGCGCAGGGCGGCCTTCTGCCCGGCCGCGTCCCCGTCGAAGGTGAAGATCACCCGGGCTGATCCGTTGTCCATCAGGAGCCGGCGCAGGATCTTGATGTGGTCGCCGCCGAAGGCCGTGCCGCAGGTGGCGATGGCGGTGGTGACGCCGGCGAGGTGGCAGGCCATGACGTCGGTGTAGCCCTCGACGACGACCGCCCGGCTGGACTTGGCGATGTCCTTCTTGGCCAGGTCGATGCCGTACAGGACCTGGGACTTCTTGTAGATCGGGGTCTCGGGCGTGTTGAGGTACTTCGGGCCGTTGTCGTCGTCGCGCAGCTTGCGCGCGCCGAAGCCGACGACATCGCCGGAGACATCGCGGATGGGCCACATCAGGCGGCCCCGGAAGCGGTCGATGGGGCCGCGGCGGCCGTCCTGGGAGAGGCCGGAGAGGATCAGTTCCTTGTCGGAGAAGCCCTTGCCGCGCAGGTAGCGGGTGAGGTGGTCCCAGCCGGCCGGGCTGTAGCCGACGCCGAAGTGCTGGGCGGCGGCCTGGTCGAAGCCGCGCTCGGCGAGGAACTTCCGGCCGATCTCGGCCTCGGCGCCGTCCAGTTGGCCGGTGTAGAACTCGGCGGCGGCCTTGTGCGCCTCGATCAGGCGGATGCGCTCGCCGCGCTGGTGGGTGGGGTTGTACCCGCCCTCCTCGTACCGCAGTGTGATGCCCGCCTTGGCGGCGAGGCGCTCGACCGTCTCCGAGAAGGAGAGGTGGTCGATCTTCATCACGAAGGCGATGGTGTCCCCGCCCTCCTGGCAGCCGAAGCAGTGGAAGAGTCCCTTGCTGGGGCTGACCTGGAAGGACGGGGACTTCTCGTCGTGGAAGGGGCACAGGCCCTTGAGGTTGCCGCCGCCGGCGTTGCGCAGCTGGAGGTATTCGGAGACGACGGCGTCGATCGGGACCGCGTCCCGAACCGCCTTCACGTCGTCGTCGTTGATCCTGCCGCCTGCCACGCGTAAATCTTACGGGGGCCGTGGCGCTCTCCCCCCGGGGAACGCGGCCTACGGGCGGGGGACGACGGCGGCGAGCGGGGTCGTGGGGTCGGCGAGGGCCTCGGTGTCCACGGGCGCACCGGATCGGATGAGCCGCTGGACGGTCTCTGTGACGTCCCACACATTGACGTTCATGCCCGCCAGGACGCGGCGCTCCTTCAGCCAGAAGGCGATGAACTGCCGCTTGCCCGCGTCCCCGCGCAGGACGACCTGGTCGTACGAGCCGGGCGGGGCCCAGCCGGAGTACTCCAGGCCCAGGTCGTACTGGTCGGAGAAGAAGTACGGGACGCGGTCGTGGGTGTCCGGCCGGCCCAGCATGGCGCGGGCGGCGGCGGGGCCGCCGTTGAGGGCGTTGGCCCAGTGCTCGACGCGCAGCCGGACCCCCAGGGAGGGGTGGTGGGCGGCGGCCACGTCACCCGCGGCGTAGATGTCGGGGTCGGAGGTGCGCAGGGTCTCGTCGACGGCGATGCCGCCGCCGTGGGCGCGGTCGGCCAGGGCGAGCCCGGCGCTCTCGGCGAGGGCCGTGCGCGGGGCGGCGCCGATCGCGGCGAGGACGGCGTGGGCGGGGTGCTCCTCGCCGTCGTCGGTGCGGGCCGCCAGCACCATGCCGTCCTGGCCGACGATCTCGGTGAGGCGGGTGCCGAAGCTGAAGCGGACGCCGTGCTCGGCGTGCAGGTCGGTGAAGAGCTGGCCGAGCTCCGGGCCGATGACCTGGTGCAGCGGGGTGGGCTCCGGTTCCACCACGGTCACCTCGGCGCCGTAGCCGCGGGCGGCGGCGGCGACCTCCAGGCCGATCCAGCCGGCTCCGGCGATGACCAGGTGGCCGTTGTCGCGGCCGAGGGAGGCGAGGGCGCCCTGGAGCAGGTCGGCGTGGGCGAGGCGGCGCAGGTGGTGGACGCCGGCCAGGTCGGTGCCGGGGACGTCGAGCCGGCGCGGTTCGGCGCCGGTGGCCAGCAGCAGCTTGTCGTAGTGGAGGGTGCTGCCGTCGCCCAGGCGTACCGTCCTGGCGGCGCGGTCGACGGCGGTGACGGACTGGCCGAGGTGGAGTTCGACGTCGGACTGCGCGTACCAGGCGGGTTCGTGGACGAAGACGCTGTCGCGCTCCTCCTTGCCGGACAGGTAGCCCTTGGAGAGGGGCGGCCGTTCGTAGGGGTGGTCGCGTTCGTCACCGATGAGGATGACCCTGCCGTTGAACCCTTCGGAGCGAAGGGTTTCCGCCGCCTTCGCCCCGGCCAGCCCCCCGCCCACGATGACGAAGGTCTGATCTGCGTCGACCACTTGATGCCTCCTCTTGTTCGCGTCCGTGTTCACGCTACGCCGCCGTCCTGTCGCAGCCTCCCGCAGCCGGCGGGCCGACGGAAGAGGCCCCGGTCGCCGCCACTCCGGCGGGCGCCCGCGGGCGGACGGGTGGCGCGGCGCGGGTCAGCGGCGGGTGGCCAGGCGGGCGTGCAGGGTGCGGGCGGAGGCGTCGGTGAGCGCGGCGATCTGGTCGACCACGACCCGCGTCCTGGCCCGGTCGTCCGGGGCGGTGTCGAACAGGGCGCGGAACTGCGGGTCCATCCCCTCGGGGGCGCGGGCGGTGAACGCCTCGGCCAGCTCCGACAGCACCACGCGCTGGTCGGCGCGCAAAGCCTCCTGTTCGGCGCGCTGCATCACATAGCGGTCGGCGACGGCCTTGAGCACCGCGCACTCGTTGCGCGCCTCGCGCGGGACGACGAGCTCGGCGGTGTACCGGGTGAGGCGGCCGGTGCCGTACGCCTGGCGGGTGGCGGCCTCGGCGGCCAGGCAGAAGCGGCCGATGAGCTGACTGGTGGCGTCCTTCAGCCGGGCCTGGGCGACGGCCGTCCCGTCGTACCCGTGCGGCCACCACTCCTGCTCCATGAGCCGGTCGAGCGCGTCGGCCAGTTCCCGGGGGTCGGTGTCCCACGGTACGTACCGGCCGATGGCGACCGCGGCGATGTCCGCGCGCTCCGGCGCGGCCGAGAGCAGGCGGGTGTCGATGTGGCCGGCGTGCAGGCCGTCCTCGAAGTCGTGCACCGAGTAGGCGACGTCGTCGGCCCAGTCCATGACCTGGGCCTCGAAGCAGGTGCGGCCCTCGGGCGCGCCCTGCCGGACCCACGCGAACACCGGCAGGTCGTCCTCGTACACCCCGAACTTCGGCGAGGCCGGTTCGGTGGGGTGCCCGCCGCGCGGCCAGGGGTACTTGGTGGCGGCGTCCAGGGCGGCCCGGGTGAGGTTCAGGCCCACGCTGACCAGCTCGCCGGTCTCCCGGCTGGGTACGAAGCGCTTGGGCTCGATCCGGGTGAGCAGCCGCAGCGACTGGGCGTTGCCCTCGAAGCCGCCGCAGTCCTTGGCGAAGTCGTTGAGCGTCTGCTCCCCGTTGTGCCCGAAGGGCGGGTGGCCCATGTCGTGCGCGAGGCAGGCGGCCTCCACGAGGTCGGGGTCGCAGCCGAGCGCGTGGCCGAGCTCGCGGCCGACCTGGGCGCACTCCAGGGAGTGGGTGAGCCTGGTGCGCGGGCTGGCGTCCCAGGCCAGGCTCCGTGAGCCGGGTGTGACGACCTGGGTCTTGCCGGCCAGGCGGCGCAGCGCCGCGGAGTGCAGGACGCGGGCGCGGTCGCGCTGGAAGGCGGTGCGGCCGGGGCGCTTGTCGGGCTCGGGAGCCCAGCGCTCGGTCGCGTTCCGGTCGTACGCCGTCCCCTCGGGTCCTTCCATGCCGTTCATGCAGTGAAGGTAACCGCAGGCGCTGACAGTGAACCTGTCAGGCGGAGGCGAGTTCCCGTGGCAGCGGGTGCGGGGCGGCCGCCGCCCGGTCGTACCGGCGCAGGACGAGGCGGGCCAGGGCCGGGTGCGCGCCGAGGGGGGCGGCGGCGATCCACGGCGCGGCGGCGGCGCTGCGGGTGGCGAACAGCCCGGGGGCGGTGAAGCAGGAGGCGACGGCGGCCCGGTGGTGGCCGCGCTCGGCCAGGGCGCGCAGCGCCTCGGGGACGGTGGGTGAGGCGGCGGAGGCGTACGCGGGCACGACGGGCACTCCGCCGAGGCGCTCCCCGAGCAACCGGGCGGTGCGGCGGGTGTCGGCGGCCGAGTCGGGGTCGCGGGAGCCCGCGGCGGCGAGGACGACACCGGTGGCCCGGCTGCGTTCGTGTTCGGCGCGCCAGCCGGCCTCGGTGAGCCGGGCGTACAGCGCCTCGACGAGCAGCGGGTGCGGGCCGAGGGGGGCGGCGACGCGGACGCGCAGGTGGGGGGCGCGTGCCGCGGCGCCGGGCAGGTCGTGCTTGACGTGGTGGCCCCGGGTGAGCAGCAGCGGCACCAGGACGGCGTCGCCGTCACCGAGGGCGGTGAGGGTGTCGGTGAGCAGCGGCGCGTTCAGTTCGATGTGCGCCAGCCGTACGCGCAGCCCGGGGCGCAGCTCGCGGACCCGGTCCAGCAGGGCGGTGACGGCGGGCAGCGCGCGCGGGTCGCGGCTGCCGTGCGCGACGGCGACGAGCGTGGGGGGATCGGGCCGGGTCATGGGCGCGTGTGCTCCCTTGCGGTGGAGGTGGTCGGGCCGCGGGCCGGGCTGCGCGGTGATGCGGGTGAGCGGCTCGGCGGAGCCGTGGCGGGTTCCGCCGGGCGCGCCCGGGTCTGTCGGCTCCGTCATGCGCCGATGGTCGCGGGCGCTGATTGCCGGGGCGTTGCGCGGGGGTGACGGCTGTTTTCCACCGGCTCACCGGCCGGCCGGGGGTGCTGTCGGACGCCGGCGCGGGGGCCCCGGCGGCGCACCGGGCCGGGAGCTCGCGGGGCGGGGCAGCGATTTTCCGTTGGACGGAATATATTTTCCATTCCATCGGACAGTGGGGGGCTCATGGTCATGGCCGAGGCGCTGCCGCGACGCGCCGCCGCCGAATTCGTCGGCACCGCCGCGCTGGTCGCCGTCATCATCGGCTCCGGCATCCGGGCGAGCGGGCTCAGCGAGGACGTGGGGGTGCGGCTGCTGGCCAACTCGCTCGCCTCGGCGATCGGGCTCGGCCTGCTGATCGCCCTGTTCGCCCCCGTCTCCGGAGCCCACCTGAACCCGGTCCTCACCCTGTGCCTGTGGTGGACCCGGCCGCGCGGCGCCACCGGCGGACCGGCCGGCCGGGAGGTGGCGCTCTACCTCTCCGCCCAGCTCGCCGGAGCGGTCACGGGGGCACTGCTGGCCGAGGCGATGTTCGGGCGGCTGCCGGGCGGCTGGTCCACCCAGGCGCGGTCGGCGGGCCATCTGCTGCTCGGCGAGACGGTCGCCACGGCCGGGCTGGTCCTGCTCGTCCAGGGCCTGGACCGGACCGGGCGCGCCCGGCTGGCAGCGGTCGCGGTCGCCGCCTACACCGCCGCCGCCATCTGGTTCACTTCGTCGGGGTCGTTCGCCAACCCGGCCGCGACGGTCGGCCGTTCGCTGACCGACTCGTTCACCGGGATCGCCCCCGCCTCCCTCCCCGGCTTCGTCGCGGCCCAGTTCCTGGGCGGGGCGCTCGGCGTCGGCCTGGCCGCCCTGCTGTACGGCGGCCGGCCGCCGTCGGCCGCCAGCCCGCCGCGGTGAACCGATCGGGCCGGATCCACGTCTGACCAGTGCGGGACACCAGGAGAGGGACGAGGAGAGGCACGGTGACATGCGACGCTGGCCGGGGCGGCTGCCCGGAACACCCCTGAGCCGGCGGGGTCGCCGGCGGCTGGCACAGGGCGTCATGCTCGGCTGTGTGCTGGCGCTCGCGCCGGCGACCTGGACACACGCCGTCGCCGGCGGCCACCTGCGCACCGCGGCGGACGTGCCCGCCCACGACGTCGCCGTGGTGTTCGGGGCCGGGCTGTGGCAGGGCCGCCCCACCCCGTACCTGGCGCACCGGCTCGACACGGCCGCCGCGCTCTACCGGGACGGCAAGGTGAAGGTCGTCCTGGTCACCGGCGACAACAGCCGGGCCGACTACGACGAGCCCGACGCCATGCGCGCGTACCTCACCCAACGCGGCGTACCCGGTGGGCGGATCGTCAGCGACCACGCCGGGTTCGACACCTGGGACTCGTGCGTCCGCGCGAAGAAGATCTTCGGTGTCCGGCGGGCGGTGCTCGTGACGCAGGGCTTCCACATCCGCCGGGCGGTGACGCTGTGCCGGACCGCGGGGATCGACGCGTACGGCGTCGGCGTCGGCGAGCCGCACGACTCGGTCTGGTACTACGGCGGCACGCGGGAGCTGTTCGCGGCCGGCAAGGCGGCACTGGACGCGGCGCTGAAGCCGGACCCGAGGTTCCTGGGGCGCGCGGAGACGGGCGTCCACGAGGCGCTGGCCTCCGCGGGCGGCTGAGCGGCCGGCCGCCGCGCCCCGGCGCCCGCGCCCGGCCGCCCCGGCCCGCGCCGCGCCCGGCCGGGGCGAAGGCCGTGACCGTCGCCAGGGCCGTACGGCTCGCGCCCCCGGCCTCACCGGAACCGGCCGAGGGGGCGGAGGGCGACGTACCCGGGGTGTAATGCGGCGTGCTCGCGGGCGTAACACACACGGCGCAGTCTCGGGGGCATGCTCCCCATCGCCACCCCCACGCACTGCCCCTACTGCGCCCTGCAATGCGGCATGAACCTCCGGTCGTCCGGCGAGGGCGTCGAGGTGGTGGAGCGCGCGGACTTCCCGGTGAACCGGGGGGCGCTGTGCGGCAAGGGGCGCACCGCGCCCGAGGTGCTCTCCTCCCGGGTCAGACTGACCGGGCCGCTGGTCCGGCGCCCCACCACCGGACGGCTGGAACCGGCCACCTGGGAGGAGGCGCTGGAGACCGTCGCCCGGGGACTGCGCGGTACCCGGGAGGCCCACGGCGCGGACGCCGTGGGCGTGTTCGGCGGCGGCGGGCTCACCAACGAGAAGGCGTACACGCTGGGGAAGTTCGCCCGGCTGGTCCTGGGGACCTCCCAGATCGACTACAACGGGCGCTTCTGCATGTCCTCGGCCGCCGCCGCCCACCAGCGGGCCTTCGGACTCGACCGGGGGCTGCCGTTCCCGCTGGAGGACGTGCCGCGCACCGGGTGCGTGATCCTCGTCGGGTCCAACCTCGCCGAGACCATGCCGCCCGCGCTGCGGTACCTGACCGAGCTGAGGGAGAACGGGGGGCGGCTGATCGTCGTCGATCCGCGCCGCACCCGCACCGCCGAGCAGGCCGACCTGCACCTGGCGCCCCGCCCCGGCACCGACCTGGCCCTGGCGCTCGGGCTGCTGCACCTGGTGGTGGCCGAGGGACGCACCGACGAGGAGTTCGTCGCGGCCCGTACCACCGGGTGGGAAGAGGCCAGGGCCGCCGCCATGTCGCACTGGCCGGCGCTGGTCGAGCGCATCACCGGCGTGCCCGTGCCGGCGCTGCGCGAGGCGGTGGCGATGTTCTGCGACGCGCCGAACGCCATGGTGCTGACCGCGCGCGGGCCCGAGCAGCAGTCCAAGGGCACCGACACCGTCGGCGCCTGGATCAACCTGTGCCTGGCGACCGGGAACGCCGGGCGCCCGCTGGCCGGGTACGGCTGCCTGACCGGGCAGGGCAACGGCCAGGGCGGCCGGGAGCACGGCCAGAAGGCCGACCAGCTTCCCGGTTACCGCAAGCTGGACGACCCGGCGGCCCGCGCCCATGTCGCCGGGGTGTGGGGGGTGGACCCCGACACCCTGCCGGGACCCGGCCGCAGCGCCTACGAACTGCTCGACGCGCTGGGCGGGGACATCAGGGCGCTGCTGGTCATGGCGTCCAACCCGGTCGTCTCCGCGCCCCGGGCCGCCCACGTCGAGCAGCGGCTGCGTTCCCTGGACTTCCTGGCCGTGGCCGATGTGGTGCTCTCCGAGACGGCCGAACTCGCCGATGTCGTGCTGCCGGTGACGCAGTGGGCCGAGGAGACCGGCACCATGACCAACCTGGAGGGGCGGGTGCTGCTGCGCAGGCAGGCCGTCGAACCGCCCGACGGGGTGCGCAGCGACCTCCGGGTGCTGCACTCGCTGGCCGGGCTGCTCGGCTGGGAGAAGGGCTTCCCCACCGACCCCGAGGAGGTCTTCGACGAGCTGCGCCGGGCCTCGGCCGGCGGCCCGGCCGACTACGCGGGCATCAGCTACCGCCGGATCGCCGAGGAGGACGGCGTCTTCTGGCCCTGTCCGGAGCCCGGCCATCCCGGCACCCCCCGGCTGTTCCTGGAACGGTTCGCCACGCCGGACGGGCGGGCCCGGTTCGTGCCGGTGACGCACCGGGCGTCGGGCGAGGAGACGGACGAGGAGTACCCCGTGGTGCTGACCACCGGGCGGGTCGTCTCGCACTACCAGTCCGGGGCCCAGACCCGGCGCGTCGCCGAGCTGAACGCCGCCGCGCCCGGCCCCTTCGTGGAGCTGCACCCCCGGCTCGCCGAGCGGGTCGGTGTCACCGAGGGCGAGCCGGTCGCGGTGGTGTCGCGGCGCGGGCGGGCGGTGGCGCCCGCGCGGATCGTGACCGGGATCCGGCCGGACACGGTGTTCATGCCGTTCCACTGGCCGGGCGAGGGCCGCGCCAACACGCTGACCAACCCGGCGCTCGACCCGACCTCCAAGATGCCGGAGTTCAAGGTGTGCGCGGTGCGCCTGGAAGCCGTGGCCGGCTGAGCCAGTCCCCGCCCGGTATCGGCGCGCCGGGGGCCGCGCCCGGCGCCGCCAGGTAGACCCAGGCCCGTACCCTCGCCCCGTCCCGCAGCCGGACCGCCTCGCACACCTCCCGCTCGTAGAGGTTGCGGGGATGCCCCGGCCCGGCGTACCCCTCCAGCCGGTCCAGCACGCAGAGCAGCGCGCCGTACCCGCCGGGCGCGGCGCTGATCAGCTCGCCCGCCACCTGCCCGGCCCCGCGGACCGCGTAGGGGTGGCCGGGCCCGTCGTGGAGCAGGACGCCGGCCAGCCGGGCCGGTTCCCCGGCCGAGGTGCGCCCGCGCAGGAACAGCTCGTGGTTGCGCTCCCCCGGGCGCAGCGTGCCGTACACGAAGAAGGGCAGCTCGCTCACCGCTCGGAGGTCTCCCCGGCCAGCCATGCCAGGTAACCGGCGCTGCCGCGTACCACCGGCAGCGCGATGACCTCGGGCGTCTCGTAGTCGTGGGCCTCGGTGAGGTGCGCTTCGAGGGCGTCGTAACGGTCCTCGGTCGTCTTGAGGAACACCTGCCACTCCTCGCTCGTCTCGATGGCGTCGCGCCAGTGGTAGACCGAGGTGATGGGGCCGGAGATCTGCGCGCAGGCGGCGAGCCGGGCCTCCACCGCCCCGCGGGCCAGCCGCTCGGCCTTCTCCGCGCTGTCGGTCGTGGTCAGTACGGTCAGGGCGGGGGTCACGCCGTCTCCTCTCGATGGGGTGCTGAGGCCGATGATGCCCCCTTCCCGGTGCCCGCCCCGCCGCCGCCGGGCGACTCGCCCGGCTCCACCGTCCCCTCGTCCCGCCGTCCCCTCGTCCCGCCGTCCTCACACCGCCGCCGCGAACTGCGCCGCGTACAGCGCGGCGTACGCGCCGCCCGCCGCCAGCAGTTCGGCGTGGGTGCCCTGTTCGACGATGCGGCCGGCGTCCATCACCAGGATCACGTCCGCGTCCCGGACGGTGGAGAGCCGGTGGGCGATCACGAACGAGGTACGCCCCTCCCGCAGCGAGGACATGGCCCGCTGGATGAGCACCTCGGTACGGGTGTCGACGGAGCTGGTCGCCTCGTCCAGGACCAGGATCGACGGTTCGGTCAGGAACGCCCGGGCGATGGTGATCAGCTGCTTCTCCCCCGCGCTGAGCCCCGCCCCGTCCTCGTCCACGACGGTGTCGTAGCCGTCGGGGAGGGTCCGCACGAAACGGTCCGCGTGGGTCGCCATGGCCGCTTCGACGATCCGTTCGCGCGGTACGTCGCCGGGGGCGCCGTACGCGATGTTGTCGGCGATGGTGCCGCCGAACAGCCAGGTGTCCTGGAGCACCATGCCGATGCCCGAGCGCAGCTCGTCGCGGGAGAGCGTGGCCGCGTCGGCCCCGTCGACCAGGATCCGGCCGCCGGTCACCTCGTAGAACCGCATCAGCAGGTTGACCAGGGTGGTCTTGCCGGCGCCGGTGGGGCCGACGATCGCGACCGTCCGGCCGGGCTCCACCGTCAGCGACAGGTCCTCGATGAGCGGCCTGTCGGGGTCGTACCGGAAGGACACCTTCTCGAAGGAGACCCGGCCCCGGGCCTTCGGGCGCCGGTCCGCCGCCCCTCCGGCCGGTGCCGCCGGCGCCTCGGACTCCTCGTCGGCGTCCAGCAGGTCGAAGACCCGCTCGGCGGACGCCACGCCGGACTGGAGGAGGTTGGCCATGGAGGCGACCTGGTTGACGGGGCCGTTGAACTCGTAGGTGTACTGCACGAAAGCCTGTACGTCACCGATGGACAGGGTTCCCGACGCCACCCGCAGCCCGCCGGCCACCGCGATCAGGACGTAGTTGAGGTTGCCGGCGAAGGCCATGGCCGGCTGGATGAGACCGGAGACGAACTGGGCCCGGAAACCGGCGGAGTACAGCTCCCCGCCCAGCTCGTCGAAGGTCTCCACCGCCTGCCGCTTGCGCCCGAACACCAGCACCTCGGCATGGCCGGTGTACATCTCCTCGACATGGGCGTTGAGCCGGCCGGTCACGTCCCACTGCCGGACGAACTGCGGCTGGGCGCGCTTGCCGATACGGGTCGCGACGGCCACCGACAGCGGGACGGTCGCCAGCGCGACCAGCGCCAGCAGCGGCGATATCCAGAACATCATCGCCAGCACGCCGACCAGGGTGAGCAGGGCCCGGACCATCTGGCTGAACGCCTGCTGCAGGGTCTGGGTGATGTTGTCGATGTCGTTGGTGGCGCGGCTGAGGATCTCGCCGCGCGGCTGCTCGTCGAAGTACGCCAGGGGCAGCCGGGCCAGCTTGGCCTGCGCCCGCTCGCGCAGCCGGTGGCCGACCCGCTGGACGACCGTCATCGCCAGGCGCATCTGCACCCAGGTGAGCGCCGAGGACACGGCGATCACGCCCAGCACGAGGGCGAGGACCTGCGCGACGGCCCCGAGGTCGACGCCGGCGGGTCCCGCGGCGCCGGCCACGACCAGGTCGGTGGCGTGCCCGAGGAGTTTGGGGCCGGCCACGGTGAGGGCGACGGCGGCGGCGCCGGCGGCGAGGACGCCCCGGACGAGGCGGCGCTCGGGCGCGAGGGCCGCCAGGAGTCTGAGCCCGGAGCGGCGGAAGTCCAGCGACCGCTCCGGGGCGGGGCCGGCGGCCGTGCCGGGAGCCCGCTGCTGGGCGGCCGGCCCCCGGCGTTCGGGGACGCCGCGGCCGGTCCCGGCGCGGACCGGGCGGCCGGTCCCGGCGCGGACGGGGGCGGGGCGCTCGGGACGCTCGGGGGCGGTCACGCGGCTTCCTCCTCGGTGAGCTGGGAGAGCACGATCTCCCGGTATGTGGGGTTGTCCCGCATGAGTTCGTCATGGGTGCCGGTGCCGGTGACCCGCCCCTGGTCGAGGACGACGATCCGGTCGGCGTCGCGGATCGTGGCGACCCGCTGGGCGACGATGACGACGGTCGCGTCGGCCGTCCGGGCCGCCAGCGCGGCGCGCAGCCGGGCGTCCGTGGCGTAGTCGAGGGCGGAGAAGGAGTCGTCGAACAGGTAGACGTGCGGGCGGGCGACCAGGACACGGGCGATGGCGAGGCGCTGGCGCTGCCCGCCCGAGAGGTTGGCGCCGCCCTGCGCGACCGGGGCGTCCAGCCCGTCCGCGAGCGCGGTCACGAAGTCCCGGGCCTGCGCGGTGTCGAGGGCCTGCCACAGCTCCTCGTCGGTGGCGTCGGGGTTTCCGTACCGCAGGTTGGAGGCGACGGTCCCGGAGAAGAGGTACGGCTTCTGGGGGACGAGTCCGACGGTGCGGGACAGGAGTTCCGGGTCCAGGTCCCGGACGTCCACACCGCCGATCGCGACCTGGCCGCCGGTGGCGTCGAACAGCCGGGGCACCAGGCCGAGCAGGGTGGTCTTGCCGCTGCCGGTGGAGCCGATGACGGCGGTCGTGCTGCCGGGACGGGCGGTCAGGCTCACCCCGCGCAGGACGGGTTCCTCGGCGCCCGGATAGCTGAAGTCGGCGCTGCGGATGTCGAGGTGTCCGGGCCCGCGCAGGGCGCGGACCGGGTCGCGGGGCGGGGCGAGGTCCGGCCGGGTGGTGAGGACCTCCTGGATGCGCCCGGCGCTGACCTCGGCCCGGGGCACCTGCATGAGCAGGAACATCGTCATCATCACCGCCATCAGGATCTGGGTCAGGTAGCCGAGGAAGGCGATGAGCGACCCGGCGTGCAGGGCACCCGACTCCAGCCGCAGTCCGCCGAACCAGATGACGGCGACGGTGGCCGCCTCCCAGATCAGCAGCACGGTCGGGAACATCAGGGCCTGGAGCCGGCCGGCCCGCAGCGCGACGGCCAGCAGCTCGGCGTTGGCACCGGCGAAGCGGTCCTGCTCGTGCCGGTCGCGGACGAACGCCCGGACGACCCGGATTCCGGTGATCTGTTCGCGCATCACCCGGTTCACCCGGTCCACGTGCTCCTGCATGGCCCGGAACACCGGTGGCAGCCGGCGGACGACGAGTCCGACGGCACCGCCGAGCAGGGGCACGAAAACCAGCAGGAGCAGGGTGAGCGGTACGTCCTGACCGACGGCCATGGCGATGCCGCCGAGGCACATCAGTGGCGCCGGGACCAGCATGGTCAGGGCGAGGACGGTGAGGGTCTGCACCTGGGTCACGTCATGGGTGGTGCGGGTGATCAGGGACGCGGTGCCGAAGTGCCCCATCTCCCGTAAGGACAGGTCCTGTACGCGGCGGAAGACGGCGGCGCGCAGGTCGCGGCCGACCCCCATGGCGACGCGGGCGCCGAAGTACACGGCGGCGGCCGCCGCCAGGATCTGGAGCAGGGTGACGGCGAGCATCCGGCCGCCGGTGGACAGGACGCGGCCGGTGTCGCCGCGCAGGACACCGCTGTCGACGATGCCGGCGTTGAGGGTGGGCAGCAGGAGGGTGGCGAGGGACTGGATGAGCTGGAGGACGACGACCAGGGCGATCGTCCGGCGGTAGGGGCGCAGGCGGGCGGTGAGCAGGCGGATCAGCATGGGTCGCGTACCGCGCTCTCAGGCCGCGTACGGGCGGGCGGACTTGGCGTCCCGCAGGGCGTGCCCCCACCAGGCGAGCTGGTCGAGCATCGCCTCGGCGGCCGCGTCGGGACGGGCGGGGTCCTTGTGCCGTCCGGTGTCGTCGAAGTGGGTGTGTGCGTTGTGGAAGGAGACCGTCTCGCGGACGGTGACCGCGTGCAGTTCGGCGAAGACCAGGCGCAGTTGCTCGACGGCGCGCAGGCCGCCGGAGATCCCGCCGTAGGAGACGAAGCCGACCGGCTTGGCCTGCCATTCGGTGAAGTGCCAGTCGATGAGGCTCTTGAGGACGGCGGGGAAGGAGTGGTTGTACTCGGGGGTCAGGACGACGAAGGCGTCCGCGTCCGCCAGCACCGGGCTGACCTGGGCCAGTTGAGCCCGTACGGCGGGGTCGGGCTCGTGCGAGAGGGCGGTGGGCAGGTCGGCCTCGGCGAGGTCGACGACGTCGACGGTGAAGCCGCCGTGCCGGCGGGCCCGGGAGAGGAACCAGTCGGCGACGACGGGCGCGAAGCGGCCCTCTCGGTTGCTGCCGAGGACGACGGCGAGGCGCAGGGGGCGGGTGGCGGGCTGCACGGCATGCGTGGTGAGGTCCATGCCGTACAGCCTCATACTTAAACTTGAGTTGAAGTCAAGCTACTCTGGCCGCCATGACGCGACTCGCCTGGAACGCGAAGGAAGTGACCGTCGGGGAACTCGCGGCGCGCAGTGGTGTCGCGCCGTCCGCCCTGCGGTTCTACGAGCGGGAAGGGCTGATCACGAGCCGCCGCACCAGCGGCAATCAGCGCCGCTACCACCGTGACGCGCTGCGCCGGGTGGCGTTCATCCGCACCTCGCAGCGGCTCGGCATCCCGCTCGCCGCGATCCGCGAGGTGCTGGGCCTGCTGCCGGACGACCGCACGCCGACCCCCGAGGACTGGGCCCGGATCTCGGAGTGCTGGCGTGACGACCTGGACCGGCGCATCCGCACCCTCCAGCGGCTGCGGGACAACCTGACCGAGTGCATCGGCTGCGGCTGCCTCTCGCTGAGCCGGTGCGTGCTGTCCAATCCGGGCGACGAACTGGCCGAGCACGGCCCGGGCCCGCGCCGCCTGATCGAGGACTGACCGCGGCGGGCTCCGGGGGCCGGGTGTCACCCGTTCGGGGCGGTGGCCGGGCCCGCGGCCGGAAAACGCCGCTGAGCTGCCCGGACGGCCCGGACGCGACCGCTCGTACCGGCCGATCCGCGGGGTCTCGGCAGGCGGGGTCGGCGGGCGGGCCGTACCTCTCGGACCAGGGACACCCACTCGTGACCGTGCTTCCGGAGGACATCGATGCGCACCACAGCCCGCCCGCCGACCGGCACCGCGACCGCGCCGGCGCTCGTGGCGCTCGGCACGCTCGTGGCGCTCGGCACGGTCGTCGCGTTCGGCGCGCCGCCCGCGTACGCCGGTGACTTCGAAGCGCTGGAGGTGCACCCGTCGAGCGCGGCCCCGGGCACGACCGTCACCGTCAGCACCACCGCCTGCGGGCCCGAGGACGCCCGCGGCGCGGGCGACGCCCGGTCGCTGGGGGCGGGCGAGTTCGAGCTGGTGCCCGGCACCCACGAGGAGACCGTGGTCGGCCGGTTCACGCTGCCCGCCCACGCCCGGCCGGGCACCTACGCCATCGGCGTGGCCTGCGACAACGGCAGGAGCGCCACCGGCGACCTGGTGGTCGGGCAGGGTGGCGGCGCGGACGGCCACCAGCAGCCGAGCGGGCACGTGGCGACCGGCGTCGGCGGCAGCGCCGGCCCGGACACCACCCGGATCGCGGCGGGCGCGGCGGTGCTGGTCGCGTCCGCCGCCGGCGGGGCCTGGTTCCTGCGTCGCCGGGCGAGCGGCGCGCAGGGCGGCTGACGGGGCACGGGGCGGCCCGCGCCCTCCCGTGCCCCGCGTCCCGCTCCCCGCCCCCGCCGCGGCCCCCCCGAGACCGCGGCGGGGGTGGGGCACCCCGCACCCCCGCCCCGAGGACCCCACGGACATGAGCAGCAGCCCGACCGCCGCCCGGACCAGGGGCTGGAGCCTGGTGGCCACCGCGTTCGCCGGTCTCTGGCTGATCCGGAGCGGCTGGGCGGACGCGGCCCCGCCCGCCCCCTCCGCCGCCGAGGCGTTCGCCGCCGGCCCCCGCCACCGCACCCCCGCCGCCGGCCCGCTGCCGCCCTCCGCGCCCACCCGGGTGCGCATCCCGGAGATCGGCGTGGACGCGCCCGTGGTGCGGCTGGGCCTCGGTCCGGACGGCAGCCTGGACGTGGCGCCCGCCGGCGGCCGCGAGGTGGCCGGCTGGTACCGGGACGGCACCCCGCCCGGCTCCGTGGGCACGGCGATCGTGGCGGGCCACGTCGACGACGCCGAGGGCCCCGCCGTCTTCCACGGCCTGGGCGCGCTGGGGAAGGGGCACCGCGTCGAGGTCGCCCGCCGCGACGGGCTGACCGCCCTCTTCACGATCGACGCGGTCGAGGTGTACGACAACGACGCCTTCCCCGACCGGAAGGTGTACGGCCACACCGGTCGCGCCGAGCTGCGCCTGATCACCTGCGGCGGCCGGTTCGACGCCAGGACCGGTTACCAGGGGAACGTGGTCGTCCACGCCCACCTCACCGGGGTGCGCCGAGCGCGCTGAACCACCCCTGCCCTATTGTTGAACACGTTCAAGCGAGCTCCCCGGATGCCCGGATCCGCGGATTTCGGGGATCCCCGACGAAGGCCGGCCCGGATGACAGGCACCGCGCGGCGCTCCCGCACCCTGTGCCGGACGGCCGCCGCCGGGTACGTCGGCCTCATGGCGGCCGGAGGACTGGCCACCGCGCTGACCGGCCCGTCCCCCGCCGACCCCGCGCTGTTCCACCTGTCGCTGCCCGGCGCGGTGCTGGTGTACGCCTTCCTGCTGCTGCCGCTCAGCGGCCTGCTGGGCGCGGGCCCGGACACGCAGGTCCCGAGCCCGTACGCGGAGGCGGCCGGGCACGCCCTGTTCGCCCTGGTGAACGTCCTGGTGGTGTGGGCCCTGCGCACCGGCGTCCGGCGTCTGGTGGCCGCGCTCCGGCACCCGGGACCGGAGGCGCCGCGGGAGGACGCGGCCTAGTCTTCTGAGTCAGGAGTTCTGTTCAGATGTATAAGCTTGGCCTGTGGGACGTACTGGGCGGCCAAAGGCCGAGTTGATCCTGTCGGATGA
>NZ_JBFAGV010000052.1:0-18152 GCF_040653855.1 Streptomyces sp. NPDC050856 | reverse complement strand
AGCGGCTCGATCCGGTCCCACATCGCATCAGTGATCACTAATCGGACAGGCATGTCCGATCAACTGATGAGCCCATCAAAGAGACACGCTCTAGGTCCGCGCGTCCCGCGCCAGGACCGCCAGGTCGGGGAAGTCCGTCACCACCGCGTCCACGCCCCACGCGTAGTACCGGGCGTACTCGGCCAGGGCGTCCCCGAAGGCGTACGGGTCGCTGCCTCGCCGCAGGTCGGGTGGGAGGTACTGGTTCTCCGCCCGGAAGGTGTACGCGCCGACCCGCAGACCCGCCGCGTGGGCGTCCGCCAGCAGCGTCGAGGGCGGGGCCAGGGACGACTTGTCGGGGCCGATCCACCGGGCGTACTCGGCGACGGCACGCAGCCCGGCCGGCGTCATCATGTCCCGGTAGCCGACCGGGTGCCCGTACGGGCCGCCGCTGGTGCCCAGGGCCTGCCACAGCGGCAGGCCCAGCCCCTCCTCCGCGACCTTCAGGAGACTGGCCGGGTCGAAGGACTGGACGACGCAGTCGCGCGGCCCGAGCCGGGTCCGCCGCACGGTCGCGGCCAGGACCGGTTCCAGGGGCAGGCCGATGGAGCGGAAGTGGGCGGGGTGCTTGGTCTCGGGGAAGACGGCGATCCGCCGGCCGTACCGGCGCGACAGCTCCCGCGCCAGGGCGACGACCTCCGGGAAGGTGAGGATCCGCTGGCGGCCGTCGAGGACCGTGTTGCGGTCGCGCACCAGCGGCAGGCGCTCCACCGCCCACAGGGTCTTGAGCTCGGCGAGTGTGAAGTCCTCGGTGAACCAGCCGGTGACGGTGCGGCCGTCGACCGTCCTGCTGGTGCGGCGGCCGGCGAACTCCGGACGCCGCGCCACATCGGTGGTGCCCGAGATCTCGTTCTCGTGACGCGCCACGAGGTGGTGGTCGGCGGTCGCGACGAGATCGGGCTCGATCCAGTCGGCGCCGGTCTGCACCGCGTACGTGTAGGAGGCGGCGGTGTGTTCGGGGCGCCAGCCGGCGGCGCCCCGGTGGCCGATCACCAGGGGGCGGGCGCCGGGGGCGTTCGCCCGGGCGGGGGGTGCGGACACGGTGGCGGCGGTCGCGCCCGCCGCGAGGAGTACCGAGCGACGTCTCATGAGCCCGGACGGTAGGCGCAGGGTAGGGCCGCGCCCGGGCGACTTCACGACGTGTGCGGGCGGTTTTCACCTCCCGTACCGCACGGGGAAGGGCCCCGGCGCGCGACGCGCCGGGGCCCTTCCCCCGGATGGCCGTTCCCGCCCGCCGGTCGTCAGGCGGCCTCGGGCGCCTTGCGCGCGGCGATCCGCTGGCGCAGGTAGCCGGTCACCGCGAGCGCCAGCGTCAGGCCGCCGGTGAAGTAGAGCTGCTTGAGGGTCCCCTCCTCGCGCGCCATCAGCACGAAGATGGCGGCCATGCCGGCCAGCGCCACGTAGGTCAGGTACGGGTAGGCCCACATCCGCACGACCAGCTTCTCCGGTGCCTCCCGCTCCAGCCTGCGGCGCAGCAGGAGCTGGGAGACGGCGATGAAGAACCACACCACCAGGATGATCGCGCCGATCATGTTGAGCAGCCACATGAAGAGGTCGTCCGGGCGCCAGTAGCTCAGCAGCACGCAGACGAAGCCGAACACCGAGGACGTCAGCACGGCGATCCTGGGCACCCCGTTGGAGACCTTGCCGAGCGTCCTGGGACCCTGCCCGCGCGCCACCAGCGAGCAGGCCATGCGCGAGGCGCCGTAGATGTTCGCGTTCATCGCCGAGAGCAGGGCGATCAGCACGACCACGTTCATGATCTGCCCGGCGGCCGGGATCTCCAGGAACTCCAGCGTGGCGACGTACGGGCCCTTCTCGGCGACCGACTCGTGGGTCCAGGGGAGCAGGGTCACGACGACGGCCATCGAACCGACGTAGAAGATCGCGATCCGCCACATGGCCGTGCGCACGGCCTTGGCGACGCCCTGCACCGGGTGCTCGGACTCGGCGGCGGCGATGGTGACCGTCTCCAGGCCGCCGTACGCGAAGACGGAGGCGAGCAGACCGACGATCAGCCCCTCGGCACCGTTGGGCATGAACCCGCCGTGGCCGGTGAGGTTGGTCGCGCCGGGGGAGTCCGTGCCGGGCAGGACGCCCAGGATGGCCAGCACGCCGATGCCCAGGAAGAGGACGATCGCGCCGACCTTCAGCGCGGCGAACCAGAACTCGAACTCGCCGAAGTTCTTCACCGCCGCCAGGTTGGTGACGCAGAACAGCACCATGAAGACGGCGACCCAGGCCCACGCCGGGGTGCCGGGGAACCAGCCCGTCATGATCGCGGCGGCGCCCATGCCCTCCAGGCCGACGGCCACGCACAGCAGGAACCAGAACGACCAGCCGGCGGTGAAGCCCGCCCACGGACCGATGGCCCGCTCGGCGTGCACCGAGAAGGAGCCGGAGGCCGGATTGGCGGCGGCCATCTCGCCCAGCATGCGCATCACGAGCATGACGAGGGCGCCGGAGACCGCGTACGCGAGAATGATCGACGGGCCGGCGGCGGCGATGGCGGTGCCGGAACCGACGAACAGCCCGGCGCCGATGACACCACCGAGGGCGATCATCGACAGATGGCGCTGCTTGAGCCCGTGCGAGAGCGGCGCGTCGGCGGTCGGCGTCGGGGTGTCGACGGGGACCGACTCGGCGGGTGCGGGCGCGGGGGACCGAGACATGGGCCTGCCCTGTTCAGTAGCTGAGACGGGGGGTGCGGCCCACAGTCTGTGGGCGTGCACCGGTTACAGGGAACAACCGACCGCTATACGGACACCGTGCTCACACAATGTGAAGATCCGCACACCGATTCATCACATCCGGCGTCGCGCCCGCAGCTCCCGCACCCCCGCCACCACCAGCACCGCGGCCGTCGCCGCACCCGACCACAGCACCTGCGGCCGCGTCCCCTCGTCGGTCAGCATCAGCACCAGCACGGCCGCCATCGCGGCCAGCGCCGCCCACGTCAGCCAGGGGTACCCCCACATCCGCAGGGTCAGCAGCTCGGGCGCCTCCCGCTCGATCCGGCGCCGCAGCCGAAGCTGCGACAGCGCGATCAGGCTCCACACGAACAGCAGCACCGCGCCCACCGCGTTCAGCATGTAGAGGAACACGGTGTCCGGCCACCGCAGATTGAGCAGTACCGAGACGAAGCCGAAGGCCACCGAAGCCAGCACCGCCCGGCGCGGCACCCCGCCGCCCGACACCCTCAGCAGTCCCTTGGGCGCCTCACCCCGCTCGGCCAGCGAGAAGACCATCCGCGACGACCCGTACAGATTGGCGTTGAGCGCCGACAGCAGGGCCACGAAGACGACGATGTTCATGATCTGGCCGGCCGAGGGCACCCCGATCGAGTCCAGCACGGCCACGTACGGGCTCAGCCCCGGCCGCATCGCCGTCCACGGCAGCAGCGTCACGATGACCAGCATCGACCCGACGTAGAAGAGGAGGATGCGCCACACGGCACTGCGCACCGCGCGCGCCACATTGCGGGCCGGGTCCCGCGACTCGGCGGCGGCGATCGTCACGACCTCCAGACCGCCGAAGGCGAAGACCACCGCGAGCACCCCGGAGACCACCCCGCCCCAGCCGGCCGGCAGGAACCCGCCCTGCCCGGTCAGGTTGGCCATCCCCACCGGGGAGGTGTCCGGCAGCCACCCGGCGATCGCCAGCACGCCCAGCAGGAGGAAGAGGACGATCGCGCCGACCTTGAGCGCGGCGAACCAGAACTCGAACTCGCCGAAGTTCTTCACCGCCGCCAGGTTCGTCGCGGTGAACACCACCATGAAGACCAGCACCCACGCCCACTGCGGCACGGCCGGAGCCCAGCCGTGGGCGATCCCCGCCGCGCCCGTCGCCTCCACCGCGAGCACGACCACCAGCAGGAACCAGTACAGCCAGCCGACGGAGAACCCCGCCCAGCGGCCCAGCGCCCGCTCGGCGTGCACCGAGAAGGCGCCCGACGCGGGCATCGCCGACGACATCTCACCGAGCATCCGCATGATCAGCATCGCCAGGGTGCCCGCGATCACGTACGACAGGACGATGCCGGGCCCGGCGACCGCGATCCCCGCGCCCGAGCCGACGAACAGCCCGGCGCCGATCACCCCGCCCAGCCCGAGCATCGTCAGATGGCGCTGCTTCAGCCCGTGCGACAGGGGCTCGGGCTCCGGGGCCAGGGACGCCGGAGGGGTCGGCGGGGCATCGTGCATGGCGCTCGCACTCTCAGGGGATTTGGAAGGACCCCACAGTCTCCCCGCTGACCGGCTCCTGGCGCAAAAGGGACCACTTTCCCGGTGAGGCTCGTGACGAGTATCACGCGGTACGAGGTGTACGGGCCGCCCTTTGTCCGAACACCACCAAAGCCGCCACCGCCGCTTTGTGCTCGACCGACGGTGAGCGCCCGTTCACCCGTGGGCTACGGTCAGCCTGTCCCGAACCGCCCACACCCCCGCCGGAGTCCCGATGAGCACTGCTGCCGCCCCCGCCCGTACCGGAGTGGTCCTGGCCGACCTGCTCCCCGCCAGCCGCACCCGCGACATCGCGCTCGTGGTCGGCGGCGCCGCGCTCACCGGAATCGCCGCCCAGATCGCCGTGCCGGTCCCCGGCTCCCCGGTCCCCGTCTCCGGCCAGACCTTCGCCGCGCTGCTCGTCGGCACCGCGCTCGGCGCCCGGCGCGGTTTCCTCTCCCTCGCGCTGTACACGCTGGTCGGCATGGCCGGGATGCCGTGGTTCGCCCAGGCGTCCTCCGGCTACGCGATGCCGTCCTTCGGCTACATACTCGGCATGCTGCTCGCCGCCACCGTCGTCGGCGCCCTCGCCCGGCGCGGCGCGGACCGCTCGGTCCTGCGCACGGCGGGCGCGATGGCGGCCGGATCGCTGATCATCTACGCCGTGGGCGTCCCCTACCTGGCGCTGGCCACCGGCATGTCGCTGCCGCAGGCCGTCGCGGCGGGCCTGACGCCCTTCCTGATCGGTGACGCGCTCAAGGCGGCGCTCGCGATGGGCGCGCTGCCCGCGGCCTGGAAGCTCGTCGGCCGCAAGGGCTGAGCGGACGGCTCACCGCTCCGGCGCGGTACCGCACCGCCGTTGGCGCACCGCGCCGGAACGCCGCCGCTCCACGCCGCCGCTCCACGCCAAGAGGCTCGCCGGGTCATGTCGGTCCATGACCCGGCGAGCCTCTTCTCGCTCTCCGGCGAAGCGGGTCCTTCGGTGTCCGGCTACCCGGCCGGCACCGCCCTCTTCCGGCGCAGCTCGCGCACCACCGCGATCGCCACGACCACGGCGGCCACCAGCAGCGACAGCACCACCTGCTCGCGGGCGTCACCGCCCTTGTACAGCATGTACGCCAGGACGCCGGTGATCATGGCGATCGTCGTCCACGTCAGGTACGGGAAGAGCCACATCCTCACGACGAGCTTCTCCGGCGACTCCCGCAGGATGATCCCGCGCATCCGCAGCTGCGTGCAGCAGATGACCAGCCACACGAACAGGGCGACCGCGCCCGAGGAGTTCAGCAGGAAGGCGAACACGGTGTCGGGCCACTTGTAGTTGAAGAAGACGGCCACGAAACCGAAGAGCACCGAGGCGAGGATCGCCGCCGTGGGCACACCGCGCGCGTTGGTCCGGGCGAACGCCGCCGGCGCGTCACCGCGCTGGCCGAGCGAGAACGCCATCCGCGAGGCCGTGTACAGGCCCGAGTTCAGGCAGGACAGGACTGCGGTCAGCACGATGACCTCCATGATCGTGCCCGCGTTGGGGATACCGATGGAGTTCAGCGCCGCGACGTACGAGCCCTGCTTGACGATCGACTCGTCGTCCCACGGCAGCAGCGTCAGGACGACGAAGATCGAGCCGAGGTAGAAGACGGCGATACGCCAGATCACGCTGTTCGTCGCCTTGGTGACCGCGCGCTGCGGGTCCTCCGACTCGCCGGCCGCCAGGGTGACGATCTCGCTGCCCATGAACGAGAAGACGACCATCAGCACACCGGTCAGGACCGCTCCCACACCCATCGGGAAGAAGCCGCCGGTGTCCGTCAGGTGCGCGAACCCGGCCCCCGGGTTCTTCGAGCCGGGCAGCACGCCGAAGACGGCGAGCAGACCGACCGCCACGAACGCGGCGATCGCCACGACCTTGATGCCCGCGAACCAGAACTCGAACTCTCCGTACGAGGACACCGACGCCAGGTTGGTCGCGGTCAGCACGACCATCACGATCAGCGCCCACGCCCACTGCGGCACCGCGGGTATCCAGTGCTCCAGGATCTGCGCGCCGGCGGTCGCCTCGACGGCCAGCACGACGACCCAGAAGAACCAGTAGAGCCAGCCGATGGAGAAGCCGGCCCAGCGGCCCAGCGCCTGGTCCGCGTAGGCGGAGAAGGAGCCGGAGGCGGGCCGGGCGGCGGCCATCTCGCCGAGCATCCGCATCACGAAGACGACCATCACGCCGACGAGGGCGTATGAGAGGAGGATGGCCGGCCCGGCGGCGGCGATACCGGCACCGGACCCGACGAAGAGCCCGGCGCCGATCACGCCACCGATGGCGATCATGGACAGATGGCGGTTCTTGAGCCCGGCCTTGAGACCGGCGGAGTCTTGCGGAATGCCGGGGGTTTCGGCGGTTCCGCCTTCCTTCGCAAGGGTCGGCTGCGAGGTCATGGACGATTCCTTACGTCTTTGGGGCACTCGGGTTACGAGCCCGTGCATTGAAACCCGAGACCCGCACGGGCCGAAACCCCCGATTCCGGATCGTGATGCGGCGACCGGGGACCCGACCCCGATGACCGCTACCCGGCCGCCCGCGTGCCACACTCGGACCCATGCGCGTGTACCTCGGCTCGGACCATGCCGGCTACGAACTCAAGAACCACCTCGTCGAGTGGCTCAAGGCCCACGGCCATGAGCCCGTCGACTGCGGACCCCACGTCTACGACGCCCAGGACGACTACCCGCCGTTCTGCCTGCGCGCCGCTGAGCGGACCGCCGCCGACCCGGACAGCCTCGGCATCGTGATCGGCGGCTCCGGCAACGGTGAGCAGATCGCCGCGAACAAGGTCAAGGGCGTCCGTGCGGCCCTGGCCTGGAGCGAGCAGACCGCCGCGCTGGGCCGTGAGCACAACAACGCGAACGTCGTCGCGATCGGCGGGCGCATGCACTCGCTGGAGGAGTCGACCAAGTTCGTGGAGATCTTCCTCGCCACTCCGTACTCGGGCGAGGAGCGCCACACGCGCCGCATCGAGATGCTGTCGGCCTACGAGACCACCGGCGACCTCCCCCCGATCCCGGCCCACCACCCCCAGCAGGACTGACTCCGCCCCCGGGCGAGCCGCGGCGGCGCCCACCCACCTCGGGGGCGCCGGCGCGTGACCTCGCGCGCCGGCGGTGCCGGACGCGCCCCGGGGGCCGACCCCCTGGCCGGGTCCGGTACCGGCCGGCGCGCCGCCCGACCCGGGCCGGAGGGGATCGGCCGTGCCGCCCGTTCGCCGGCCGGGTCCGCCGGTGGCCGCCGGCGTCGCCGCGCCCGGCCTCCCGGCGCCGCGCCCCCTGCGGGGGGCCGGTTCCGGACCGGGGACACGGGGTGGCCGGGCGGCCCCATCGCACCACGCACCCGCAGGAGGACCGCAGATGCCCGAGGGGCATACGATCCACCGCCTCGCCGAGGAACACCTCAGCCGCTTCGGCGGCCGCGAGGCCCGTGTCACCAGCCCCCAGGGCAAGTTCTCCGACAGCGCCGCCCTCCTCGACGGCCGTGTCCTGGAGGCCGTGGACGCCCACGGCAAGCACCTGTTCCTCGGGTTCGGCGACGCCGGCTGGGTCCACGTCCACCTCGGCCTGTTCGGCAAGCTCGGCTTCGGCGCGGCCCCCGCCCCGCCGCCCACGGACACCGTGCGACTGCGGCTGCGCAACCCCGAGCACTACGCGGACCTGCGCGGACCCACCACCTGCGCCCTGATCACCGAGCCGGAGAAGCGGGCCATACACGACCGCCTCGGCCCCGACCCGCTCAGGCCCGGCGACGACCCCGGCAAGGCGTGGCTCCGGATCTCCCGCTCCCGCACCACCGTCGCCGCGCTGCTCATGGACCAGAAGGTCATCGCGGGCGTCGGCAACGTCTACCGCGCCGAGGTGCTCTTCCGGCACGGCATCGACCCGTACCGCCCCGGCAAGGACCTCACCCAGGCGGAGTGGACGGCCGTCTGGGCCGACCTGGTGGAGCTGATGCGCGAGGGCGTGCGCAACAACCGCATCGACACCGTCCGCCCCGAGCACACCCCCGAGGCGATGGGCCGCCCACCGCGCGTGGACGACCACGGCGGCGAGGTGTACGTCTACCGCCGGGCGCGCCGGGAGTGCCACGTCTGCGGCGGCGAGATCCGCACCGCCGAGCTCGCCGCCCGCAACCTCTTCTGGTGCCCGGCCTGCCAGCGGGCGTAGCGGCTCCGCCGGGCGCGGCCGGCCCGGCGGCGGCGCCGGGCCGTGCCGGCTAGAAGCCGTGCGGCAGCCAGGGGGCCACCGGCGAGCCGAAGGCCAGGGACAGCTCCGCCAGCGCCCCCCGCCGCAGCTCCCGCACCCGCCCGGCGCGCGCCAGCGACTCCAGCGACACCCCGCCGAGATACGCCGCGCCCAACTCCCGTACCGAGAGTGCGACGTCCGCGGCGTCCTGCGTCCGGGAGCAGGCCGCCCCCTTCGGGTCCCCGGTCAGCCGCCAGCGCCCGGTGTTCCACGGGCAGAAGGCGTCCTCCACGTCCAGGACCACGTCCACCGGCGTCTGGTACGTGCGCGCCTCCAGCGCGGCGCCCAGCTCGACCAGCCGCACGTGCAGCCCGTCGCGCAGGCTCGGTCGGCAGCGCCGGAGGTCGGAGACCAGGTGCTGCCAGGCGTCGTCCACCGGCCGGTTGGTGACCTTCACCGTCGACATCAGGTCGATGCCGAACAGGAAGCGCCACAGCGCCGCGTCCGCCGCCGGGTCCAGCGCGCCCAGGTGCTGGAGGTTCACCGTCCCCTTCGGCCCGGCCGCGTCCCACTCCGGCCGGGTGCTGTACAGCGCGTAGCCGACGGTCTCGCCGTCCCGCTCGGCCAGGACGCAACTCAGCGGTGAGGCACCCTCGCGGCCGGCCGGCGGGTCCAGCAGCGGCAGCCGCTCCCAGCCGGGCCGCCGCGCCGGCATCCCGGGCCGCCCCGGGACCAGCCGCGCGTAGACCGCCTCGCACGCCTCGCCGGCCTCGGCGGGCGGGACCAGCCGCAGCCCTACGTCATCCGTCCCCTCGGGTACGGACAGCCGTACCCGAGACGTGTCGATCTCCGCGCGCAACTGCTGCGTCGCGATGCCGTACCCGAACCGCCCGTAGATCCCCGGCTCCGACGCCGTCAGCACGGCGAGCGGCTCACCCCATGCCCGTACGTCGTCCAGCTGGCGCCGCATCATCGAGGTCAGGATGGAGCGCCGGCGGTGCGTCGGCGCCACGCTCACCATCGTCACGCCCGCCGCCGGTACCAGCGCCCCGCCCGGCACCGACAGCCGGAACGAGAACGCCCCGGCCGTGCCGACGCAGGTCTGCCCGTCCCACACGCCGATCGAGCGCTCGTACTCGGTGAGGGCCTCCCACAGCTCGCGCTCCTCGGGGGTCTCCGCCACGCCGCCGAACGCGAGTTCCAACTGTCCGTACCAGCGGTCCCACTCGGCCTGGCGCAGCACCCGCAGCTCTGTTGTCATATGCCATGCCTAGCAAGGGAGCGCGCCCGTCGCGACCCAATTTCGAACGCATTGTCATAGGGGTCCCCCTGCACGCGGCCGGACGGGGTGGATAGGGTCCAGGCCAATGGCCCCCAACGCCCGAGTGGACGCGTACACGGCCCGGATGCGCAAGGCGATGCACCGGGCCCGCACCGTGCTGCGCAAATCCGCGGTGGACTACTTCCGCGGCGACGGCTCCGACTGGGTGGCCCTGGTGGGCCTGATGCTCACCGTCCCGGCGATCACCCTCTGCACGATCGCAGCCCCCGTGTGGTGCGCCCCGGCGGCCCTCGTCCTGCCGATCGTGGCCGGCGGCCTGCTGCTGCGCCCGGCCAGCCTGCTGGGTCTGTACGCCGCGGCGGCCGCCGCGCTGATCGTCGAGTCCGTCGCCCTCGGTCCGTACACCGGGGGAGCGGCCCGGGTCACCCCGGGCACGGTCCTGGTGGTCGCCGCGTGCGGGCTGTTCGGCCTGCTGATAGCGCAGTTCCGGGCACGCGTCGGGGTGCCCTGGCGGCGCGGCGGCACCATGCTCTTCGACCTGCGCGAACGCATCCGGGTGCAGAGCGCCCTGCCCCCGCTCCCGCAGGGCTGGCACCACGAGATGGCGCTGCGGCCGGCCGGCGGCCAGTCCTTCTCCGGCGACTTCGTGGTGGCCGCCCGCACCCACGGCGGCCGCACCCTTGAGGTCGTCCTGACCGATGTCTCCGGCAAGGGCATGGACGCCGGCTCGCGCGCCCTGCTGCTGTCGGGCGCGTTCGGCGGGCTGCTGGGCTCGTTGCCGCCGCACGGATTCCTCCCGGCCGCCAACGGCTACCTGCTGCGCCAGGACTGGGACGAGGGCTTCGCCACCTCCATCCACCTCGTCCTCGACCTGGACTCGGGCGACTACGAACTGCTGTCGGCGGGACACCTGCCGGCCCTGCAACTGCACGCGGGCAGCGGCCGCTGGGAGGAGAAGGCCGCCGACGGCCCCCTGCTCGGCGTGTACGACCGTGCCGAGTTCCACCCGGTCAAGGGCGCGCTGCGCCCCGGTGACGTGCTGATGCTCTTCACGGACGGCCTGGTCGAGGCGGCGGACCGGGACATCGCGGAGGGCATCGACCGGCTGACCGGCGAGGCCGACCGCTATGTGGCGTCGGGTTTCCAGGGCGCGGCCTGGCACCTGATCGAGGCGTGCGCCAAGGACGTGAACGACGACCGCGCCCTGCTGCTGATCACCCGCGACGCGTAGGAGCCGCCGTGCCGTACCTCTCCCTCGCCGAGGTCGAGACCATCGCCCGCCGGGCCCACCGGGGCCGGACCGACAAGGCGGGCCGCCCCTACGAGGAGCACCTGCGGGCGGTCGCCGACGGGGTGCGGGCGCGGGGCGGCAGCGAGGAGCAGATCGCCGCCGCCTGGCTGCACGACGCGGTCGAGGACGACGCGCTGACGGCCCGCTGGCTGGCCGAGGCCCCTCTTCCGCGGCCGGTCAAGGACATGGTGCTGGCGCTCACCAGGCGCCCCGGCGAGGACCTCCCCGCGTACACCGCCCGCGTCCTGGCGGTGCCCGGCGCCCGCCTGGTCAAGGAGGCGGACCTCGCGCACAACGCGGACCCGGACCGGCTCGCCGTCCTGGACGAGGCGACCCGGCTGCGGCTGACCGCCAAGTACGCGCGAGTACGCTCCCTGCTCGGGCTCACCGACGGCTGAGGCCCCGCCCCTCGCCGGGTGCGCCGTCCCGCCGGAACGCCCACTCCAGCCGCGGTTCCGTCACGCACCGCAGCGCCCGTCGCACCGGCGGCGTGCACAGCAGCGTCACCGCGCCGGCGGCCAGCGCCGTCACGGCGATCAGCCCCAGCGGCGAGGTGAGCCAGCCGTACGCGGCGACCAGCCCCCAGTAGTCCATCGCCTTCACCAGGAACCCGTGCAGCAGGTAGCCGCAGATGGTGCCGGCGCCCAGCGTGGTGAACCAGGTCCGGCGCCCGGGCACCAGGGCCAGGAAGGCGGCCGTCAGCACCAGGCCGCAGCCGAACAGCGCGAACGTCATCACGGGCCCGGCCCACCAGGGCGCGCCCAGTTCCTCGGCGCTGGTGCTGCGGTAGAACCAGCTCATCCTGATCCCGGGCGCCACCCAGTACGTGACCCCGGCGGCGGCCAGCAGGACCGGCCCCGCCCACCGCCGTACCTCCGGCCGCCGCACCAGCGCGAAGTGCTCGGGCCGCAGGGCCAGTCCGAGGACGAAGAACGGCAGGAACTGCAGCACCCGCTGAAGGTCCAGGTCCTGGCCGATGCCCGGGGTGAGCGAGGCCAGGGCGGCGAGGACCAGGGCGGCCGGCAGCGGATACCGCAGGGTGCGCCACAGCGGCGTGGACAGCCGCCAGATGAACAGGGCCACCAGGAACCAGGTCAGATAGAGAGGATCGGTGAGGCTGAAGGGGTACGTGGGATGAGCCGCGTCGGCCCACCGCTTGTAGAGCGTGTAGGCCGCCTCGAAGGCGACGTACGGCACGGCGAGCCCGGTCACCAGCCGTTTGAGCTGGTCGGGGCGGCCGGTGAAACCCCGCGAGAAGTAGCCGGATATGACGATGAAGGCCGGCATGTGGAAGGTGTAGACGAACATGTAGAGCGCTCTGGCGGCCCGGCTGCCGTGCATGACCGGCTCCCACGCGTGCGCCACGGCGACGAGCACGATCGCCAGGTACTTGGCGTTGTCGAAGTACGCGTCCCGTCCGGCGGCCCGCGCGGCGGGTCTCCCGGCGGCCTGGGCCGTCGGGGTGATCGGGGCCTGCGGATTTCCCTGGGGAGCCTGGAGCATTCGAGGGACCCTAGTGGCGCTCCGGCAATTCTGTGAAACCTCATCGGGGCACCGCCCATTTCCGTCCGCCAGAGCCGGAGACTGTGCGATATGCCCGGATTGATGCGTATCTAATGGGGCATATCGTTGCGGCATTCCCGGCGGTGGCGCGCCGGTGAATTACCGCCCGACGGGCGGTGGACTTCCGGTGGCCGACCGGTGCGCACGGCTTGCGGGGCGCGGTGAATTCACCGTCCGTGCTCCGCCATTCGGGTTCCGGCCGCCCGGACGGGGCACACAGTCGGTGTGATGCGTACGTCCACGATGTGTCAGCGGCCAGCACCGGCAGGGGTGTTGGTGGCACGATGGGACGAGTGGGGGGCACGGTGGGCCGTGGACCCCCGGCCGGCAAGGCGGACCGACCGAGGGTGTGATCAGTGTGGCCATTTCACTGTCCGTGGTGCTGCTGTTGGCGATCATCCTGGTGGTGTTGATGCGCGGCGGCTCCCTGAAGGCCGGTCCCGCGATCGTCGCCGTACTGTTCGGGTTCTTCCTGGCGTCCTCGGGCATGGCCCCGCCGATCAGGCGCTTCCTGGACTCGATAGCGGACACCATCAACCAGATCAACTTCTAGCGCCGCCGGGGCGCCGGTGAAACGCGTCCGGCCCGGCTCGGTGAGGAGATCACCGAGCCGGGCCGGACGTCGTGGAGCGGGCGACGGGAATCGAACCCGCGTAGCTAGTTTGGAAGACTAGGGCTCTACCATTGAGCTACGCCCGCAAGCGGCGCACCGCGAGTCACGCGGACCGCGGTACGGACAGCATCGTAGCGGGTCGGGCCCGCTCCCCGCACACCCCGCAGAGGTGCCGACGCGGCGCCGCGGGCATGTACCCTACGTGTCGCACCGACGGGGTGTGGCGCAGCTTGGTAGCGCGTCCGCTTTGGGAGCGGAAGGCCGTGGGTTCAAATCCCGCCACCCCGACCATCCTGCGCTCTCTCCTCCGCGCAAACCATGATCACATTGTGGGCGTCATCCCGCTTGCGGTTACTATGCAAGCTGTGTGCCCGTGTGTCTCTCTGACCGGGCCGATCGGCTGGGCCGCCGACCAAGCGGACCAGCGGAAACCAAGAATCAGCCACCAAGGAGACCGAACCGTGAAGAGCGCCGTGGAGACCCTGAACCCGACCCGGGTTCGGCTCACTGTCGAGGTGCCCTTCGAGGAGCTCAAGGACAGCCTCGACGCGGCGTACAAGAAGATCAACCAGCAGGTCACGGTCAAGGGCTTCCGCAAGGGCAAGATCCCGGCTCGTGTCATCGACCAGCGGTTCGGCCGCGGTGCGGTGCTGGAGGAGGCCGTCAACGACGCCCTCCCGAAGTTCTACACCGAGGCGGTCAACGAGGCCGACGTCAACCCGCTGGGTCAGCCCGAGGTCGACATCACCGAGCTGAAGGACGGCGAGCTGCTGGCCTTCACCGCCGAGGTCGACATCCGCCCGGCCATCGAGATCCCGGACTACTCCGGCATCGAGGTCACCGTGGACGCGGTCGAGGTCAGCGACGAGGACGTCGAGAAGTCCGTGGAGCAGCTGCGCGAGCGCTTCGCCTCCACCAACCCGGTCGAGCGCGCCGCCGCCGAGGGCGACGTCGTGACGGTCGACCTGGAGGCCAAGGTCGACGGCGAGGTCCTCCCCGACGGCGTGGCCAGCGGTGTCCAGTACACCATCGGCTCCGGCGAGCTCCTGGAGGGCATCGACGAGGCCGTCACCGGCCTGGAGGCCGGCGGCGAGGCCACCTTCACCTCCGTGCTGAAGGGCGGCTCCGCCGAGGGCAAGGAGGCCGAGGTCACCGTCAAGGTCACCGCCGTCTCGTCCCGTGAGCTGCCCGAGCTCGACGACGACTTCGCCCAGATGGCGTCCGAGTTCGACACCCTCGAGGAGCTGAAGGCGGACAGCCGCAAGCGCCTCGAGAACATGAAGCAGTACGACCAGGCCACCCAGGCCCAGGAGCGCGTCCTGGACGAGCTGCTGAAGCTGGCCGAGGTGCCGATCCCCGAGAAGCTCCTCGAGGACGAGGTCAACACCCGCAAGCACAACCTGGAGCACCACCAGCTCGGCCAGATGGGCCTGAGCGTCGAGAAGTACCTGGAGCTCCAGGGCAAGACGGTCGAGGAGTTCGACGCCGAGACCAAGGACCAGGCGGTCAAGGGCATCAAGACCCAGTTCATCCTGGACGAGCTGGTCAACAAGGAGAAGCTGAACGTCAACCAGGAGGAGCTCACCGAGCACCTCATGCGCCGTGCGGCCTCCTCCGGCATGAGCCCGGACCAGTTCGCCCAGGCCGTCGTCGAGGGCGGCCAGGTCCCGATGCTGGTCGGCGAGGTCGCCCGCGGCAAGGCCCTGGCGCTGGTCGTGGAGGCCGCCAAGGTGGTCGACACCAACGGCGAGCCGGTCGACCTGAACGACGAGGACGAGACCGCCGAGACGGTCGAGGCCACCTCCGAGGACGCCCCGGCGGCCGACGAGAAGGCCGAGGACAAGCCCGAGGCCTGAGCCCTCGTGCCGACCCCTTCCTGATCCCCGCGGCGGGCTCCGGACGCACCACGCGCCGGAGCCCGCCGTCGTACTCACCGACCCCTGTACCTTGCGCTCCCAGCGAACAGTTCGGGAAGCGGGATGGCGCCCGCCTACCAGCGCGTTAGGGTCCATGAATACGAGGGCAGGGGAGTACCCGCCCCCAGTACGAGAGACGCTGAGACGGCCGGAGCCGTCAGAGACGAGCAGGTGGATACGTGACGAATCTGATGCCTTACGCCGCGGGTGAGCCGTCCATCGGTGGTGGCCTCGGCGACCATGTCTACAACCGGCTGCTCGGCGAGCGCATCATCTTCCTCGGCCAGCAGGTCGACGACGAGATCGCCAACAAGATCACTTCGCAGATGCTCCTCCTGGCCGCCGACCCGGACAAGGACATCTACCTCTACATCAACAGCCCCGGTGGCTCGGTGACGGCCGGCATGGCCATCTACGACACCATGCAGTACATCCCCAACGACGTCGTCACCATCGGTATGGGCATGGCCGCCTCCATGGGCCAGTTCCTGCTCACCGGCGGTGCCACCGGCAAGCGCTTCGCGCTGCCGAACACCGACATCCTGATGCACCAGGGTTCCGCCGGCATCGGCGGTACCGCCTCGGACATCAAGATCCAGGCCGAGTACCTTCTCCGTACCAAGAAGCGCATGGCGGAGATCACCGCGCGCCACTCCGGGCAGACCGTGGAGACGATCATCCGCGACGGTGACCGCGACCGCTGGTTCACCGCGGAGGAGGCCAAGGAGTACGGCCTGATCGACGACATCATGTCCGCCGCCGCGGGCGTCCCGGGCGGTGGCGGTACCGGCGCCTGAGCCGTACCGACCCCCAGCCCGCGCCCAGCCCGCCGAACGCCACCAGGATGGTGAACACCCCATGAGCAACTTCTCCGCGAGCGGCCTCTACACCGGCCCGCAGGTGGACAACCGGTACGTCGTCCCGCGCTTCGTCGAGCGCACCTCGCAGGGCGTGCGTGAGTACGACCCGTACGCGAAGCTCTTCGAGGAGCGCGTGATCTTCCTCGGCGTGCAGATCGACGACGCGTCCGCCAACGACGTCATGGCGCAGCTGCTGTGCCTGGAGTCGATGGACCCGGACCGTGACATCTCCATCTACATCAACAGCCCCGGTGGCTCGTTCACCGCGCTGACCGCCATCTACGACACGATGCAGTTCGTGAAGCCGGACATCCAGACGGTGTGCATGGGCCAGGCGGCCTCCGCCGCGGCCGTGCTGCTCGCCGCCGGTACGCCCGGCAAGCGGATGGCGCTGCCCAACGCGCGGGTGCTGATCCACCAGCCGTCCGGCGGAACCGGCCGCGAGCAGCTCTCCGACCTGGAGATCGCGGCCAACGAGATCCTGCGGATGCGTACGCAGCTCGAGGAGATGCTGGCCAAGCACTCCACGCAGCCGATCGAGAAGATCCGCGACGACATCGAGCGCGACAAGATCCTGACCGCCGAGGACGCCCTCGCGTACGGCCTGGTCGACCAGATCGTCTCGACCCGCAAGAGCACGGCCGCGGCGGCAGCCTGACGCGCTCGACCTTCCCTTGGCACGGCACATCCGTGGCGCACGTCCACGTGAACCGTGCCAAGGGGGGCCCGAACGAGGGGCCCGGCAAGGTACCGTCGGATATGAGGCACCAGGAGCCGGCTGAACCAAGCCGCTCCCAGGCGAAGGGGAAGCACCTCGTGGCACGCATCGGTGATGGCGGCGACCTGCTCAAGTGCTCGTTCTGCGGAAAGAGCCAGAAGCAGGTGAAGAAGCTCATCGCGGGCCCCGGTGTGTACATCTGCGACGAGTGCATCGACCTCTGTAACGAGATCATCGAGGAGGAGCTCGCCGAGACCTCCGAAGTGCGGTGGGAGGAACTTCCCAAGCCGCGGGAGATCTACGAGTTCCTGGAGGGCTACGTCGTCGGGCAGGAGCCCGCGAAGAAGGCCCTCTCGGTCGCTGTGTACAACCACTACAAGCGCGTCCAGGCCGGCGAGAACGGCGGCGCGCAGGGCCGGGACGACGCGATCGAACTCGCCAAGTCCAACATCCTGCTGCTGGGCCCCACCGGCTCCGGCAAGACGCTCCTGGCGCAGACCCTGGCCCGCATGCTGAACGTACCGTTCGCCATCGCGGACGCCACGGCGCTCACGGAGGCGGGGTACGTCGGCGAGGACGTCGAGAACATCCTGCTGAAGCTCATCCAGGCCGCTGACTACGACGTCAAGAAGGCCGAGACGGGCATCATCTACATCGACGAGATCGACAAGGTCGCCCGGAAGAGCGAAAACCCGTCGATCACCCGGGACGTCTCCGGCGAGGGCGTGCAGCAGGCCCTGCTGAAGATCCTGGAGGGCACCACGGCGTCGGTGCCCCCGCAGGGCGGCCGCAAGCACCCGCACCAGGAGTTCATCCAGATCGACACGACGAACGTGCTGTTCATCGTGGGCGGCGCCTTCGCTGGACTGGAGAAGATCATCGAGTCCCGGGCCGGGGCCAAGGGCATCGGCTTCGGCGCCACGATCCGCTCCAAGCGGGAGATCGAGGCCAGCGACCAGTTCCACGAGGTCATGCCGGAGGACCTGGTGAAGTTCGGGATGATCCCCGAGTTCATCGGCCGTCTGCCGGTCATCACCTCGGTGCACAACCTGGACCGCGAGGCCCTGCTCAAGATCCTCGTCGAGCCGCGCAACGCGCTGGTCAAGCAGTACCAGCGCCTGTTCGAACTCGACGGCGTGGAGCTGGACTTCGACCGGCCGGCCCTGGAGGCCATCGCCGACCAGGCCATCCTGCGCGGCACCGGCGCGCGTGGCCTGCGGGCCATCATGGAAGAGGTCCTGATGTCGGTGATGTACGAGGTCCCCTCCCGCAAGGACGTGGCCCGCGTGGTCATCACCGCGGACGTCGTGCACAACAACGTCAACCCGACACTGGTGCCCCGGGTCGTCAAGAACGAAGGACGCCACGAGAAGTCGGCGTAGCCGCGTAGACAGTGAGGCGCCCGGCCGGTTCCAGGAACCGGCCG
>NZ_JBFAGV010000051.1:0-21120 GCF_040653855.1 Streptomyces sp. NPDC050856 | reverse complement strand
CCTCCGTGCGGTGTGTTCCTAGACAGCTCCACCACATCGGAGGTCTTCGCCATGATCAAGCCCCGCGACTGTCAACAACGCTCGTGATCAATACATCTAGGGCGTGTTCGACCGGTGACGGACCGGATGCAAAAAGTGGTCGCACGCCCCTCGTGGCGGCGATGTGTCGTACCCCACACTGGGGGCGGTGCCTGAGTCCTCGGAGCGCGGCCGGTCCATTCCCGGTGGGCCTCTCATCCCCGCGGATCCGCTCATCGCGTACGGGACGGACAGCGGCGGCAGGGCCGCCGCCGTCCCACCGCCGCACGTCCCCCAACCGGCAGCGAGCAGCCTGGAGGTCGCCCCCGTGCAGACCCGGACCCTGACCGACGCCGATCCGGCCACCGCCGTACCGCTCCCGGCACCCGAGGTGTCCGGCGCGCCGGAGGTGCCGGAGCCGCTCGAACCCCTGGAACCACTGGTGGCGGAGCCCCTGGAGCCCCTGGAACCCCTGGAGGCGCTCGCACCGGGATCCCCGGGACCGCTCGAACCGTTCCTGGCGCCCGGGCCCGCCGGCCCGGCTCCCCGCCGTCCCGCCGCCGACACCGGCAGCGGCCCCTCGGCGGACCTCTTCCGCCAGTACCTCCGGGAGATCGGCCGCATCCCACTGCTCACCGCGGCCGAGGAGGTCGAGCTGGCCCGCCGGGTCGAGGCCGGGCTGTTCGCCGAGGAGAAACTCACCGGCACCCCCGACCTGGACTCCCAACTCGCTCTGGACCTCGACCGGCTGGTCGTCATGGGCCGGATGGCCAAGCGCCGGCTCATCGAGGCCAACCTGCGCCTCGTCGTCTCCGTCGCCAAGCGGTACGTGGGGCGCGGCCTGACCATGCTGGACCTGGTGCAGGAGGGCAACCTGGGGCTGATCCGCGCGGTCGAGAAGTTCGACTACGCGCGCGGCTACAAGTTCTCCACGTACGCCACCTGGTGGATCCGCCAGGCCATGTCCCGCGCCCTCGCGGACCAGGCGCGCACCATACGGGTCCCCGTCCACGTCGTGGAGCTGATCAACCGCGTCGTACGGGTCCAGCGGCGGATGCTCCAGGAGCGCGGCTGCGAACCCACCCACGAGGAGGTCGCCGCCCAGCTCGACCTGACGCCCGAACGGGTCGGCGAGGTGCTGCGCCTGGCCCAGGAGCCGGTCTCCCTGCACGCGCCGGTCGGCGAGGAGGACGACGTCGCGCTGGGCGACCTCATCGAGGACGGCGACGCCGCGTCCCCCGTCGAATCCGCCGCCTTCCTCCTCCTGCGCGAGCACCTGGAAGCGGTGCTGTCCACACTGGGCGAACGCGAGCGCAAGGTCGTCCAGCTCCGCTACGGGCTGATCGACGGCAGGCCCCGCACCCTCGAGGAGATCGGCCGGATCTTCGGCGTGACGCGTGAACGCATCCGCCAGATAGAGTCCAAGACCCTCAACAAGCTGCGGGACCACGCCTTCGCCGACCAGCTGCGCGGCTACCTGGACTGAGCGCCCCGGCCGGGCACCCGCCGGCCGCGGCCCGGCGCCGGCCGAGCGCCCGGCCCCGTCAGTCCACCTCGGCCACCGCCCGCGCGAACTGCGCCGCGTGGAGCCGGGCGTACGCGCCGCCCGCCGCCAGCAGTTCGTCGTGGGTGCCCTGCTCGACGATCGACCCGCGCTCCATCACCAGGATCACGTCCGCGTCCCGGACGGTCGACAGCCGGTGCGCGATGACGAAACTCGTCCGCCCGTGCGCCAGCCGCGCCATCGCCTTCTGGATCAGCACCTCGGTACGGGTGTCCACCGAACTCGTCGCCTCGTCCAGGACCAGGATCACCGGGTCGGACAGGAACGCCCGGGCGATGGTGATCAGTTGCTTCTCGCCCGCGCTGACCCCCGCTCCCTCGTCGTCCATCACGGTGTCGTACCCGTCCGGCAGCGTACGGACGAACCGGTCGGCGTGCGCGGCCCGCGCCGCCTCCTCGATCTCCTCCCGGCTCACGTCCTCGCGCGCGGAGCCGTACGCGATGTTCTCGGCGATGGTGCCGCCGAACAGCCAGGTGTCCTGGAGCACCATGCCGATCGCGGAGCGGAGCTGGTCCCGCGACATACGCCGCACATCCTCCCCGTCCAGCAGGATCCGGCCGCCGGTCACCTCGTAGAACCGCATCAGCAGGTTGACCAGGGTGGTCTTGCCGGCGCCGGTGGGGCCGACGATCGCGACCGTCCGGCCGGGCTCCACCGTCAGCGACAGGTCCTCGATGAGCGGCTTGTCGGGGTCGTACCGGAAGGACACCTTCTCCAGCGAGACCCGCCCGCGCGGCCGGGGCGCCGGCGTGAGGGCCGGGGCGTCCGGCTCCTGTTCCGCCGCGTCCAGCAGCTCGAAGACCCGTTCGGCGGACGCGACCCCGGACTGCACCAGGTTGGCCATCGACGCCAGCTGTACGAAGTGCGGCTGCGACCGCTTGCCCACCCGGGTGGCCACGACCACCGAAAGCGGCACGGTCACCAACGCGACCAGCGCCAGCAGCGGCGAGATCCAGAACATCATCGCCAGCACGCCGACGATGGTGAGGGCCGAGTTGATCAGCTGCCCCATGGTCTGCTGCATGGTCTGCGAGATGTTGTCGATGTCGTTGGTCGCCCGGCTCAGCACCTCGCCGCGCTTGGCCCGGTCGAAGTACGACAGCGGCAGCCGCTCCAGCTTCGCCTGGACGTCCTCCCGCATCCGGTACACGGTCCGGTTGATCACCCTGATCGACAGCCGCGACGACACCAGCATCAGCAGCCCGGCCACCACGTACACCGCCAGGGCCAGCAGCAGTACGTCACCGACGGCACCGAAGTCGATGCCGCGCCCCGGGACGAAGTCCACCCCGGAGAGCATGTCCGCCAACCCGCCGTCACCCTGGGCGCGCAGCCCCGCGACGGCCTCCTCCTTGCTGGCCCCCTCCGGCATCGAGCGCCCGACGACACCCGCGAAGACCAGGTCCGTCGCCCGGCCCAGGATCATCGGCCCGACCACCGAGGCCGCCACACCCAGCACCCCGGCCGCCAGCATCAGCCACAGCGTGGCCCGTTCCGGCGCCAGCCGCCGCAGCAGCCGCCCGCCCGAACCCCTGAAGTCCATCGAGCGCTGATCGGGGCCGCCCCCGGCCATCATCCGTCCCGCCGGCCCCGCCATCAGGCAGCCTCCGCTTCCGTGAGCTGGGAGAGCACGATCTCCCGGTATGTCTCATTGCCCGCCATCAGCTCCTGGTGGCGGCCCGTCCCCACCACCCGGCCCTCGTCGAGGACCACGATCCGGTCGGCCTCGCGGATCGTGGACACCCGCTGGGCGACGATCACCACGGTCGCCCCGGCGGTCTCCCGCGCCAGCGCCGCGCGCAACGCCGCGTCCGTCGCGTAGTCCAGCGCCGAGAAGGAGTCGTCGAACAGGTAGATCTCCGGCCGCTGGACCAGCGTCCGCGCGATGGCGAGCCGTTGCCGCTGCCCGCCGGACACATTCGTACCGCCCTGGGCGATCGGCGCCTCCAGACCCCCCTCCAGCTCCCGTACGAAGCCGGCGGCCTGCGCCACCTCCAGCGCGTGCCACAGCTCCTCGTCGCTCGCGTCCGGCTTGCCGTAGCGCAGGTTCGTCGCCACCGTCCCCGAGAAGAGGTACGGCTTCTGCGGGACCAGCCCCACCGCGCGCGCCATCAGCGCGGGATCCAGCTCGCGCACGTCCACCCCGCCCACCAGCACCTGACCGCCCGTCACGTCGAACAGCCGGGGCACCAGCCCGAGCAGCGTCGACTTGCCGCTGCCGGTCGACCCGATGACCGCGGTCGTCTCGCCGGGCCGGGCCACCAGGTCCACCCCGCGCAGCACCGGCTCCTCCGCGCCCGGATAGCGGAAGTCGGCTCCCCGCACCTCCAGATGCCCGTGCCGTGCCAGCCCGGTGACCGGAGCCAGGGGCGGTACGACACTGCTCGCGGTGCCCAGCACCTCCTCGATGCGCTCGGCGCACACCTCGGCGCGCGGCACCATCATGAACATGAAGGTGGCCATCATCACCGCCATCACGATCTGCATCAGATACGCCAGGAACGCGGTGAGCGCGCCGATCTCCATCCCGCCGCCGTCGATCCGGTGCGCACCGAACCAGACCACCGCCACGCTCGACACGTTCACCACCGTCATCACGGTCGGGAACATCAGCGCCATCAGGCGCCCGGTCGACACCGACACGTCGGTCAGGTCCGCGTTGGCGCGCGCGAACCGTTTCCGCTCATAGGCGTCGCGGACGAACGCCCTGATGACCCGGTTGCCGGTGATCTGCTCGCGCAGTACCCGGTTGACCGCGTCCAGCCGCTCCTGCATGGTGCGGAACAGCGGCCGCATCGCGCGCACGATCAGCGAGACGGCGACGCCCAGCACCGGGACCACGGCCAGCAGGACCGCCGACAGCGGCACGTCCTGGCCCAGCGCCATGACGATGCCGCCCACGCACATGATGGGCGCCGACACCATCAGCGTGAACGCCGTCAGCGCCAGCGTCTGCACCTGCTGGACGTCATTGGTGGTGCGGGTGATCAGGGACGGCGCCCCGAACCGGGCCACCTCGCGCGCCGAGAAGGACTGCACCCGGTCGAAGACGGCCGCCCGCACGTCCCGCCCCAGCGCCGCGGCGGTGCGCGCCCCGTAGCGGACGGCTCCGATGTTGCAGGCGACCTGGAGCACGGACACCGCGATCATGAGGGCGCCGAACCACAGGATGTGATCCGTGTCCCCCTTCACGACACCGTTGTCGATGATGTCGGCGTTGAGCGTCGGCAGGTAGAGCGTGGCGCACGTCTGCGCCAGCTGGAGCGCCACCAGCAGGGCTATGGGCCGCTTGTACGGCCCGAGATGGTTGCGGAGCAGTTGTCTGAGCACAGGCCCACTATCGCCCGGGCCCCCGGGCCGTCACCAACGGGTTTCGGCGCCCGCGCTACGAGCCGAACCCCGGTTGCGCGGCCGGGTCGTAGGACATCCCCGCGCCCGGCGCGGTGTCGTACGGCAGCCCCGAGGGGTGCGCCGGCCCGGGCACCTGGCCGTGCGGCTGCGCCGGTACCGGGCCGGCCGGCTGCCCCGGCACCGGGGCCGGGTCGAACGCCCCCGGGTGCAGCTGGTCCCGGGTCGCCCCGTACTGCTGGCGCACGGCCTGCCCGACCGGAAGCTCCTCCCCCGGCTCGAACACCTGGGCCGCCGCCCCCTGCCAGGCCGGCGGGGTTTGTGGCGACAGCGTGCCGTGCGACACCCCGAGCGCCCAGGCCGCCTGCCGCGCCGCGCCCAGCGCCGCGTAGTCCGCCGGCTGCGGGACGACGACCTGGGCCCCGAAGATCGCGGGTGCCGCGGCCTGCACCGCGGGCAGTTCGGCGGCGGCGCCCAGCAGGAACACCCGGCGCACCTCCACCCCCCGCCCCCGCAGCACGTCCATCGCGTCGGCGAGCGAGCACAGCATGCCCTCGAACGCGGCCCGCGCCAGGTGCTCCGGCTTCATCGACTCGCGCCGCAGTCCGCTCAGCGTCCCGGCGGTGTGCGGCAACTGAGGGGTCCGCTCACCCTCCAGGTACGGCAGCAGAACGAGGCCCGAGGCGCCCGGGGTCGACTTCAGCGCCAGCGCGGAGAGCTCCTCCAGGCTGTCCACGCCCAGCATCTCGGCCGTGCCGCGCAGGGCCCGTACCGCGTTGGAGGTGTGCACGACCGGCAGGTGCATCCCCGCCGCGTCGGCGTACGCGGTGATCATCCCGCGCGGATCGGCCAGCGCCTCGTGGTGCACGGCCATCACCGACCCGGAAGCGCCGAGCGACACCACGGCGTCCCCGGTGCCGAGGCCCAGGCCCAGCGCCGCGGCCATGGTCTCGCCGGTCCCGGCCGAGATCAGCAGCCCCTCGGGGGTCATCCCCGCGGCGTCGGCGGGCCCCAGCACCTCGGGCAGCGCGGCCTGGTGCCCCAGCGCCAGCTCCACCACGTCCGGCCGGTACGCGCCGGTCGCCGCCGACCAGTACCCGGTGGCCGACGCGGCCCCCCGGTCGGTGGTCCGGCGCACGGGGCGGCCCAGCAACTGCCACACCAGCCAGTCGTGCGGCTGGAGCACCATCGCGATGCGCCGCGCCGCCTCCGGCTCGGTCCGCGCCAGCCAGCGCAGCTTCGCCACCGGCATCGCCGCCTGCGGTACCGAGCCGACCGCCTCGGCCCAGGCCCGCCGGCCACCGAACGCCTCGACCAGATCCGCCGCGGCCACCTGGGCGCGCTTGTCGTTGCCCACCAGCGCGGGGCGCACCAGGGCGCCCTGCCGGTCGAGCGGCACCAGGCCGTGCTGCTGCGCCGAGACGCCGATGGCCTGCACACCCTCCAGCAGGCCACCGGCGGCGGCCTCGCCCAGCGAGAGCAGCCACGCCTGCGGGTCCACCTCGGTGGCCTTCGGCTCCACGGGGTGCGGCGCGTAGCCCTGCCGCAGCACCGCGCCCGTGTCGGTGTCACAGACGACGATGCGTGTGAAACCCGACGAACTGTCCAACCCGGCGACTATCCCCATGCGGAAGATTCTGCCGCACTCCGCCCACTGCTAGGTGTTGGTGGTCCCCCAGTCGTCCTCACCGCCCTGGCCGCGCTCCCGCAGGGAGCGCACCCGCTCGGCCACCGACTCGGGCATCCGGTCGCCGACCTTGTCGCTCACCGCGTGGAACGCCTTGCCGGCCACCTCCCGCCCGGTCTGCGCGGCGCTCTCGGCGGCGTTGCGCACGGCGGGGTTGTGCGAGATCTCCCGCGCGGACTTCCGCAACTGTTCGTACCGCTCGCGGCCGGCCCGGGTGCCGATGACGTATCCCAGGGCCAGTCCGGCGAGGAACGTGAGCTTGTAGCGCATGGCTGCCACCCTTCCGTAGGCGTCGGTGCTGGCCGCCTACCCGTGATGGCCGGTGATCACCCCGGATGATCACGGGGGAACCGATTGGCGGAGCACCCCCCTGCTTGCGCTAATGTATGTGTCGCAGCGAGCGCGCGCCGCCCGGGGAAGCCCCTGGTAGGCACGTTCGCCGCAACGCAGCAATCCCCTGTAGCTCAATTGGCAGAGCAGCCGGCTGTTAACCGGCAGGTTACTGGTTCGAGTCCAGTCGGGGGAGCGCGGTCCCCTGTAGCTCAATTGGCAGAGCATTCGGCTGTTAACCGGAGGGTTGCTGGTTCGAGTCCAGCCGGGGGAGCGGTGGCAGGAGAGGGTCCTCAGGGGCCCTCTCCCGTTTTTTTCGTACGAGTTCGCCCCGATGGGGAACCGCGCAGGTCGCAGCGCGGTCCTCATGGGCGTGCGTGGCCGACCCGTACGGAGCAGGAGATCGTATGAGCGGCTATGCTGCGGCAGACGGCGCGCACAAGTGTGCGCGACGCGCCGTAAGGGGCGGTAGCTCAGCCGGTTAGAGCAGCGGACTCATAATCCGTCGGCCGTGGGTTCGAGTCCCACCCGCCCCACTTTGGAGCGTATCTGCAGAAACGTTTCGACAGCGGTGACCGGGGTGCCCCCGGCGTGGCGCGGACGACGCGCCGGGCCGGGGGCACCCCGCTGTCCCCACCCGCACCGCCCCACGGTCCGGCCCCCGGCCGCCTCTCCGTCCGCTGCCGCCGTCGCCGCCCCTCGCCGCCCGGGCCGGGTCCGCGCCGGCGGCCGGGCCTCGGGACCGGCCCGCCGTTGCCTTCCCCGTCCGTATCCGTACCGGATCGGCTTCGCGCATTCACGAGGCGGGAATGTCACCGCCCTCCGTCCTCAGCGCTCCGCGCGACCGTCCGTCCTGCGCCGCACGGGACGGGACGGGCGGGCGGCCGGAACTGCGCCCGCCGTGTGCCGGCAGGCGCGGGCGCGGCCGGGAGGGGGGTCACGCGTCGCGGGTGCTCGGGCGGCGCGCGCCGGGCTCCCACCGGCGGCCCGGGGCGGTTTGTCCTACTGGAATTCTATTAATCCCCATGGGTGGCGCGAATTCTTATTTTCGTCGGCGGCCCACAAGAATGACGGCTCTTCCCGTCGTTGGAGGTGCCGTTGTCCCGCGCTGTCTCATCCACATCGAACATGACAACACTCGGGTGCGCCCTGTTCGCCACCCGCTGGCTCCAAGCGCCGCTGTACTTCGGCCTGGTGGCCGCGCAGGGCGTGTACGTCTACAAGTTCTTCAACGAACTGTGGAACCTCATCCACCACGTCATCAGCGGCCAGGCGGACGAGACCCACGTCATGCTGGCGGTCCTCAAGCTCGTCGATGTCGTGATGATCGCCAATCTGCTGATCATGGTGATCGTCGGCGGGTACGAGACCTTCGTCTCGCGCATCGGCCTGCAGGGCCACCGCGACCAGCCGGAGTGGCTCTCGCACGTCAACTCCAACGTCCTCAAGGTGAAGCTGGCCACCGCCATCGTCGGCATCTCGTCGGTGCACCTGCTGCAGATGTTCGTCGACGTGCACCACACGTCCCACCACTCCCTGCTGTGGGGGACGGTGATCCACATGGCGTTCATCCTGTCCGCCGCGATCCTGGCGTACATGTCGGGCCCCATGGCCGCCCACGAGGCCAGGGCGCACGCGGCGAAGGAGACGCCGCGGCCGGCGGTCGTGCTGCCGCGCCAGCGCGGCGGCGGTGACGAGGAGCCCGGGGAGCGCGGGGCGCCCGGGGAGCGCGAGGAGCGTGGCCCGGGCGCGGAGGCCCGGATCGAGGAGGCCGGGTTCCCGGCCCGCAAGGTCCTGGAGATGTTCGACGACGGTCACCTCCGCTCGCCCACTCCGCAGGCCCTCGCCCGGCTGGGCAAGGTCGACTTCGTCGCCCGCGGGGGGAACGTGGTGCTCCTCGGCCCCCCGGGGACCGGGAAGACCCACTTGGCCGTCGCCCTGGGCGTACGGGCCTGCCAGGCGGGCCACCGCGTGCGGTTCGCCACCGCCGCCGAGTGGGGCGCCCGGCTCCGGGACGCCAAGGCGGCCGGCCTCGTGGGCAAGGAACTGGCCGCGCTGGACGCGTATCCGCTGCTGATCGTGGACGAACTCGGCTACGTGCCCTTCGAGCGGGAGACCGCCCAGCTCCTCTTCCAGCTGGTCTCGCACCGCTACGAGCGCGCCTCCCTGATCGTCACCAGCGACCGGCCCTTCGGGCGGTGGGACGAGGTGTTCGCGGACGCCGGGCTCGCCTCGGCCACCGTCGACCGGCTGGCCCACCACGCGGACGTGGTGACCCTGGAGGGCGACAGCTACCGCACCCGCCGGCTGGAGGGCGCCGCCGTCGCGGGGTGGGACGAGGGGCGCCGGTGAGAGCGGGCCCCGGACCTTCGCGGTCCGGGGCCCCTTCGCGTCGCGGACCGCCCGGCGCTCCGCCCGCGCGGACGTCTCGCGGTCGCGGTCACGCGGTCGGGTCGGCCGTCGGCGAGAGGGCTGGCCCCACGGGCTCCGGCCCGCCGCGCCGGTTCGCCGCGACGCGGACCGCCGTGAGCTGGAGCACCAGCCCGAGCAGGGCGGCGCCGGCGGCCCACAGCGGCAGCACCGAGCCGTCCCAGCCGAGCGAGAAGGCCACACCGCCCAGGCCGGATCCCACGGCGCTGCCGAGGTAGAGCGCGGACTCGTTCAGGGCGACGGCGACCGGGCCGCCCCGCTCGCCGCGCGCCTCCAGCAGGTCGTTCTGCTGGGGCACCTGAAGGGCCCAGCCCACGGCGCCCCAGAGGGCGATCGGGGCCAGTGCGACGAGCGGGTGGACCGCGGCCGTGAGGCGGAAGGCGACGAGCGCCAGGACGAGCAGCGCCAGGATGCCGACCACCAGGGTGTACGGGCGGCGCACCCGGTCCACCAGGGAACCGATGAGGACGCTGCCGACCACACCGCCGATGCCCCACGCCCACAGGTAGGGGGTGATGCTCTCCACTCCGCCCATGGCGTCGCTCGCCATCACCGGCGCGAAGTAGGTGTAGAGACCGAGGCTGGCCACGGCGGCGAAGAACGAGACGCCGACGATGGAGGCGACCCGGGGGTCGGTGAGCACCTGCGCGCGCTGGCGCAGGGAGACCGAGGTGGTGGCGGGCAGGGCGGGCAGCCGGAGGGCGAGCCCGGCGAAGGAGACCAGCCCGATGGCGGTCACCAGCCACAGCGTGGAGCGCCAGCCCGCGTGCTCGGCGATGAACACACCGGCGGGGACGCCGAGGACCGTTCCCGAGCTCATCCCGCCCATGATCACGGCGAGGGCGCGCCCCCGGCGCTCCTTGTCGACGAGAGAGGCCGCGGCGGCGGCGCCGAGCGCCAGGTAGAGGCCGGCGCCGACGCCGGCGAAGGCGCGGGTGACCAGCAGCACGGGCAGTGAGGCGGAGAGCGCGCTGCCGGCGTTGGCGAGGGCGAAGACCGCCAGCGACCCGAGCAGCCCGACGCGTACCCGGGAGGCGGAGAGGAAGGTGGCGAAGACGGGGGAGGCGATGGCGTAGGCGAGGGTGAAGGTCGTGACCATCTGCCCGGTGGCGGAGACGGACGAGCCGAAGTCCTCGGCGATGACGGGGAGCAGACCGGCGGTCACATAGGCGTCGAGGCCCAGGGCGAAGGCGCCCAGGCCCAGGAGGTAGACGAGTTTCACTGGCATCCCAATGTTCGATGATCGCGGTTCATTAGTACATAGTGGGGAGTGCGCCGCGAGAGCAAGCGGGAGGAGGGAAAACCAGCCGATCCGTACGCGGTCGGCTGTGCGATTCTTGGGGGGTGCGCCGTTACTTCCACCCAGCCACCGCCGACATCTGCCTGCCGGAGGTGCTCTTCGCGCTGAGCGACGCCACCCGGCTCGGTATCGCGGTGGAGCTCTCCGACGGCGGTGAGCGGACCGCCGGGGAGCTGGGCGGCGACATCGCCAAGTCGACGATGACCCACCATCTGAAGATCCTGCGGGAGGCCGGCGTCCTGCGGGTCCGCTCCGAGGGGACCCGCTGCTACAACTCCCTGCGCCTGGAGGACCTGGAGAGCCGGTTCCCCGGGCTCCTCGGCCACATCCTGGGCGCCGCCGCGTCCTGCGGGTACACCTCGCTGCCCGGACCCCGGTAGGAGGGCCCCCGGGGCACCGGCGGACACCGGCCGGCGCCCCGGGGGAGCGAGGGGTCAGAGGTCGAGCGTGATGTCGTACGCCGTCAGCCAGGAGTTGAGGCCCAGCGCCATCTCCAGCCCGGAGCGCTCGTACTGCGCGCTCATCCGGCTCAACGGGCTGTCCAGCAGGCGTGTCACGGCCGGCCGGTCGAGCAGCGGCAGCACCGGCGAGGAGGGGTCGGCGACCACCTGGGACAGCGCCTGGCGCAGCCCGCGCTCGTACGCCGGGTCCTGGGTGGTCGGGTACGGACTCTTGACCCGCCCCACGATGGAGTCGGGCAGCAGGTCCTTGGTCGCCGCCCGCAGCAGGCTCTTCTCCCGGCCGTCGAAGGACTTCATCTCCCACGGCACGTTGAAGACGTAGTCCACCAGGCGGTGGTCGCAGAAGGGGACGCGGACCTCAAGTCCGACCGCCATGCTCATCCGGTCCTTGCGGTCCAGCAGGGTCTGCACGAAGCGCGTGAGGTTGACGTAACTCATCTCGCGCATGCGGCGGTTGACGTCGTCCTCGCCCGCCAGCACCGGTGCCTCGGCGACGGCCTGGGCGTAGCTGTCGCGCAGGAAGTCCGGCATGCCGAGCTTGTGGATCAGCCCGGGGTCGAACAGCGACTTGCCGTCGAAGTACTTGCCGGTCGCGGAGGTGAGCCAGGGGAAGGTCTCCGCCTCGACCGCCTCCTTGTCGAAGAACCACCGGTACCCGCCGAAGACCTCGTCGGCCGACTCGCCCGAGAGCGCCACCGTCGAACGGGCGCGGACGGCCTGGAACAGCCGGTACAGCGAGGGCCACATGTCGCCCCAGTAGGCCGGCGGCAGGTCCAGCGCGCCCAGGACCTTGGCGCGCAGCCCGGGATCGGCGAGTTCGGCGCTGTCGATGACGACCTCGCTGTGCTCGGCGCCGATGTGCTGGACCAGATCGCGGACGAACGGGGCGTCCGAGGTGCCGCGCACCGGGTCGACCACGAACTCGGCGCCGTGGTCGGCGAAGTCCACCGAGAAGGAGCGCACCGGCCCCTCGCCGCGGCCGGCCAGCTTCTGGGAGGCCAGCGCGGTGATGACGGAGGAGTCCAGTCCGCCGGACAGCAGCGAGCACAGCGGCACGTCCGCCACGGTCTGCCGGTCCACGATGTCCTCGAGCAGCCCGCGCACGGTGTCGATGGTCGTGTCCAGGTCGTCGGTGTGCTCCCGGGCCTCCAGCGCCCAGTAGGTCCGCTTGGACAGGCCCTCGCGCCGGACGCGCACCAGCTGGCCGGGGCGCACCTCGTACATGCCCGAGAAGACGCCCTGCTCAGGGGTCTTCACCATCTCCAGGACCTCGCGCAGACCGTCGGCCCCCACCCGGCGCGGCACGGAGGGGTGGCCGAGAATCGCCTTCGGCTCGGAGCCGAACACCACGCCGTCGGGGGTGGGGAAGTAGTAGAGCGGCTTGACGCCCATCCGGTCGCGGATCAGCAGCAGGGTCTGGCTGCGCGCGTCCCACAGGGCGAAGGCGTACATGCCGTTCAGCCGGGTCACCAGGTCCTCGCCCCACTCCAGGTAGCCGCGCAGCACCACCTCGGTGTCGCTGCGGGTCCTGAAGCGGTGGCCCCGGGACTCCAGTTCGCGGCGGAGCTCCTGGAAGTTGTAGACCTCACCGCTGTAGGTGAGGCAGGCCAGCGTGCGGCCGTCCTCCTCGGCCGCCATGGGCTGCCGGCCGCCGTCGAGGTCGATGATCGACAGCCTGCGGTGCCCGAGGGCCGCGTGCTCGTCGGCCCACATGCCCTCCGCGTCCGGGCCGCGGCAGGCCATGGTCCTGGTGATGGCCGACAGGGTCTGCTGGTCCTGGCGAACGTCGCGGGCGAAGTCCACCCATCCGGCGATTCCGCACATGGCGGTCTCCTTCAACTGACGTGGGTTACGGGGATTTTGAGGAACCGAAAGTCGACAGGGGCTGCGGGGTCCGCCCGGGCTGTGGGGAGCGGGGCACCGGAGCCCGGGGGTGGGGCGCTAGCCGAGGCGCTCCCAGTCGGCCTCCCTGAGCACGGTCCGGCCGCCGGGGAAGTAGGCCACCGGGCCGGTGGCGCGGACCTCGCGCTCCATGGTGTTGAGCAGGCGCTGGAGGCCCAGCGCGTCCGCCAGCCCCGGGAAGGGCGTGCCGGGCCGGTGGCCCGAGGTGACGAACCTGGTGACGTCGGCGGCCATCCGGCCCAGCTTCACCACCGTCCGGGCACCCGGCGGGACCGGCCGCCCGGTGGTGTCCAGTTCGTGGATCACCTCGTCGCCGTCGTCGGTGCGGCGCCACACGCGCACCCGGTCGGCGTCCCAGACCGGGGTGTCGTACACCGCGCTCGCGTACACCAGTTCGCCGGTGCCGGAGCGCAGGACGAAGTCCACCTCGCGCTTGCGGGTGATGTTGACGAAGCTGCTGTACCCGGTGACCGTCCCGGTGCCGAGCCGGCCGGCCAGCGCGACGCTGTCGAGGACCTCGGGTCCCGAGACGGAGAAGTCCGACCGGGTGCCCAGGACGGAGTCGAGCGCGATCTCCCGGCCGTCACCGGCGATCCACTGCACCAGGTCGAGCGGGTGGACGATCTCGCTCGGCACCCCGCTGGTGGGGCGGTGGTCGTTGATCCGGTCCTTGCCCCAGGTGAAATGGGCCCGCACCAGTTCCAGGCCCTCGCGCCGGATGTGGTCCCGCAGCAACACCGTGGCCTCGGAATAGCGCTCGACGAGATCGAGGCAGAATCCGGACACCTTGGCCAGGGCGGATTCGACGGACGTCAGATCGTCCCGCGAGGTCGTCAGCGGTTTCTCCGCCACGACGAATCCCTCGTAGCCGGACAGCTCGTTCAGCACGGAGGCGTGCGCCTCGTCCGGGACGGTGACCACCACGACATCCGGCCGGAAACCGGCCAGGGCCCCGGGAACGGAATCGTAGTAGGGAATGTCGGTGGCGGCCCTGGTGCGGCCCACATGGGCGAACGAGACCGGTTCCCCGGTGTTGCGGAAAGCGGTGCGGAACCTGCTGCCCGCGTAGCCCAGTCCGACGATCAGTACTCTCATGCCTCACGCCTCTCTCAGGTCCAGGGTCAGAAGGTCCTCGCCGCTCGGCAGGAAACCGAGGTTGCGGTAGAGCCGCGCGCCGTCCGGGGTCGTCTGGAGGGCCACCGAGGAGGCGCCCCGGGCCCGCAGCCAGGCGAGGGCGTGCTCCATCACGCGCGCGCCCAGCCCCTGTCGCCGGAGTGCCGGGTCGACCACCACCCCCTGCACCCAGCCGGTCCGGCCGTCCGGGCAGAGCGGGGTGGGGGCCCGGTCGTCGACGACGGCGATCGCGCAGGCGCCGAGGTCCGCCGGCTCGCCGATGACGGCGACGTGCACCCGGTCGGCGGGCTGGGCGAGAACCCGGTCGAGCCACACGCGGTATCCGCGCCGCCAGGCCGCGTCCTCGGCCGGGCCGCGGGCCACGTACGGGCCCTCGCCCGTGCTGAGCAGAAAGGCGCGCAACCGGACGAGCTCTTCTATGTCGGCGGCGGTCGCCGGCCGCGGCTGGAGGCTTCGTGGCGCAATCACGAGAAGGACTGTAGGAGGGTTTCGGCGGCAAGAGAAATGCAAAGGGAATTCGTCTATGCGATCCGTGCATGACTGGATTTCCTGCGGTCGCTGCCTCGCTTTATGTGCCACCGCCATAGGGCTGCCCGGGCGGGTATTTCTCTTCGCTGGCCGGTGCGGCTAGCTTTCCCCCGTCAGGAGCTTCCGAACGTGTTTGACGGAGGATTCATGTTCAGCTATGCCGATTTCTTCGCCGCCGAAATAGAAGCACTCAAGCAGCGGGGTGGTTACCGGACGTTCCTTGAGATCGAACGACGGGCCGGAGCGTTCCCGGCGGCTCTGAAGCACGGCCCCGGCCCCGGGCGCCGTATCAGCGTCTGGTGCAGCAACGACTACCTGGGAATGGGGCAGCACCCGCTGGTCCTGGAGGCCATGAAGAGAGCGGTCGACGAGTCCGGGGCGGGCAGCGGCGGTTCGCGCAACATCTCCGGCAACAGCCATTACCACGTGCGCCTGGAGGAGGAGCTGGCCGAACTCCACGGCACCGAGGCGGCATTGATCTTCCCCTCCGGCTACGCGGCGAACGACGCCGCGCTGACCGTGCTGGCCGGCCGGCTGCCGGGCTGCGTGGTCTTCTCCGACGAGCTCAACCACGCGTCGATGATCGCGGGCATCCGGCACAGCGGGGCGGAGAAGCACGTCTTCCGTCACAACGACGCCGACCACCTCGAAGAGCTGCTGGCGGGCACCGACCCGGCGCTGCCCAAACTCATCGCGCTGGAGAGCGTGTACTCGATGGAGAGCGACGTGGCGCCGCTGCGCCGGATCGCCGAACTGGCCCGCGAGTACGGGGCCTTCACCTATCTCGACGAGGTGCACGCGGTCGGCCTGTACGGGCCGCGCGGCGCGGGCAAGGCGGCCGAGCTGGGCCTGGAGGGCCGTTTCGACGTCATCCAGGGCACGCTGGCGAAGGCGTTCGGCTCGGCAGGCGGGTACGTGGCCGGTCCCGCTCCGGTCGTGGACGCGGTCCGCAGCTTCGCCTCGGCGTTCATCTTCACCACCTCGCTGCCGCCGGCGGTGGCGGCCGGCGCGCTCGCCGCCGTCCGCCACCTCAAGAGGTCCGACCGGGAGCGCGAGCAACTGCTGGCCAGGGCCGCGCTGCTCAAGGAGCTGCTGGCGGAGTACGGCATTCCCGTGGTCTCGGACGAGGCGCACATCGTCCCGGTGCTCGTCGGTGACGCCATGGCCTGCCGTGCGGTCGCCGACGAACTGCTGGAACGGCACGGCTGCTATGTGCAGCCGATCAACTCGCCCAGTGTTCCGGTCGGTTCGGAGCGGCTGCGGGTGACCCCGACCCCGCAGCACAGCGACGACGAGGTGGTCGCCTTCGCCAGGGCGCTGGACGGCATCTGGGACCGGGTCGGGCTGGCACGCCGGCCCGCCAGGACCGTGGTGGCCTGAGGCGGCGCGGCGGGCCGTCCGGCATCCGCTCGCCGGCCGTGCGGTGGAACGGGCGGGCGGTGGTGCGGCGACGCGGTGGAGCAGGTACGCGGTCGAGCAGGTACGTGGTGGAGCAGTCGGAGAAGGAGAGAGATCGTGGGGAAGAACGTCGTCGTCGTGGCCGATCCGCTGGCGGCCGACGCGCTCGGGCAGCTCGACGGCTGCGAGGTGCGGCACTGCGACGGCCGGGACCCCGGCGCGCTGCGCCGGGCGCTGCGGGACGCCGACGCGCTGCTGATACGGAGCGGGACCCGGGTGGACGCGGAGGCGCTGGCCGCCGCGCCGCGGCTGCGGATCGTGGCCCGGGCCGGCGTGGGGCTGGACAACGTCGACGTGGACGCCGCCACCCGGGCCGGGGTGATCGTGGCCAACGCCCCGCTGTCCAACGTGCTCAGCGTGGCCGAGCTCACCGTCGGCCTGATCATCACCGCCGTGCGGCACGTCGTGCCGGCCGGCCGGGCGCTGCGCGAGGGTCGTTGGGAGCGGTCGCGGCACCAGGGCCGGGAGCTGGCGGGCAGCACGGTGGGGATCGTCGGCCTCGGGCACGTCGGGACGCTGGTCGCGCGGCGGCTGGCCCCCTTCGACGTGCGGATCGTGGCCCACGACCCGTATGTGTCCACGCCGCGCGCGGAGCAGCTCGGGGTGACGCTGCTGGGCCTCGACGAGCTGATGGCCAGGAGCGACTTCGTCACGGTCCATGTGCCGAAGACCCCACGCACCGACGGGCTCATCGGCGACCGCGAGCTGCGGCTGGCCAAACCGTCCCTGTACCTGGTCAACACGGCGCGGGGCGGGATCGTGGACGAGGCGGCCCTGGCGGTGGCGCTCAAGGAGGAGCGGATCGCGGGGGCGGCGCTGGACGTCTTCGCGATCGAACCGGCCGTCGGCAACCCGCTGCTGGCGTTCGACTCCGTGGTGGCGACTCCCCATCTGGGCGCCAGTACGCGGGAGGCGCAGGAGCGGGCCGGCCGGGAGGCGGTGGCGGCGGTTCGCAAGGCGCTGGCGGGGGAGGTGGTACCGCACGCGGTCAACGGTGCGGCGGTGGCGAGGGCCCGGGAGCTGGCGGCCACCGGGGCGCCCGAGGCCGGCTGACGGGTCCGGGCCGCGCCGGGACGGACGTGGCCGCCGCGCCGAGGGGCGCGGCGGCCATGTCGTCGTGTCACCGCCGTGAGCCGCCGACGAGGCCGGAGGAGACGGAAGGGACGGAGGGGATGTGAGAGGCGGGGGCGGCGACGCGGCGGGCGGCGTCCGCCGCCCTCACCCGTTCCACCACCGAGGTGAAGCGGTCCGCGAGCGGATGAGCCCCCTGGACGGGCCGGATGAGCGAGATGGGGATGGCGGGCGCGCCGCGGAGCGGGACGAACCGCACCGAGGGATGCAGGTTCCGGCGCAGGACGAGATCCGGTACGAGGCTGAGCCCGCGGCCCGCCGCGACCGACTCCAGGCACTCGTCGAAGTTGCCGCACCGCACGGTCGCGCGGGGCCGCAGCCCCTCGGGCCAGTCGTCGTCCCGGACCGGTCCGCTCACCGCGTTGATCACGACCGGATGGTCGGCCAGCTCCGTCCAGTCCACCCGGGAACGCGTCGCCAGGGGGTGGCGCGCGGGCATCGCCACCACGTATCCCTCGGTGCCCAGCGGGGTGAGCCGGACGCCCTCGGCCGGTGGCCGGCCGCGCACCACGGCCACATCGGCGACCCCCAGGTCGACACCCGCGCACGGGTCGTCCCTGCGCCGCAGCTCCACGCGGGCGCCGGTCTCCTGCTCGAACTGGACGATGGCCTCGTGCACCCATCTGTCGGGCAGCAGCCAGCAGAAGCCCAGCCGCAGGGCGGGGTGCCGGACGTCGGGGAACAGTGCCTGCTCGACGCGGGGGAGCAGGGCCTGGAGCTGCTCCCGCAGCTTGTGGCCCGCCGGGCTCAGGGTGACCTGGCGGGTGGTGCGGTGGAACAGCCGGACGCCGAGCTGTTCCTCCAGGCGGCGGATGGTGCGGGTGAGGGCCGGCTGGTTGCTCTCCAACTGGGTCGCGGCGTGGGTGAAGCTGAGCGTGTCCGCCACCGCGAGGAAGGCGTGCAGTTGCCTGAAACTTACGTCTGAGATCTGCATGAGTGATCCTCGATTCCCCCAGGAGCCGTGGGTCTGGCCGGTCCCGCGCCTCAGGCGGCCGTGTGCCCGGCGGGCCGCCCCGTGTCGGCGTACGTGACGGTCGCCGAGAACCGCACCTGTCCGTCCTGAGTGGCCGCGACGCGGACGCCGTGGAGGCCGTCGCCGGCGGGGACGGGGGGCGTGGCACTGATCAGGCAGGGGGAGTCGAGCTCGACGTACCGGAAGAACGAGCAGGTCACGCCCCGGATCTCGGTGTGCGCCCCGTCGCCGGCGGCGTGAGCGGCCTGGTGGGCCGCTTCGATCAGCAGCATGCCGGGGACGTGGTCCACGGCGTGGTCGAACAGGACCGGGTGGGAGGTGTCGACCCGGAGCAGCCAGGCGGTGCCGCCCGTGGCGGGCGTCTCCCGGTCGGACGTCTCCCGGCCGGACGTCCCCTGGCCGGACGTCCCCTGGCCGGGCGTCTCCCGGCCGGGCGGGGAGAGGACGACGTCCTCGGGGCGGAGGCGGCGGGTGAGCCGGTGCGCGATGGGCTCGGGCGCGGTGGGCGCACCGGCCATGGCGCGGGCGGCGTCGCTCCGCTCGCCGCGGAGGCGGCGGTAGACGGTCTGCGCCTGGACGGCGAACCGGGTCTCGGCGGTGGCCACGCGCCTTCCGCCGCGCGTGACGAGCAGGCGCATCGACAGGGCGGAGAGCCGCGAGCCGCGCTGGGCGAGGTCGTGGCACTCCACGTGCAGCGTCACGTCCGGGTCGAGCGGCTGGCGGATGGTGGCGGGCGCCTCGATCCGGTAGGCGAAGCGGTCCCAGATGAGCTGGTGCCCGAAGGGCACGTCATAGGCGGCGTGGCACAGGAGGGGGAACGTCTGGCGGACGGTCTCGCAGAGCAGCAGCGGGTCGCAGGACAGCAGGGGGCGGCCGCACGGCTCCACCCGGTAGAAGGCATGGCTCTCGGGCCAGCGAGCGGTTATTCGGAAGGCGTCCGGCCCGGTCCGGTACCAGCGGGTGAGGTAGACCTCCCCCGGATCGGATTTGTGTACGAGACGTGGAGTCACGAGGTCGGCATCGGTCTGAGAAACGTCCGGCGCGTTGCATGCGGGCGCGTGCATGGGTCCCTCCCCCAACAGCGGTGCCACGGTGTGGCACATCGTTGTCACTGGCAATAACATAGAGACCGTTCTGTTTTTTGTCGAGAAACCGGCGGTCCGCATGGCGAGACGAATGCAAGAGCGCGCAGTTCATACCCGGCAGGTGATCCTCCGTGCGGCGGCCGAGGTCTTCGACGAGACCGGGTACGACGGGGCCGGGATCGCCCGGATCCTCGCGCGGGCCGGGGTGACGCAGGGCGCGATGTACTTCCACTTCACGTCGAAGGAGGAGCTGGCCCGCGCGGTCATCCTGGAGCAGGCGTCCGACGTGCGGCTTCCGGAGGGTCCCGACGGGCTGCGGCAGCTCGTGGACGTGACGCTCATCCTGGCCCGGGAGCTCCAGACCAATGTGCTCCTGCGGGCCGGGGTGCGGCTGGCGGTGGACCCCAGCGGGCCCGCCCCGCACGACGACTCCATCTACGAGTGGTGGGCGGAGCGGTTCAGGGAGGAGCTGGTGGTGGCCCGCGACAAGGGCGAGGTGCGTGCCGACCTCGACGCCGAGGAGTTCGCCCAGACGCTGGTCGGGGCGTACACCGGGACGCAGATAATGTCCCAGATCGCCTCCAACCGCAGGGACCTCCCGCGCCGGATCGTCTCCCTCTGGCGCTACCTGCTGCCGGGCATCGCCACCCCCGAGGGCCTGCGCCGGGTCGCCCTCATCGACGAACGGGACACGACATGGGCATGAGTGAGCGCCGGGTGGTCCTCACCGGGGTGACGGGTTTCATCGGCGGACGGCTGGCCGCCGCCCTGGTGGGCGCGCGGCGCGACGGCGCCCGGCTCGCCCTGCGCGGCGTCGGGCGGGGTCCCGCCCCGCGGTGGTGGACGGAGGCGGGCGGGTCCTGGGTCGAGGCCGACCTGGCCACCCCGCACAGCCTGCGCGGTGTGTGCCGGGACGCCGACGCCGTGCTCCACCTGGCCGCCCGGGTCGGCGGCGGTGAGGAGGAGTGCGCCGCGGTGAACGTGGACGGCGCCTCGGCGCTCATGGCGGACGCCGTGCGCCACGGCGTCGGCAGGATCGTCCACCTGTCCACCGCCGCCGTCCACGGCAAGGGCCCGCACGACGGCGCCGACATGGCCACGACGGTGCCCGCGCCGGTCTCGGCGGCCAGCAGGACCCGGCTGGCCGGGGAGCGGTTCGCCCTGGACGCGGGGGCTGTCGTGCTGCGCCCCGGGCTGGTGCTCGGCGCCGGGGACCGCTGGGTCGTGCCGGCCCTCGCCGAGTCGCTGGAGCGGGTTCCCGGGCGCTGGGCGGGCGGCAGGGCCCGCCTGTCGGTGGTGGACGTGGCGGACCTGGCGCGGCTGATCGTGGCGCTCACGGTGGCGCCCGGCCCGCCGCCGTCCGGCGTGCACCACGCGAGCCACCCCGAGCCGGTGCGGGTGGGGGACCTGCTGGACCGGCTGGCCGGCCTTGGCGTGCTGCCCGCCGTGCCGGACCGGGACCTGTCGTGGGAGGCGTGCCTGGCGCGGCTGGCGGCCACCGGGGGCAGGGTGAGCGAGCGTCAGTTCTCGCTGCTGGCCCAGGACCACTGGTACCGCGGCGAGGACATCTGGCGGAAGGCGGACTGCCCGCCGGGCCCCGGTGTGCTCGCCGGGCTCACGGCGTCGGCCGACTGGTACCGGGACCACCTGGCCGGAGCGCGGTGAAGCGGTGCCCGCCCGGCCGGGCGGGGCCCCCGGGGGGGGGGGGGGGCGGCCCGGGGGCCGCGATTGAGGGGGGCCCCCCGCGGTTGGGGGGCGGGGCCGTGGGGTA
>NZ_JBFAGV010000050.1:0-25551 GCF_040653855.1 Streptomyces sp. NPDC050856 | reverse complement strand
ATTCCTTTTCTCTTAACATCGTATTTTAACCAATTCGGGCGCCCCCCCCCCCCCGGCACCCCCCCCGCGCCCGGCGGGGCCGGCCCACCCCCCCCGCCCCCCGCGGAACTCCGCCGGACACCGGCCCGGCGCGCCGGCCCCGCCGGGCCCCGGACCGCACGGGAACCCCGCCGAGCCCGGCACAGCGCCGGCCCCGTCGCGTGCCGGGTCGGCGGCGCCGGGCCCCCGGCGCCGACGCCCGTCAGGCGAGCAGTTGGCGCTCCGCCGCGCCCACCGTCTGGGCCAGGAGCACCGCGATGGTCATCGGCCCGACCCCGCCCGGCACCGGCGTGATCAGGCTCGCCCGGGTGGCGGCGGTGTCGAAGTCGACGTCACCGACATTGCCCGGGCTGTACCCGGCGTCGATCACCACCGCGCCGGGCTTGACGTCCTCGCCCCTGATGAGGCGGGGCCGTCCGACGGCGGCGACCAGGATGTCGGCCTCGCGCACGACCGCCGCCAGGTCGGTGGTGCGGGAGTGGCAGTACGTCACCGTGGCGTTCCGCGCCAGCAGCAGCATCCCGGCGGGCTTGCCGAGGATGGCGCTGCGGCCGACCACGACGGCCCGCTTGCCGGCCGGGTCGACGTCGTAGGCGTCCAGCAGCCGCATGATGCCTCCCGGGGTGCACGAGACGAAGCCGGGCAGGCCGAAACTCATCGCCGCGAACGAGCTGGTCGTGACACCGTCGACGTCCTTCTCGGGGGCGATGGCCTCGAACGCCGCGCGCTCGTCGATGTCCGGGCCGGCCGGGTGCTGGAGGAGGATGCCGTGCACCCCCGGGTCCCGGGACAGCTCTTGGAGCGTGGCGACGAGCTCGGCGGTGGTCGTGGTGGCGGGCAGTCCGACGTGCCGCGAGCGGATGCCGGCCTTCTCGCAGCGGGCCCGCTTCATCTTCACGTACGTCACCGATGCGGGGTCCTCGCCGACCAGGACGGTCGCGAGACAGGGCCGGCTGCCGGTCCGGCGGGTGAGGTCGGCGGCGCGGGCGGCGGTCTCGTCGACCAGACGGCGGGCGAGGCCGCTGCCGTCCATGAGGCGGGCCGTGGCGGAGGTGGTGGGCATGGGCGCTCCTGGGCGTCGTCGCTGATCGCCCAGGCGCGCGGCATTGGCGTCGGTCCGCCGGGCCGCTCCCCGGTGGTACTCCACCCAAGCGCCAGTCACGGCCCGTCCGCCACTCTACGGGAGCGGCGCCGGCGCTCGCCGGCGGGTCGCCCGGCGGACAGCGGACAGCGGACAGCGGACAGCGGACAGCGGATGGAAACGGGAGCGGGGCGGCAGGCGCCGCACCGGACGGGACGAGGCCGGGGCCGTGCTGATCTCCTCGCGGCCCGGAGAGGCGGGCGAGCACAAGCTGTGAACCAGTGGGAGCGCTCCCACTATGGGCAGAGGAGGGCAGCGGGTCAAGACGCTTGAAGAGTCGAAGAAAAACGACAGGGAATGTTGACGCCCCCTCTGTTCCTCGTCCTGCCTTGCCGCTACGGTCTGTTCCACCAGTGGGAGCGATTCCGTTTCAGTCGGCGTGTCAGGTACACGCCCGATCTGCAAGGAGTCGCTCATGCGACACCCCCCGCGTTCACGATTACTCACCCTGTTCGTCGGAGCGGCTCTCGCGATGGCGAGCACCGCCTTCGCGGCAGCCGCACCGGCCCCCGCCACACCAGCCGTACCCGCTGCACCACCCGCATCCGCCGTAGCAGCCCTACCCGGCACACCGGCTGCACCGGCCGTCCCCGGCACACCGGCCGCCGCCGCACCCGTCTGCACGGTGGAGTACACCGTCGGCAACCAGTGGGCCGGCGGCTTCCAGGGGTCGGTCACCCTCACCAACCACGGTCCGGCGCTCACCGGCTGGCGCCTCGGCTTCGCCTTCCCGGGCGGCCAGCGGGTCACCCAGGGCTGGGGCGCCAAGTGGTCCCAGACCGGGGCGTCGGTCACCGCCGCGAACGAGACGTGGAACGGCGCCCTGGCCACGGGTACCGCTGTCACGGCCGGCTTCGTGGCCTCCTGGGCGGGCGCCAACCCCGCGCCGGCGTCGTTCACGCTCAACGGGGCGGTGTGCGGACCGGATCCCGGCGGTCCCACCGACCCGCCGGAGCCGCCGGAGCCTGCCGACGGGCCGCCCGTGCTGACCGTCGCCGGCAACAGGCTGGTCGACCAGAACGGTGCCACGCGCCGGATGCTCGGCGTGAACCGCTCGGGCGGTGAGTTCATGTGCGTCCAGGGCCACGGCATCTTCGACGGACCGGTGGACGACGCGTCCGTGAAGGCCATCGCCGACTGGAACGCCAACACCGTGCGCATACCGCTGAACGAGGAGTGCTGGCTGGGCCTGGACAACATCGCCCCGGCCTACCGGGGCGCCGCCTACATCGACGCCGTCAAGGCCCTCGTACGCCGTGTCGAGGCGCACGGCATGACACCGGTCGTGGAGCTCCACTGGAGCTGGGGCCAGTACACCGGCAACTCCGCCGGCTGCTCCGACATCCACGCCTCCTGCCAGAAGCCGATGCCCGACGCCCGCTACTCCCCGGCCTTCTGGACCTCCGTGGCGAACACCTTCAAGGACGACCGCCGCGTGGTGTTCGACCTGTTCAACGAGCCCTACCCGGACCGCGCGACCGGCACCGCCGCCCAGGCGTGGACCTGCTGGCGGGACGGCGGTGACTGCCCCGGCATCGGATACGAGGTCGCCGGCATGCAGGACCTGCTGGACGCGGTACGGGCGACCGGCGCACGGAACCTCGTTCTCGTCCCGGGGGTGGCGTACGCCAACGACCTGAGCCAGTGGCTCGCGTACGCGCCGTCCGACCCGGCCGGCAATCTGGCCGCCGCCTGGCACGTCTACAACTTCAACGCCTGTGCGGGCGAGGCGTGCTGGGACACCACGCTCGCGCCGGTCGCCGCCCGCGTACCGCTGGTGGCGGGCGAGATCGGCGAGAACACCTGCGGGCACGGCTTCATCGACCGGGTCATGCGGTGGTTCGACGCGCGAGCGCTCTCCTACCTCGGCTGGACCTGGAACACCTGGAACTGCTCCTCAGGACCGGCCCTGATCAGCGACTACAACGGCACCCCCACCGCATATGGCACCGGGCTGCGCGACCACCTGCGCGCCCTCGACTGAGAGGCAGTCCCCCATGAGCCGCACCGCCTTACTGGCCGCCTGCACACTGCTGGCGGCGACCGGAGCCACCGCCACCGCGCTGACCGGCACCGCCGGCGCCGCCGCAGCCGGTTGCACCGTCGACTACAAGGTCACCTCCCAGTGGAACGCCGGTTTCGGCGCCGACGTCACCGTCACCAACACCGGTGACCCGCTGAGCTCCTGGACACTGGAGTGGGCGTACGCCGGCGACCAGCGGATCACCCAGCACTGGAACGCCGCCGTCAGCCAGACGGGCGCTTCCGTCACCGCCCGGAACGTCTCCTACAACGGCGCCCTGGCCACCGGCGCCTCCACGTCCTTCGGCTTCAACGCCTCGTACAGCGGCGGCAACGCCGTACCGGCCACGTTCAAGCTGAACGGCGTCACCTGCAACGGCGGGCCGGGCGGCCCGACGGAGCCCGGCCCGACCGACCCCCCGCCCAGCGGCAGCCGGGTCGACAACCCCTACGCCGGCGCCAAGGTGTACGTGAACCCCGAGTGGTCCGCCAAGGCCGCCGCCGAGCCGGGCGGCACCAAGGTCTCACGGCAGCCGACCGGCGTCTGGCTGGACCGGATCGCCGCCATCAGGGGTGTGAACGGCGGCATGGGCCTGCGTGACCACCTCGACGAGGCGCTGCGGCAGAAGGGCACCGGCGAGCTCGTCGTCCAACTGGTGATCTACAACCTGCCGGGCCGTGACTGCGCCGCGCTGGCCTCCAACGGCGAGCTCGGGCCGACGGAGATCGAGAAGTACCGGACGCAGTACATCGACCCGATCGCCGCGACCCTCGCCGACCCCAAGTACGCGGGCCTCCGGATCGTGACGACGGTCGAGATCGACTCCCTGCCCAACCTGGTCACCAACGTCACCCCGCGCCCCACCGTCACGCCCGCCTGCGACGTCATGAAGGCGAACGGCAACTACATCAAGGGGGTCGGGTACGCGCTGAAGAAGCTGGGCTCGGTCGCCAACGTCTACAACTACGTGGACGCCGGCCACCACGGCTGGCTCGGCTGGGACGACAACTTCGGCGCGTCGGCCGACCTCTTCAAGCAGGCGGCGACCGCCGAGGGCTCGACCGTCTCGGCGGTGCACGGCTTCATCGTCAACACGGCCAACTACAGCGCCCTCAAGGAGGACCACTTCACCATCGACGACACGGTGAACGGGGTGTCCGTACGCCAGTCGAAGTGGGTCGACTGGAACCGCTACACCGACGAGCTGTCCTACGCCCAGGCCATGCGCGCCAAGCTGGTCTCCATCGGCTTCGACCGGAACCTGGGCATGCTCATCGACACCTCCCGCAACGGCTGGGGTGGCTCCGCACGGCCGGCCTCCCCCGGCCCCCGGACGAGTGTCGACAGCTATGTCAACGGGGGCCGCTACGACCGGCGGATCCACCTCGGCAACTGGTGCAACCAGTCGGGTGCCGGGCTCGGCGAGCGGCCCCAGGCGGCCCCGGCAGCGGGCATCGACGCCTACGTCTGGATGAAGCCCCCGGGTGAGTCGGACGGCTCCAGCAGCGCGATCCCGAACGACGAGGGGAAGGGTTTCGACCGGATGTGCGACCCCACCTACACGGGCAACCCCCGGAACGGCAACAGCATGTCGGGGGCGCTGCCCAACGCCCCGCTCTCGGGGCACTGGTTCTCGGCCCAGTTCCAGGAGCTGTTGAAGAACGCCCACCCGGCGCTCTGACCTGAGCCCGCCCCCGCCCCCGCTCCCGGCCTCCCGGCCGCCGGAGCGGGGGCCGACCCGTCGGCCGCCCGGGGCACGCGCGCGTCCGGCTCCCGCTCGGGATCCCGCCCGTCCGGGCGCCCTCCCGGGGTCCGCGTGTCCGGGTCCCCGCCCGGGGTCCGCGCGTCCGGCTCACGTCGAGTCGCGGACCACCAGTTCCGTGGGGAGCAGCGGAGGCGGCCCGGCGTCCCCGCCCCTGATCCGCTCCAGCAGCACGCGGGCCATGACGCGGCCCATCTCCTCGATCGGCTGACGCACGCTCGTGAGGGCCGGGTCCAGATGGCGGGCCACCGCCGAGTCGTCCACGCCGACGAGCGCCACGTCCTCCGGGACGCGACGGCCCGCCCGGCGCAGTACGGCCCGGGCCCCGGCCGCCATGACGTCCGACGCGGCGAAGACCCCGTCCAGGTCGGGGCAGCGGTCCAGCAGTTCGCGCATGGCGCGCCGGCCGCCCTCCTCGGTGAAGTCGGCGGCCGCGACCAGCCGTTCGTCCGGTGCCAGGCCGGCCGCCTCCAGTCCCTGGCGGTAGCCGTCCAGGCGGCAGCGCGCCACGTACATGTCGAGCGGTCCGGTGATGGTCGCGACGCGGCGCCGGCCGCGCCCGGTCAGGTGGTCCACCGCCGACCTGCCGGCACCGACGTTGTCGGAGTCCACGTAGGGCACGGTCTCGTCCTCGGAGCGGCGGCCGTTGAGCACCACCGGCAGGCCCAGCTCCCGCACCAGGTCCGGCAGCGGGTCGTCACGGTGGACGGACACGAGCAGGACACCGTCCACCCGCTGGGCCGCGAGGTACTGCTCGAACCGCTGGCGCTCCTTGCTGGAGCGGATCAGTGTGAGCAGCAACTGCATGTCGGCGTCGGCGAGTTCGCCGCTGACCCCCCGGATGATGTCGAGGAAGTACGGCTCGGCGAACAAGCGCGCCTCGGTCTCGGGGATCACCAGGGCGATGGCGTCGGTGCGCGCACCGGCCAGTGCGCGGGCGGCGCGGTTGGGGACGTACCCCAGCTCGGCGACGGCCCGGCCGACCGCCTCCCTGGCCCGGTCACTGACCCGCGGCGAGCCGTTGATCACCCGGGACACCGTGCCGCGCCCGACCCCCGCCCTGGCCGCGACCTCCTCCAGCGTGGGTCTGCCGGTCTGCCGTCCGTTCACCGCCATCGGTCTCCCATCGAGCGTCGTTCCTGCGTGTTCGCACCCGGTGCCTCGCGGTCCCGACGAGGTGGTGCGTCCGTCAACCTAGACGGTCCCCCGTCGACGGCGTCAGCGGGAGTCCCGGTAACGGCGCGCGCCAACTCCCGTTTGAGTCTTGACACTTGCCCCCGCCAGGCAGCAACCTTCCCGAAGACGTTGTGGGAGCGCTCCCATTCTCCCATCACCGCGCACCTCAGCACCCCCCTGACCGAGGAGAGTGGCATGCGCAGTTCCAGAAGAGAGTCCGGCCGCCGCCCCGTGCGCGCGGTGGCCGCCGCGCTCGCCGCCGGCACGGTCCTGATGACCGGCTGCGGCGGCGGCGACGGCGGATCGGGTGGGTCCGCCGGCGACGGGAAGACCGTCCTGCGGATCGGAACCTTCGGTTCCTTCGGTTACGACGACGACAACGGCGCCAAGCTCTACGCCGAGTACGAGAAGCTGAACCCGCACATCGATATCGTCGAGTCGAACGTGGCCGACGGACAGAAGTACTGGGACACGCTGAAGCTGCGGCTCTCCCGCAACAGCGGCCTGGCGGACATCCAGGCCGTGGAGGTCGGCTACATCGCCGAGGCCACCGGTCCCACCCTGGCGGGCAAGTGGCTGGACCTGTCCAAGGCCGGCGGCGCGGACACCTCCGCCTTCCTGGACTGGAAGGTCAAGCAGGCCACCACACCGGACGGCAAGGTCATCGGCCTGGGCACCGACATCGGCCCGATGGCCGTCTGCTACCACAAGGGCCTCTTCGCCAAGGCCAAGCTGCCCACCGACCGCGCTCAGGTCGCCGGGCTGTGGGCGGGCGACTGGGCGAAGTTCGTCGCCGCCGGCCGGACCTACCAGCGGAACGCCCCGGCCGGGACCGCCTTCCACGACTCGGCCAGCGGCCTGTTCAACGCCGTCCTCTCCAGCCAGCCGCAGCAGTACGCCAACGCCAGGGGGGAGCTCGACTACGAGAACAGCCCCGGCGTGAGGAAGGCCTGGAACCTGGCCGTCGAAGCCGCGAAGGGCGGGATCACCGCCAAGTACCGGCAGTTCGACGAGAAGGGCACCTGGAACGCCGGGTTCAAGAACGCCAAGTTCGCCACGGTGGCCTGCCCGAGCTGGATGACCGGCATCATCAAGGACCAGGCGGGCCCCGCCCACCAGGGCGAGTGGGACATCGCCGCACCGCCCGTCGCGGGCAACTGGGGCGGTTCCTTCCTCGCCGTGCCGAAGTCGGGCCGGCACGCCCAGGAGGCCGCGAAGCTAGCCGCCTGGCTGACCGCCCCGGAGCAGCACGCCAAGGTGTTCGCGGTCAACGGCAACATCCCGTCCACCAAGGACACCCTCGCCTCGCCGGCCGTGCGCAACGCCCGGATCCCGTACTTCGGCGACACCCCCGTCGGGCGGATCTACTCGGACGCCGCCGCGGCCGTCACCCCCGCGCCGGTCAGCCGCTACGACGGCCAGGTGAAGACCTTCATCACCGACAACGGCATCCTCGACGTCGAGCAGCGCGGCACCGCCCCGGACAAGGCATGGGACAACGTCAGGAAGCTGGTCGCGGACAAGATCGACCGGTAGAGAGCAAACGGGACCCGGCCGCCCCCGGGCGGCCGTCCCCCACCGACCTGGAAGGACCGCCTTCGTGGCCACCTCCGTCCGCGCGGCGGCCGACGGCTCCTCGCCGCCCGTCCCGTCCCCGCCCGCCCCACCGCCGCCCGCCCCACGCGCCCCCCGGACCACCGGCTGGCGCAGCAGGCTGTACCGGTGGGACCTCAAGGCGACCCCGTACGCGTTCGTCGCCCCCTTCTTCCTGTGCTTCGCCGCCTTCGGGCTCTTCCCGCTGATCTACACCGGCTGGCTCTCCCTGCACCGCGTCGAGCTCGGCGGGACCGCGCGGTGGCGGGGCCTGGACAACTACACCGGCCTGTGGGACAGCGCGTTCTTCTGGAACGCGCTGGCCAACACCTTCACCATCGGCGTGATCTCCACCGTGCCGCAACTGCTGATGGCCCTGGTCCTGGCCCACCTGCTCAACCACCGGCTGCGCGGCCGGGGTTTCTTCCGGGTGGCGGTGCTCGCGCCGTACGCCACGTCGATCGCGGCGGCGACCCTCGTCTTCGCCCAGTTGTTCAACAGCGACTACGGGCTGATCAACACCGTGCTCGGCGGGGTCGGTTTCCATCCGGTCGACTGGGAGTCGTCGAAGTGGCCGGCTCAGATCGCCATCTCCGTCATCGTCACCTGGCGGTGGACCGGCTACAACGCGCTCATCTATCTGGCCGCCATGCAGGCCGTGCCGAAGGACCTGTACGAGGCCGCCGCGCTCGACGGCGCCTCGCGGTGGCGGCAGTTCGTCAGCATCACCGTCCCGTCGATCCGGCCGACGATCCTGTTCACGGTGGTGGTCTCCACGATCGGCGCCACCCAGCTCTTCGGCGAACCGATGCTCTTCGGCGGCAGCCTGGGGGTGAGCGGTGGCAGCGGCAACCAGTTCCAGACGCTCAGCCTGCTGATGTACGAGAAGGGGTGGATGACCGGCGCGCTGGGGCAGGCGTCCGCCATCGCCTGGGTGATGCTGCTGCTCCTGCTGCTGATCGGCGGGGTGCGGCTGCTGGTCGCCCGGCTCAACCGCGACAAGGTGGGGGGCTGACCGATGGCACCGCTTCGGGCGGCGGGCCGCGTGCATCACGCGGGACCGCTGACATACGTCCTGCTGGGGCTGGCCGCCCTGGTCTCGCTCTTCCCGCTGTACTGGAACCTCGTGGCCGCGTCGCACTCCGGCGAGCGGGTGGTGGAGGCCCCGGCGCCGCTGCTGCCGGGGCCGCGCCTCTTCGACAACCTCGCCTTCGCCTGGAACCAGGTGGACATGGGTGAGGCACTCGTCAACACCACGGTCGTGGCGGGGCTGGTGGCGCTGTCCACCGTGGCCTTCTCGACCCTGGCCGGGTTCGCCTTCGCCAAGCTGCCGTTCCGGGGCCGCAACGTCCTGCTGGCGCTGGTGGTGGCGACGATGACCATTCCGCCGCAGCTCAGCGTCATCCCGCTGTACCGGATCATCACCGACCTGGGCTGGGTGGACCAGCTCCAATCGGTGGTACTGCCCTCGCTGGTGGCGGCGTTTGGGGTGTTCTTCATGCGGCAGTACCTGCTGGAGGCCCTGCCCGTGGAGCTGGTGGAGGCGGCCCGGGTGGACGGCGCGCACAGCCTGCGGGTCGTCTGGCACGTGGTCTTCCCCGTCGCCAGGCCCGCCATGGCGGTGCTGGGCATGCTGGTCTTCGTCCAGTCCTGGAACGACTTCTTCTGGCCGTTCATCGCCCTCACACCGGACGGCAACCCGACGCTCCAGGTGGCGCTCGCCGGCCTGGGCTCGGGCAACCACACCGTCGACCAGGCGATCGTGCTGACCGGCGCGCTGATCTCCACCGTGCCGCTGCTGCTGGTGTTCGCCCTGCTCGGCAAGCATGTCGTGGGCGGCATCACTTCGGGCGCCGTCAAGAACTGACGGCCCGCGACCGACCTTCGTCAACAGACCCTTCCCCGTTGGGAGCGCTCCGCCATGACTGCGTCCGATTCCCTGCCGCTCACCGCGACCCGCCGGTTCCCGCCCGGTTTCCTCTGGGGTGCCGCCACCGCCGCGTACCAGATCGAGGGGGCGGCGGCCGAGGACGGCCGGACCCCGTCCATCTGGGACACCTTCGCCCGCACACCGGGCAAGGTCTTCCAGGGCCACACGGGTGACGTGGCGGTCGACCACTACCACCGGTACCGCGACGACGTGAAGCTCATGGCCGGTCTGGGCCTGACCGCCTACCGCTTTTCGGTCTCGTGGTCCCGGGTGCAGCCGACCGGACGCGGCCCGGCCGTCCAGCAGGGCCTGGACTTCTACCGGCGCCTCGTGGACGAGCTGCTGGACGCCGGGGTGCAGCCCCTGGTCACGCTCTACCACTGGGACCTGCCGCAGGAACTGGAGGACGCGGGCGGCTGGCCGCACCGCGCGACCGCCGAACGGTTCGGTGAGTACGCGCGCCTCGTCGCCGACGCGCTCGGTGACCGGGTCGGACGCTGGACCACCCTCAACGAACCCTGGTGCAGCGCGTTCCTCGGGTACGGCTCCGGCGTGCACGCGCCCGGGCACACCGATCCGGTCGCCGCCCTGCGCGCGGCCCACCACCTGAACCTGGGGCACGGCCTGGCGGTACGGGCGCTGCGCGCCGCGCTGCCCTCCGGCGCGGAGGTCGGCGTCTCGCTGAACCTGCACCAGCTCAGGCCGCTGGCCGGGACGGCGGAGGACCTCACGGCGGTACGCCGGATCGACGCGGTGGGCAACCGGGTCTGGCTGGGGCCCATGCTGGACGGCGCCTACCCGCAGGACCTGCTGGAGGACACGGCCGGGCTCACCGACTGGTCGTTCGTCCGGCCGGGGGACCTCTCCGCGATCCACCAGCCGCTGGACTTCCTGGGCGTCAACTACTACACGCCCACCGTGGTGTCGGCGGTGCCCGACGGGGCTCCGGTCACCCGCGACGACGGGCACGGCGCCGGCGCGTTCTCCCCCTGGCCCGGCGCGGACGACGTCGCCTTCCACCAGGCGCCCGGCGAACGGACCGCGATGGGCTGGTCGGTCGACCCGTCGGGGCTGTACGACCTGCTGACGCGGCTGGCCGGCGAGCACCCGGCCCTGCCGCTGCTGATCACCGAGAACGGCGCGGCGTACGAGGACGAGGTGGCCGCCGACGGCTCGGTGCACGACCCGGAGCGGATCGCCTACCTGCACGGCCACCTGGAGGCGGTGCACCGGGCGATGACCGACGGGGCGGACGTCCGGGGCTACTTCCTCTGGTCACTGATGGACAACTTCGAATGGGCGTACGGCTACGCCAAGCGCTTCGGGGCCGTGCACGTCGACTACGGGACGCTGCGCCGTACGCCGAAGTCGAGTGCCCACTGGTACGCCCGGGTGGCCCGTACCGGTGAACTGCCCGTGACCGACCCGGCCTGACACCTCCCGGCGGCCGGACGCCCGGGCCCGGTACCAGAGGCCGGGGGCCGCGCACCGGGCGCCCGGCCCCCGGTGCCGCGCGCCGCGTCCGGGGGGCCGGTGTCCCAGGGCCGGGGGTCGGGTCACCGGCCCCTCAGCCAGTCCAGGGAAGCGCGTACACCGGTGAGCGGGCCGGCTTCCGCGGGCGGCTCGGTGGTGAGGACCACGTCCTGTTCCATGACGTACCAGCCGCGGTATCCCGCGCCCTCCAGGGTGTCGACCAAGGTGGTCAGGTCGATGCCGCCCCGGCCGAGCGGCCGGTACAGCCCGGTGGCGACCGCGTCGCCGTAGCCGGGGGTCAGGCCCGCCCGGAGGGCCCGGGCGGCGTCGAGGTCGACGTCCTTGAGGTGGACGTGGACGACGCGGGACGACGCGCGCCCGGCCAGGCGCACGGGGTCGGTGCCGCCGATCAGGAGGTGGCCGGTGTCGAGGCAGAGGCCGATGTCGCTGCCGTCCAGGACCCGGTCGACCTCCTGGGGGCCTTCCACCATGGTGCCCACGTGGGGGTGCAGGGCGGCGGTCACACCGGCCTCGGCGGCGAGGGCGTTCAGGCGGTCGAGGCGGGCCAGGAGGGTGCGCCAGCCGGTGCTGTCCAGGACGGGACGGGTGTCGTAGCCGTCCAGCCCGGTGGCGGCGGCCAGTACCAGGGTGTCGGCACCCGCGGCCGTGAAGTCCCGCAGCGTCTCGCGCACCACGGGGACGGGATCGGCCGCCGGGTCGTGCAGGACGAGCGGAACGAAGCCGCCGACGGCCCTCATGCCGTGGCGGCCCAGCAGCGCCGCCCTGTCGCGCGGGTCTCCCGGCAGGAACCCGTCGGGGCCGAACTCGGTCGCCGACAGGCCCAGGCCGGCCATCTCCCGCAGGACGCGGTCCGCCGCCATCTGGTGGCCCCAGCCGGGCACCTCGCAGACGCCCCAGGAGATGGGGGCTGCCGCCACGCGGTCGAGGTTCATGCCACGGCCCCCCTCGCCGGGGCGCCGGCGGCGGCCCGGGCGGCGCGGTAGCCCGGGTGGAGGCGGCGCTGGAAACCCACTCGCAGCACGGTGCCGGAGTCCCGCACCCGCCGCAGGGCGTCGACCGTCTCGGCGAGGCCGGGGGCGACGGGATTCTCGCAGCAGGTGGGCAGGCACGCCTCGGCGGCGCGGGAGACCAGTGCGGCGTGGCCGGCGGTCGCCGAGGCGGTGACGACGGCGTCGGGAGCGGCGGCGAAGGCATCGTCGGCACCGGCCGTGGCCCGGGCTCCCCTGCCGAGGCGGGCAGCGGTCCCGGCGGCACGCGCGCTGTCGGTGTCGGTGATGAGCGGTTCGGTGACGTCGGGGTGCGCGTGGAGGGTCTGCGCGTGGACGGCGCCGAGGCGTCCGACGCCGAAGACGGCAACTCGCATGGGCAGCGGGACCTTTCTGTTCGGGAGGCGGCCGGTGGACAGGAGGGCGGGAGGGGCGGGAGTCGGGCTCCCCTCGGGGCGGGCGGGCTCCCCGGCGCCGGCGCCGCCCCGGTCCAGTGCCCGGCGAGCAGCACCGGCCGCGGCGCGGGCGGCCGGCCGGCCGGCCCACGGAAGGCGCCAGACCGGTGAGCGGGACGGGCGGGACGAGTCGTGGGGTCCATCATTCCAGCACCTCTGGAGGGGACGGGGAAAGGCGGCGGCGCGCCGCGGGTGGCCGGGGCCGGGCCGGTGACGGGGCGACAGACCTCCGGGGTGGGGGCTGCCCGGTGTGACGCCGGCCGGTTCTGCCGGGACGGGAGCCAACCCGGCACGCACCCCGGTGTCCGCGCCGTGTCCGGACATCGTTCCGTACCCGCGCACACCGCGTGTGCATGTAAGGACATGGCGTTGACAGCCGCGCTCTCCTGGCCTACATGTTGACCCGGGCCGCACCGGCGACCCGACGACCAGGAGGGACGGGCTTCGTCGGCGCCGAGGGCGCGGCCGGCACCGCGGCGGGGCCGCGCGGGGGGCCGCCCCGGCACCGCCGGAGCCCTTCCGCCTGTTCTCCTCCACCCCCGAAACCCCTGGAGAGGCGCATATGAGTCCGTCCGTGGTCCGGCTGACGGTGGCACAGGCACTGGTGCGCTTCCTGTCCGCGCAGTACACCGAGCGGGACGGGGTGCGGTGCCGGTCCATCGGGGCGATGTGGGGCATCTTCGGCCACGGCAATGTGGCCGGGGTCGGACAGGCGCTGGTGGAGCACGGCGGGGAAATGCCGTTCGTGCAGGGCCGCAACGAGCAGGCCATGGTGCACGCGGCGGTGGGGCACGCCCGTCACAGCGGCCGGCTGTCGGCGCACGCGGTGACCACGTCGATCGGCCCCGGGGCCACCAACCTGGTCACCGGGGCGGCGCTGGCCACCATCAACCGTCTGCCCGTCCTGCTGCTGCCGGGGGACACCTTCGCCTCCCGGCCCGCCGACCCGGTGCTGCAGCAACTGGAGGTGCCCGGCGCGGGCGATGTGTCGGTCAACGACTGCCTGCGGCCGGTGTCGCGCTACTTCGACCGGATCACCCGCCCCGAGGCGCTGGTCCCGGCCGCGCTGCAGGCGATGCGGGTGCTGACCGACCCGGCCGCCACCGGCGCGGTCACCCTGGCCCTGCCCCAGGACGTGCAGGCCGAGGCGCACGACTGGCCCCGGGAGTTCTTCACCGAGCGGGTCTGGCGGGTGCCCCGGCCCGGCCCCGACCGCGACGCCCTCCAGGCCGCGGCCCGCCGCGTCAGGGCCGCGCGCAGGCCGCTGATCGTGGCCGGCGGCGGTGTGCACCACAGCGGGGCACACCAGGCGCTGCACGCGTTCGCCGGGGCGACGGGCATCCCGGTCGCCTCCACCCAGGCGGGCAAGGGCTCGCTGCGCCACGACCATCCCGCCGACGTCGGCGGCATCGGCCACACCGGCACCGCCACGGCGGACGCCCTGGCCCGCCACGCCGATCTGATCATCGGGATCGGCACCCGTTACACCGACTTCACCACCGCCTCGCACACCCTGTTCACCGAACCCGGCGTCCGGTTCGTCAACCTCAACATCACCGGCTTCGACGCGCACAAGATGGCCGGCCTGCCCCTGGTCGCCGACGCCCGCACCGGAATCGAGGCACTCACCGGCGCCCTGGCCGGCCACCGGGTCCACGCCGCCTACGAGGACGAGTACCGGGCGGGCAAGGAGCGCTGGGAACGCGTCGTGGCGGCGGCCTTCGCCGCGCCCGACGGGGACGCCCCACCCACCCAGACCCAGGTGCTCGGCGCGCTGGACGCGGTCGTCGGCGACGACGACGTCGTCATCAACGCGGCCGGCTCCCTCCCGGGCGACCTGCACAGGTTCTGGCGGGCGCGCTCACCGCGCCAGTACCACGTCGAGTACGGGTACTCCTGCATGGGTTACGAGATCCCGGCGGCCATCGGTGTCGCCCTCGCCGAACCCGGACGGCCCGTCTGGGCCCTGGTCGGCGACGGGACGTACCTGATGAACCCCACCGAGGTCGTCACCGCCGTCCAGGAGGGCGTCCCCATCAAGGTCGTCATCCTCCAGAACCACGGCTACGCCTCCATCGGCGGCCTCTCGGAGCAGGTCGGCGCCGAGCGCTTCGGCACCGCGTACCGCTACCGGGCCGCCGACGGCACGTACACCGGTGACCCGCTCCCCGTGGACCTGGCGGCCAACGCGGCGAGCCTGGGCATGGACGTGCTGCGGGTCACCACGTGCGGCGAACTGCCGGCCGCGCTGGCCACCGCCCGCGCCTCCGCGCGCCCCACGTGCGTGTACGTCGAGACCGCTCCGCCCGCCACCGCCCCCGAGGCACAGGCGTGGTGGGACGTGCCGGTGGCCGAGGTGTCCGCCCGTCCGGCGGCCGTCGAGGCGCGCGCGGCCTACGAACGCCACGTCACCACCCGCCGTCGCCCCCTCTGAGCACGGGCGCCCGCGCTCCGGCGCTCCGGCACGCCCGTACGGGTCACGTTTCCCCACTCGTTCCGGTCCGGCCGGTTCGCCGCGGGTCCCGGCGGGGCAACTCTTCCTCGACCTGTGTGAGTTGCCCTGACACCTGGGGGGACCGTGGCCGTGACACGGCGACAGTTGCCGGTACGTGGTGCGCGGACGCGCACGATCCTGCTCGTCGTTCTGGCCTCCCTGCTGGGTGCCGAACTGGTGGCCGCCCCGTCGGCCGCCGCCGCGCCATCGGGCTGGAGACGGGTGACCGCCGGGGTGGAGTACCGGGTCGTCGACGTCCGGTCGGACCGGGGTACGGCGCGGGCCCATCTGCTGTCGGCGGACCTGAGCGACAGCCGTGTCTCGGCCGGGCTGCTCTACCCGGGTGTGGTGGCGGCCCGTTCGGCGCTGTCCACGCTCGCCGACAGCGCCGGCGCGACCGGCGGTGTCAACGGGGACTTCTTCAACATCACCGAGACCCAGCACCCCGGGGTGGAGGCGACCGGCGCGCCGGTCGGTCCCGCGGTCGCCGACGGCCGGCCGCTGAAGGCCGCCGTGCCCAACGGACAGCGCTTCGGGCCGGCCCTGCCTCCGGGCACCAACACCCGCCAGGTACTGGGCGTCGGGGACGACGGGCGCGCCCGTATCGGCGAACTCGCGCTGGCGGGAACCGTGTCCACACCGGGGGGCCAACTGCCGCTGGGCGGGCTGAACCAGTACGCGCTGCCGGTGGACTCGGTGGGGTTGTTCACCCAGGACTGGGGAGCCGCGTCGAGGGTGCGGGCCACCTGCGGCACGGACACCCAGCGCGGCGCCCCGTGCAGCGCGGAGACCTACGAGGTGACGGTGCGCGAGGGCAAGGTGGTCGCGGTCTCGGAGGATCCCGGCCGGGGGGCGATCGAGGCGGGCACCGAGGTGCTGGTGGGCCGTGAGGCGGGCGCGCGGGAGCTCGGCAAGCTGGTGGTCGGCGACCAGGTGAGCGTCGAGCACCGACTGGTCCCCGCCGGGGACGACGCCGGGGTGGCGTACCGGTTCGCGGTGGGTGGCTATCCGGTGCTGCGCGGCGGCGCGCCGCTGGCCGGGATGGACGGGACGACGGCGGCGGTGCGCACGGCGGCCGGCGTCGGGAGCGACGGCGCCCGGCTGCTGCTGCTCGCGCTGGACGGCGGGGCCGACTTCCGCTCGGGTCTGACCGTGGTCGAACTGGCCACCCTGATGCGGGACCTGGGGGCGTCGGACGCGGTCAACCTGGACGGTGGGGGCTCCTCCACCCTGGTGGCCAGGGCGGAGGGGGCGGCCAAGGTGAGCGTGCTGAACCATCCCAGCGGAGGCGCCCAGCGGGCCGTGCCGAACGGCATCGGCGTCTTCGTGGGGCCGGACGCCGTCCCGTGACCCGCGTCGGGGTCCGGGCCCACCTCATGGCCTGAGGCTGCTGACCACATCGGCCGTGGCGGAGACGCCGTTGTAGATGGTCGGCGCCAGGCTCGTGCTGGCCAGGAAGAACCCGAGCAGGGCGCAGACCAGCGCGTGCGAGAGCTTCAGTCCCCCGCTGCGCAGGAAGACCACCGCCAGGATCAGCAGGAGCAGGATCACTGAGACAGATACGGCCATGGGTCAGTCTCCTCCGGCCGCCGCACCGGGCGTGCGGCATTCGGCGGCCAGTCTGGCGGAGGGACGGCGCCGTACGGCCGTACGGCGTGTCCGCCGAACGGGTATTGCCGCGCCGTGGACCGTTACTCGTGGCGGGCGCGCAGGAACGCGGCGAGCCCGGGGAGGTCGTCGGTGTCGAGGTGGTCCGCACCGACGGCCGTGCGCCCGGCCGGAGTCGGCCGGCGCGCCGCCGTCCGGCCGCCGGGGCGTCCGGCGGCCGGACGGTTACCGGGAGCGCACGCAGTCGGCCCACTCCACCGTGCGGTCGCACCAGCGCTCCAGGAGCACCCGGTCGTGGCCGACGGCGAGGAGGCCGGCGCCGTGCCGGCGGCGGTAGGTCTCGACCGCGGCGACCAGGGCGGCCGTGGTGGAGGCGTCGAGCATCGCGGTCATCTCGTCGCAGATGAGCCACCGGGGGCGCAGCACCAGGGCCCGCGCCAGGCAGGCGCGCTGCAACTGGCCGTCGCTGACCTCGTGCGGGCGGCGGGCCAGCAGGTCGTCGGTGAGGCCCACCGTCCGGGCCAGTTCGGCCGTGCGGTCGGCGACGGCGTCCCGCCGGCCGGTGGCGCGCAGCGGTTCGGCGATCAGGTCGCGCAGCCGCAGCCTCGGGTCGGCGGACATGCGCGGCTGCTGGAAGACGACGCCGATGGCGGTGCGCAGTTCGCGCGGGGCGCGGTGGCGCCAGCCGGGTACCGGCTCGCCGTCGACCGTGACGCGGCCGGCGTCGGGCCGGTGCAGCAGGGCGGCGACCCGGGCGAGGGTCGACTTGCCGCAGCCGCTGGGGCCGAGCAGCCCGACGGCCTCGCCGGGCGCGACGGTCAGTGAGGCGCCCCGGACGACGGGGGCACGGCGGTCGTATCCGGCGGTGACCGCGTCGAGTTCAAGCACGGACGGTCTCCTCGCTGTGGTGGCAGGCGACCCCGTTCTCGAAGCGCGGCAGCGTCCCGCACCGGTCGGAGGCCCGGTCGCAGCGGGCCGCGAAGGCGCAGCCCGCCGGAAGGGAGCCCAGCTCCGGGGGCAGGCCGGGGACGGGGGTGAAGTCGCGTTCCGGCAGAGCTGCCAGCAGGCCGCGGGCGTAGGGGTGGCGGGGGCCCGGCCCGCCGAAGAAGCGGCCGGCGTCGGTGAGTTCCACGATCCGGCCCGCGTACATCACCGCGACGCGGTCGGCGATCCGCTCGGCCGCCGCCAGGTCATGGGTGATCATCAGCAGGGCGCGGCCGTCCCCGGCGTGGCGCCGCAGCTCGTCCACCGTGCGGTCCACCAGGTCGCGGTCGAGGCCGGTGGTCGGTTCGTCGGCCAGCAGCAGCGGGGCGTCGCCGATCAGCGCGAGGGCGGTGGCGGCCCGCTGGGCGAGCCCGCCGGACAGCTCGTGCGGGTAGCGGTCGAGGTGGCCGGGCGGGAAGGCGGCGCGCTCGGCCGCCGCGACCGCGGCCTCGCGCAGTCGTGCTCTGGGCGTGCCGGTCAGTTCCCGCAGGGCCTCCTCCAGCTGGGAGCGCACGGTCCGGACCGGGGTGAGGTGCGCGGCCGGGGACTGCGGTACGAGGCCGACGCGCCGTCCGCGTACCGTGCGGGCCAGGGTGCGCTCGTCGGCGGTGAGCAGGTCGACGCCGTCCACCACGGCCGAGCCGGCGGTCTGCGCGTTGCCGGGCAGCAGTCCCAGCAGGGCGGAGGCCAGGACGGACTTGCCGCAGCCGCTCTCCCCGACGAGGGCCAGGCACTCCCCCGCCGCCAGGTCGAAGCCGGCGTCGGTGACGGCGGCGATGTGCCGCCCGCCGCGCATCCGGAAGCGTACGGACAGGTGTCGTACGGACAGAACGGGGCTCACAGCATCAGCTCCGATCGACGGCGCGGGTTGATCCGTTCCCGCCAGGCGCCCGCCAGGCCGGCGATGGCGAGGGTCGGGATGATGAGGAACAGGCCGGGGAAGAGGGTCGGCCACCAGTCGCCGGCCAGCAGCGAGCCGCGAGCCGTCTGCACCAGGTTGCCGAGGCTCGCCTGGTGGGCGGGCAGCCCCAGCCCCAGGAAGGACAGGGCCGACTCGTGCCACATGGCGTGCGGCACCATCAGCACGGCCGCGAGACCCGCCTGCGGGAGGACGGCGGGCAGCAGGTGGCGGACGGTCACCCGCCACCGTGACGCGCCGCCGGAGACGGCCGCGTCGATGTACGGGCGGGAGCGCAGCGACAGGACCTCGGAGCGGACGATCCGGGCCGTGGACAGCCAGTGCGTGAGCGCGACGGACACGATGACCGGCCCGACCCCGGGGCGGAACATCGCCACGATGAAGATGCCGAGCAGCAGGTGCGGTACGGAGGAGAAGGTGTCGACCAGCCGCATGACGAGCCGGTCGGTCCAGCCGCCGAACGCCGCGGCCGCCGCGCCCACCGCCGTACCGATGACCGTGGCGACGAGCGCGGCGACCAGGCCGACGAGCAGGGAGACGCGCAGCCCGTACACGGAGCGCAGCAGCAGGTCGCGGCCGACGTCGTCGGTGCCGAAGGGGTGCGTCCAGGACGGCGGCCGGAGCTTCATCGACAGGTCGACGGCCTGCTGGTCGAGCTGGGCCAGCGGCGGCACGACCAGGACGGCGAGCGCCACGGCCGCGACGATCACGGCGGAGACCAGGACGCGGACGGACCGGGTGGAGCGGCGGGTGCGCCCGTGGGAGCGCCACACGAGGTCGGTCATGGGATCAGCCATCGAAGCCCACCCGTGGGTCGGCCAGTCCGTACAGCAGGTCGGAGAGCAGGTTGCCGAGCAGCACCGCCGCCGTGGCGAGCACGGTGAGCGCGGCGAGCAGCGGGAAGTCGACGGAGGTGGCGGCCTGGACGGTGGCCGCGGCGATGCCGGGCCAGCTGAAGACGGTCTCGACGAGCAGCGCGCCGGTGATGAGTTCGGGCACCCGGGAGCCGATGAGCGTGAGCATCGGCAGCATGCCCGAGCGCAGTGCGTGGCCGAGCAGCACGGTGCGTTCGCTCAGGCCGCGGGCGCGGGCGCCGCGTACCGGGTCCTCCTCCAGCGCGTCGGCGACGCCCTGCCTGACGTAGAGGAAGAACCACGGCAGCTGGGAGACACCCAGGACGAGCGCCGGCAGTACCAGGTGCGAGGCGACCTGGCCGGGGGTGACGGTGTCGCTGGCGGTGTCGGTGAGCCCGCCGGCCGGCAGGACGCCGAGCTCCAGGGCGAAGAACCAGATGGCGAGCAGGCCCAGCCAGAAGGCGGGGGCGGCCTCCAGGGTGTAGGCGGCCGAGGTGACGCACCGGTCGAGCCAGCCACCCTGGCGGCGGGCGGCCAGTACGCCGAGCGCGGTGCCGAGCAGGATCGCGACGGCGAACGCGGTGGCGGCGAGCAGCGACGACCAGCCGATCCGCTCGGCGATGACGTCGGCCACCGGCTGGCGCATCACGCTGGAGTCGCCGAGGTCGCCGGTGACGGCGGCGGTCAGCCAGTGCCACCAGCGGGCCACGAGCGGCTGGTCGACGCCGAGGTTGGCGCGCAGCTGGTCGAGGTGCTCCTGGGAGGCGGTCAGGCCCGCGGTCCCGGCGTACGCCTTGACGGGGTCGAACGGGGAGGCCGCGGCGACGGCGAAGACGCCGAACGTCACGACGAGGAGGACCGGGACGGCGAACAGGGCCCGCCGTCCCGTCATCCGGGCCATCGCCCCCCAGGGGAGGCGGCGGCCGGCCTGCGCGGTGCTCACTTCTTGGGCGTCCAGTCCTCGACGTTCCACCACGGGCCGGAGGCGAGGCCGTGGTCGTGCGGTTCGACCTGCGTCGACAGTCCGGTCCAGCGGTCGTCGACGACGTAGAGGTGGTCGATGTGGGTGAGGAAGGTGTAGCCGGGGTTCTTCACCAGTTCGCGCTGGACCGTGTCGTAGGCGGCCTTGCGCGCGGCCTTGTCGTCGGTCCTGCGGCCTTCGTCCAGGGCCTTGTCGACCGCCGGGTTGTCGTACCAGGCCATGTTGTTGAAGCCGTCGCCGCCGAGGGTGGACTTGAGCAGCAGGTACTGGTCGAAGTCGGGGTCGCCGGGCGAGCCGCCGCCGGCGAGGACCGCGTCCTGCTTCATCCGCGGCTCGATGACCTCCCAGGTGCCGGCCTGGGTCCTGATGTCGATGCCGGCCTTCTTGGCGTCGGAGGCGTAGGCGAGGGCGTGCTCCTGGCGCAGCTTGTCGCCGGAGAGGTACCACAGCGGGAACTCGGCGCGGACGCCGTTCCTCACGCGGATGCCGTCCGGTCCGGGCTTCCAGCCGGCCTCGTCGAGGATCTTCCCGGCCCGGTCGAGGTCGTGGGCGCGCTCGGTGCCCTTCGTGAACCACTCGCTGTCGGTGGGCACCGGGCCGTAGGCGGGCTTCCCGGCGCCTTCCAGGATCTTGTCGACCATGGCCCGGCGGTCCACCGCGACGTCCAGGGCCCGGCGCACCGCGGTGTCGCCCGCGACCTTGTTGTGGGTGGGCAGGGTCACCACGCGGTAGTCGTACGTCTTCGCGCTGTAGGTCCTCCTGCCGTCGCCTTCCGTGAAGCCCTTGGCGAGGTTGGGCGGCAGGATCGCGCCGTCGAGGTCGCCGGAGCGCAGCCGGGTGGCGCGCACGTCGTCGTCCTTGATGATCGCCATGGTGAACTTCTTCACCTTCGGCTCGCCGCCCCAGTAGCGCGGGTTGGCCTTGAAGCTGATCTTCTCGCCCTTGGACCAGCCGGTGAGGACGTAGGGGCCGGTGCCGATGGGCCTGGTGGTGAAGGGGCCGGAGTTGACGTCCTGGGTGGCCGCGATGTGCTGGGGCGCGATGGCCAGGACGGTGCGCTCGGCGAAGGGCGCGTAGGGGTACTTCAGGGTGAAGACGACGGTGTCGTCGCCGACCGCCTTGACGTCCTTGAGGGCGTCGAGCTCGGTCTTGGAGGCGTTGTTGGTCTTCTTGTCGAGGATGGTGCGGTAGGTGAAGACGACGTCCTTGGCGCTGAAGGGCTTTCCGTCACTGAAGGTGACGCCCTTGCGGAGCCGGTAGGTGTACGTCAGCCCGTCGGCGCTCACCCGGGGCAGCGCGACGGCGAGGGCGGGCCTGAGCCTCATGTCGCCGTCGAAGGCGAGCAGCCCGTCGAAGATCTTGGAGTTGCCGTCCTTGCCGTAGCCGAGCAGCGGGCTGAGCGACTCCGGCTCGTAGGCGATGCCGACGACCGCGCTGTCCTTCGCGCCGCCGGAGCCCGGCCCGGCACCGCCGGGGTTCGAGCAGGCCGCCGCCGTGACGGCCAGGGCCGCGGCCATGGTGGCGGCGGCCACGCCGCGTATGGATCGGGCGGTCATGGTTCCACACCCCTCGGGAAGATCGGCCGTTGTTGCGAACGAATCGCAATTAAACAGCATGTAGAGGGGTGGGCACCTCGTCCGGTCCTTACTCCGCCGCCGCCGGGCCCGGCAGGTCCACCAGGGCGGCCAGTGCCTCCTTGTGCCGCCCCGGTGTGCCCAGGGCGATCTGGTCGGCCTTGGCCCGCTTGAGGTAGAGGTGGGCGGGGTGTTCCCAGGTCATGCCGATGCCGCCGTGGAGCTGGACGCACTCCTCGGCCGCGTGCACGGCGACGCGTGAGCAGTACGCCTGCGCGACGGCCACCACCAGTGGCGCCTCCGGGCTGCCGGTGGCGAGGGCGTCGGCGGCGGCCCGGGCGGCGGCCCTGGCGTGCACCACCTCCAGCCAGAGCTGGGCCATGCGGTGCTTGAGCGCCTGGAAGGACCCGACCGGCCGGTTGAACTGGTGGCGCTCGCGGGTGTGCCGGACCGTCTCCTCCAGGCACCACTCGGCCAGGCCCAGTTGCTCGGACGCGAGCAGCCCGGCCCCGGCGAGCAGTCCGCGCCGGACCGCCGGTCCGGCGGCGCCGGCGCCGGCGAGACGGGTGCCGCCGCTGTCGGCCGCCACGGTGGCGAGCGGGCGGGTGAGGTCCAGCGCGGTCACGGGCGTGACGGTGACCTCCGCCGCGTCGACCGCGTACAGCCCGTCCGGGCGGTGGACCAGGAACACATCGGCGACCACCGCGTCGGCGACCCCGGTGACGGGGCCGGCCGCCGACGGCGCGCCACCGGGCCCGGTGGCCGGCCGTACGGTGTCGGGACCGATCGACAGCGGGAGGGCGAGGACCGCGGTCCTGCGGCCGGCGGCGAGGTCGGCGAGCAGTTCGGTGGCGTCGAGGGCGAGCAGCGTCTCGGTCGCGACGACCGAGCTGGTGAGGTACGGCGCCGGGGTCACCGCGCGGCCGAGCTCCTCCAGCACGACGGCCGCCTCGCGGTGGCCCGCGCCCTGACCGCCGAGCCTCTCGGGGACCAGGAGTCCGGCGGCGCCCATGTCGGCGGCGAGCGCCTGCCACACGGCCGGGTCGTGGGGCCGGCCGGTCTCGACCCGCGCGGGGAGGGCGGCCGGGTCGGCCCGGTCGGCGAGCAGGGAGCGCACGGCGGCGCGCAGGTCGCTCTCGGTCTCGGAGTACAGCAGGTCGGTCATCGGGCGAGATCCTTCCAGGCGACGTCCTTGTCGTCCCGCGGCTCGGCGGGCAGCCCGAGGACACGTTCGGCGACGATGTTCAGCAGTACCTCGTTGGTACCGCCCTCGATGGAGTTGCCCTTGGAGCGGAGGTAGCGGTAGCCCGCGTCCCGGCCGGTGAAGTCGACCAGCTCGGGGCGGCGCATGGTCCACTCCCCGTACAGCAGTCCTTCCCCGCCGAGCAGTTCCACCTCCAGGCCGCTGATCTCCTGGTTGAGCCGGGCGAAGGCGAGTTTCATGCCGCTGCCCTCCGGCCCGGGCTGGCCCGCGACGAGCTGCTGGCGCAGCCGCTCGCCGGTCAGCCGGGCGACCTCGGCGTCCACCCAGAGGTCGAGGAGGCGCTGATGGAGGTCGTGGGTACGCAGGTCGGGACGGTCGCGCCAGGTGCGGGTGACGGACGCGATCATGCCGCCCTCGCGCGGCAGGCGCATGCCGCCGATGGAAACCCGCTCGTTCATGAGGGTGGTCCGGGCGACCTGCCAGCCGTCGCCGACCCCGCCGAGGCGGTGTGCGTCGGGGATGCGTACGCCGGTGAGGAAGACCTCGTTGAACTCGGCCTCACCGGTGATCTGGCGCAGCGGGCGCACTTCGACACCCGGATCGGTCATGTCGCACAGGAAGTAGGTGATGCCCCGGTGTTTGGGCAGGTCCGGGTCGGTGCGGGCGATGAGGATGGCCCACCGGGCCAGGTGGGCGCTGGACGTCCAGACCTTCTGGCCGTCGACGATCCAGTCGCCGTCCTCCTCGTCCCGGACGGCGCGGGTGGCGAGCGCGGCCAGGTCCGAACCGGCGCCCGGCTCGCTGAAGAGCTGGCACCAGACCTCCTCGCCGGTCCACAGGGGCCGCAGGAACCGCCGCTTCTGCTCCTCGGTGCCGTACGCCAGGATCGTCGGGGCGGCCATGCCCAGGCCGATGCCGATCCGACGCGGGTCGTTGTCCGGGGCGCCCGCCGCGGCCAGTTCGGCGTCGACGACGGGCTGGAGGGAACGGGGCGCGTCGAGGCCCCCGAGGCCCACCGGGTAGTGGACCCAGGCCAGTCCGGCGTCGAACCGGGCCCTGAGGAAGTCGGTGCGCCCGGTTTCCGTGGGCGGATGGGCCGCCAGCAACTCCCGTGTCCTGCTGCGCAGTTCGGCGGCGTCCGTCATGCGGTGGCTCCTTCCGGGAGGACGACCAGACGGCCGGTGGTGGTGCCGTCGGCGACGCGCTGGACGGCGGCCGGCGCGTCCCCGAAGGCGACCCGGTCGCTGACCAGCGGCTTGATCAGGCCCTTGGCCGCGTACTCGGTGAGCGTCTCGTGGCAGCGGCGGATCGCCCCGGGGTCCTTCTGGTTGTACAGGCCCCAGTGCAGGCCCAGGATGGAGTAGTTCTTGACCAGGGCGTGGTTGAGGGCGGGCGCCGGGATGTCGCCGCTCGCGAAGCCGACGACGACGATCCGGCCCTCGAAGGCCACGCACTTGGCGGACTTGGTGTACGCCTCGCCACCGACCGGGTCGTAGACCACGTCGGCGCCCCGCCCGCCGGTGGCCTCCTTGACGGCGGCGACGATGTCCTGGCCGCGCCGGTCGATGACGACGTCGCAACCGAGCTCGCGCGCGACGGCGGCCTTCTCGGCCCCGCCGACGACGCCGATGACGGTGGCTCCGGCGGCCTTGCCCAGCTGTACGGCGGCGCTGCCGACCCCGCCCGCGGCGGCGTGCACGAGCAGCGTCTCGCCCTCCTGGAGGCCGGCCCTGCGGTGCAGGCCGAACCAGCCGGTCTGGTAGCCGATGTGCAGCGCGGCGGCCTCGGCGTCGTCCAGCGTCTCGGGCGCGGGCAGCACCGCGGCCTCGTCGGCCACGGCGTACTGGGCGAGGCCGCCGTACGGCAGGGCGGGGGTGGCGATCACCCGGCGGCCGTCCTCGGTCTCGCCACAGATCTCCACGCCGGGCGTGAAGGGCAGCGGCGGCCGGACCTGGTAGTGGCCGCGGCACAGGAGCGCGTCGGGGAAATTGATGTCGGCGGCCCGGACCCGCAGGAGGAGCTGGCCGTCGCCGGGCGTGGGCCGGTCCACCTCCTCCAGCCGCATCACCTCGCTCGGCTCGCCGTTCCGGTGTACTCGCCATGCCTGCATCGGGGGCCTCCACAAAGACTCGGGCAGTACCGCACTGGCCGCATACTAAGCGGTCGCTTGCCCGGCTGGGAACCACTTCCCGGGTAGTCGCGCGCATGGGGCCGGCCCCGGGGATCGGTGGATCCCCGGGGCCGGCCGGGGGGCCGGCGCCCAGACGGGGGGAGGCGCGTGGCGGGAGTGGTTACGGCACGTACGTGAGGAGCGAGTACGGCGAAACAGGGCC
>NZ_JBFAGV010000049.1:0-28200 GCF_040653855.1 Streptomyces sp. NPDC050856 | reverse complement strand
GAAGGCAGCGCCCAGCACGCCGCCCGCGGCCTGCTCGCCGGCTTCGGCCCCGGCATCACCGCCGAAATGGCCCTCGGCCGCTGGCGCACCCACGAGCAGGGGTCCGCCGCGCCCGGCACCCCCTGAGCGGGGCGCGGCCGTCCGGGTCCGTCGGCGGACGGACCCGGACGGCGGCCCCGCCCGGCCGGCCCACCGTCCGGCCGGCCACCGCCCGCTCTCAGCGGTCGAGCTCCTTGTGGGCCGTCTCCGGAAGGCGCAGGTAGACCGCGGCGGAGACCAGGCACACGACGGCCACGTACCACGGGAACAGGCCCGCGTGCCCCGACTCCTTGAACAAGGTGCCGACATAGGGCGCCGTGCCGCCGAAGAGGGCGACCGTGAGGGAGTACGGGAAACCGATGCCGGCCGCCCGCACCCGGGCCGGGAAGACCTCGGCGTTGACGGCCGCCGAGATAGAGGTGAACCCGGTCAGCAGGACCATGCCGGCGCACTGGACCAGCAGCAGGGACCAGAAGGAGTCGCCGATCGAGCGCAGCAGCGGCACGCCGAGCACGGCGAAGCCGACGCCGAAGAAGAGCAGGAGCGGCCTGCGGCCGTAGCGGTCGGAGAGCAGTCCGCCCAGGGGCTGGAGGAGCGCGAAGAAGGCGAGGGAGACGGTGCCGGCGAGAAGGGCGTCGGCCTTGGAGATGCCGGCGTTGAGTTCGGCGTACGTCGGCAGGTAGGAGGTCCAGGTGTAGTAGGCGATGGTGCCGCCGGCGGTGATGCCGCAGATGAGCAGGGACTGGCGGGGGTATTGGCGCAGGGCGTCGAAGAGCCGGGGGCGGGGCTCCCGCCCGGGGGCGCCGTGGCCGTCCGTGAGTGTTTCCTGCGCGCCGCGCCGGATCCAGAACCCGACCAGGCTCAGGACGGCGCCGATGAGAAAGGGGATTCGCCACCCCCACCCCTCCATACGGGCCTGATCCAGGGAAGCGACGAGGGCCGCGGCGACACCGGAGGCGGCGAGCTGGCCGGCGGTGGTGGAGACGTACTGGAAGCTGGAGAAAAGCCCGCGCCGGCCGGGCCCCGCCGACTCGACCAGAAAGGTGGTGGAGGCGGCGAACTCGCCGCCGACGGACAGCCCTTGGAGCAGCCGGGCGGCGACGAGGATCACCGGCGCCAGGATGCCGGCGGCCGCGTACGTCGGGGTGAGGCCGACCAGCAGGCTGCTGCCGCCCATCAGGAGGATGGTCACGGTCAGCGCGGTCCGTCTGCCGTGTCGGTCGGCGACGGCGCCCATGAGCAGGCCGCCGACGGGCCGCATGAAGAACCCGACCGCGAAGACGGCGAACGTGGACAGCAGCGGGACGAGGGAGTTCCCGGCGCTCCGGGGGAATATCTGCCCGGCGATATAGGTGGCGAGGAAGGTGTAGGCGTACCAGTCGTACCACTCCACGGTGTTGCCCACGGAGGCCGCCAGCAGCTGCCGGACGGGGCGGCGGGCCGGAGCGAGAGTCTGTGTCATGATCACGGCCCTCCCCTCGCCGGCCGGTCCGCACACCTCCGTCGTGTTACGGCTTCGTGAGGGCGCGGGGCGGGACGGGAGGCCGGGAGCCGGTACCCGGCTGGTGGCACGGGGCGCCGCGGTCGCCGTCGCGGCGGAGGGACAGCGGGGGAGGCCGGGGCGGCCCGGGCAGCCGACAGGCCCCGGCCTGGATGGGCCGGGGCCTTGAGGCGCGGGGTGTCAGGTCACCTGTCCATGACCGGGCCGGGTCCGCCGCGGCGGGAGCGGGGGCGGGCGGTGCGGTCCATGGCCGCCATGGCCAGGCCGAGCAGCAGGGCCACGAGGCCGACGATGATGTTGTTGACCACGGTGCGGGTGGTGTCGACGTTGCCGGCGACGACCCACGGGGAGACGATGGTCCAGGCGCCGATGGCGATGGCGGCCCAGGCCATGGCGTGGGTGCGTTCGTAGGCGGAGCCGAGCCCGCCCATGCACAGCGCGTAGGCGATGCCGGTGATCAGGTTGCACACGGCCAGAGTGGTCAGCCCGCTGAAGCCGGCGATCCACGGTGAGGCGGCGAGGTACAGACCCGTGAGGAGAGCCAGTGTCTCTATCGCCTGGGCGCGTGGGGTGCTGGTGGCTCGTTCGAACCGGGAGCGCATCTCGGCCACGTCGGGGTGTTGCTCGATGCTCGGGTGGGTGGTCATCGCGGGCCTGCCTCCTGTGGAAGACTTTATCTGCCCTTTAACCCCATATAACCCCTTATCCGGCATTTCGGTCAACCGGAGGAGCCGCCCGCCCCGCCGGCGCACCGGGCACGGACGGCGGCGACTCCGGCCCGTCGACACCTCTCCGGGCCGAACTCGTTGATCCACGGCACGCCCAACGACCGAGAGGGGAACCGTGAATCTCCGCACCGTCGCGATGGCCGCGGCCACCGGCGCCTTGCTGGCCACCGGGACCGCGACCGCGCAGAGCGCCGCAGCCGAGCCTCAGCCGAAGCCGGGACCGGACAGGAGCTCGGGCGTCGGCCTGGTCAAGCACGACAGGCTGACGCCCGATTCCGTCGTCGACTACGTCCTCGAGGGGGCCGAGGAGTGAGCCGGGGCCGGCTCGCGTTCCACTGACACCGGGCCGGTGGGGACAGGGCCGGCCGGGTCCTCTCCCCTGACCCGTCCGGCGACGGCCGCCGGTGGGGGAAGCATCCGGACCGGTTCCGTGCCCGCGTCGTTGTGGCGCGGCGCCCAGTTCTCCAGGGCCACGCGGCAGGCGTGGTCGAGGTGGCGCAGCCCGGACAGGTCCAGTTCGATGGGCCGGTCCTTCGGCAGGCCCTCCAGCTCCTCCAGTATTTTCGGCAGCCGCAGGAAGGTCGCGTTGCCGGTGACGGTGGCCACCAGGCGTCCACCGGTCAGTTCCCGGACCTCGACGTGCAGGTGCGAGGTTTCCCAGGCGGTTTTGCACACCGCGAGCAGCAGCCCGAGCATCACGCCCTCGAAGAGGTTGGTGACCAGGATGGCCACGGCCGTGACGCCCAGGACGACCGCCTCGCCCCGGTGCTCGCGCCACAGCGGGCCCAGCTCCTTGACCGGGACGAGCTTGCAGCCCGCGTGGACCAGCACACCGGCGAGCGCGGCCAGCGGGATGACGCCGATCGCTGCGGGCAGCAGGGCGGCGAAGAGCAGCAGCCACAGTCCGTGCAGCACGCGCGAGAGCGACGTGCGCGCGCCCGCCTGGACGTTGGCGGAGCTGCGGACGATGACGGCGGTCATCGGCAGGGCGCCGAGCGCACCGCACAGCGTGTTGCCCACGCCCTGCGCCATCAGCTCCTTGTCGTAGTCGGTGCGCGGGCCGTCGTGCATCCGGTCCACCGCGGCGGCGCTGAAGAGGCTCTCGGCGGAGGCGATCAGGGTGAAGGCGAGGACCGTGCCGAGCGCCGCCACCCCGGCGAGGCCGGCGAAGTCGCCGGCACCGGGCGGCTGGACGGCTTCCAGCAGCCCCTGTACCTCCACCCTGGCGAGGGGCAGGTCGAGCAGGGCGACCACGGCGGTGGCGAGCCCCACCGCGACCAGCGGACCGGGCACGACGCGCACCCGGGCGGGCAGCCTGGGCCACAGCACGAGAACGGCCACGGTTCCCACGCCGATCAGGAAGGCGCTGAGCGCCGTACCGCCGGAGAGGACCTCGCCCGCCAGGCCCGGCAGGCCGGCGATCTTGCCGAGTCCGCCGGACGGCTGAGCGGTGTCGGCCATGGCGTACACCTGGCCCAGGACGAGGACCAGGCCGATGCCGGCGAGCATGCCCTGGACGACGGCGACCGATATGGCACGGAACCACCGGCCGAACCGGAGCGCGCCGAGTACCAGTTGGAGGAGGCCGGACACCAGGACGATCGCGCCGAGCGCCTTGAGGCCGAACTCCTGCACGGCCTCGTACACCAGCACGGTGAGGCCGGCGGCGGGACCGCTGACCTGGAGCGAGCTGCCGGGCAGCAGACCGACGACGAGCCCGCCGACTATGCCGGTCACCAGACCGAGTTCGGCGGGTACGCCGGAGGCGACCGCCACGCCGACGCACAGGGGCAGGGCGACGAGGAAGACGACGAGCGACGCGAGGAAGTCGCGTCGTAGGACGGAGGGGTTCTTCAACAACGTTCGCATGAGGGGTTTTCCTAGCGGTGGGGTCCGCGAGGGCGGACGGCCGGGGCGGGGACAGGGAGGCGAGCGGGCCGCGTCACAGCGGCGCGAACTCCCCGTCCGATTCCGGGAGATGGGCACTGACCGCACCCGTGTCCACCTCGTAGTACCAGGCGTGCAGCGACAGCCGCCCCTTGGCTCGCAGGTCCCGCACGGCGGGGTACTGGCCAAGCGTGCCGAGCTGCGCCACGGCGTGCCGGCGCACCGCTTCGGCGAGGTCGTCGGTGTCCGGCGGTTCGGGAACGGCGCGCTCCAGCCAGCCGCGTACGGCCGGGACGGCGGAGAGGTCCTCGCCCCGGACCAGGGCTCCGACGGCTCCGCAGTGGGAGTGCCCGCAGACGATGATGTCGCGGACGCCGAGGACGCGCAGCGCGTACTCGATGGTGGCGGTCTCACCGCTTGGCCGGTCGGCGTCGTAGCGGGGGACGATGTTGCCGGCGGTGCGGAGTTCGAACAGCTCACCGGGGCGGGCTCCGGTGATCAGGGAGGGGATCACCCGGGAGTCCGAGCAGGTGATGAAGAGGGCCTGCGGAGCCTGTCCGGCGGCGAGGTCACGGAACTCCTGCCGCCGTTCGGCGACCTTGACGGGGAACGTACGGGCGTTGTCGAGCAACGATTTCATGGCGGCCTGCCTCCTGCGCTCCGGCCGTGACGGCCGGGGGCGGTGTGGTCGGGTCATTGTCAGTGGGGGACTGCGGGGTGGCCGCAGGCGCTGTGGGGCCGAACCGTGGTGCGGTTCTCCGATGGTGCGCCACAGCGGCTGCTGCCACTTTGCCAGAACATTACCTTCTGATGACAGATGGATTCACGCCAGGGTCACACTACGCGTCGGCCAACCCCCTTGTGCCGCCGCTTCGGTGACAGATCGTGACCAACGGGGACGGGCAGGGCGGTTGGGGAGCGACCTGTCGCGAGTGACGCCCGGGACGCGCCCCGGCGGGAGGCGCCCAGGGCGGGACGAAACACCCCGTTGCGGCCTCGGCCAGGTGCTGGCTGGTCACCGCGGGGCGAAGGCGTGGCGCGCGGCCGGGTGGAGGCGCCCCCCGGCGGGTGACCCACCGGTCCACGAAGGCCCCGCGACGGCCCAGCGGCGGCTCCGCGACGCACCCATCGCCGACTGGAACCCCTCGCCACCATCACGTTTCGGACGTGTTGCCGGTGGCCGATCCGCGCTTTTCCCGCTCTTGGTCAAGTCTTGAACCTCCGGCGGCGGACCGGACACGGCCGGTGAGCGGGGCGTATCGCCCCGTCATGACTTTGCTCACGGTCACTTTCGCGTCACTGCTTGAATAACCGACAAAACTTGAAAGCATCGGTGAATGTGCGTCAACAGCACCAGCACGGCAATGTGAGCACCGCACCCAACCGAAATCGAGTGAGAGGGTCATTGCAATGCGGACACTGGTAAGGCGCGCCGTCGTGTACGGTCTGGCTGCTGCGGGGGCTTTGAGCCCGCTTGCCGTGGCGGAGGCCGCCGCGCCTGCACCGGGGCTCTACGCGCCGTCGGCGCTGGTCCTCACCGTGGCGCAGGGTGAGGACGCCGCGACCGCAGCGCCCTCGCGAGCCGTAACGCTCACCTGCAGCCCCACGCCTGGGGGAACGCACCCCGCGGCCAAGCAGGCGTGCAACCAACTGCGCGCCGCCGACGGACGGTTCGAGGCGCTGAAGAGCGACGACCAGCGCCCCTGCATCAAGATCTACGACCCCGTGGTCGTCACCGCGCAGGGAGTCTGGGAGGGGCGGCGCGTGAACCACGAGCAGACGTTCTCCAATTCCTGCGTGATGCAGTCCCAGAGCATGAGCGTCTTCAACTTCTGAGGCCGCAGGCACCGTCCCCGGTGCTGGATCAACCCGACCCGCACGGCCCACCCGGCCGTGCGGGTTTTCCTCGTCCCCGAAGTTTGCCGTTAATTCAGCGCGCATTTGCCGGTGGGAAGTCCCGGGATTCATGGATGACGGCCGGCCTCCACCGTGACCGGCCGTCGCCGTCACCCGCACCGCCCGGGCGCACCACGTGGGCGCGCCACCTGGGCACCAGGCCCCACACCCGTGCGCACCCTCTGCGCCCTCCGCACCCCACCACCACAACAGGCATACTTCTGAAGGTGCGCATAACGCACCACCCCGCACACGCCGCCGGAGTGCACAGTGGATCTGGAGAGCGTCGCCGACGAGCTGTACGGGCTGCGGCCCGACCGGTTCACCGCGGCCCGCGACGTGCGCGCCGCCGAGGCCCGCAGGTCCGGCGACCGGGCCCTGGCCGACGCGATCCGGGCCCTGCGCCGGCCGACCCTGGCCGCCTGGGCGAGCAACCTCCTGGTACGCGAACGGCCCGAGGAGGCGCGGACGCTGGTCGCTCTCGGGGAAGGGCTGCGCGATGCCCACCACACGCTCGACGGACCACGCCTGCGCGAGCTCAGCCACCAACGGCACGCGCTGGTCACGGCACTCGCGCGGCAGGCACGGCGGCTGGCGTCGGAGGCCGGGCAACCGGTCGGCGACGACGTCCAGCGCGAGGTGGAGGCGACACTGCAGGCGGTCCTGGCCGACCCGCTGGCCGCCGGGCAGTGGGCGGCGGGGCGGCTGGCGAAACCGCTGAGCGCCCCGGTCGGCTTCACCGCGGCGTCGGCCGCTCCCACGACGGCGGCGGGCCGCCGCCGCCCCTCCCGTCCCGTCGCCGCCGCCGGCACCGGCCGGGCCAGCGAGCAAGCGCGGCAGGACGCGGAGCGGCGGCGGGCCGAGCTGGATCGGGCGCGGCGGGACGCCGAGAGCGCCGAGCGGGAGGCGCGTGCCCGCGAGGAGGAGCACCAGCGGGCCGAGTCCGGCGGCCGGCGCGCGGCGGCGGAGCTGGAGGAGGCCGGCCGGCGGGTGACCACCCTGGCCGAGGAGCTGAGGCGGGCGGAGGAGGACCGCCGAGCGGCCGACACCCGGGCCCGCGCCGCCGGGGAGCGCGCCCGCCTGGCCGGCCGGGCCGCCGCCCGGGCCCGCCGCCGCGCCGAGGACACGGCACTGCTCGCCGAGCGGCTGGCCGCCGAGGAGGGGTGAGGCCGGGGGCGGCGGGAGGGGTGGGCGCGGCCGGCACGTCAGCCGGCCGGACCGCACCGGTCGGTCGCGGGTCCGCGGCCGGACACCGGCGTGGACGGGGCCGGTTCCTCACCCCGCCGCGCCCGGCGGTGGAACCGGTACCGGGCGGCCCCGGGCCGGCGCACGGCCCGGACGCGGTGACAACAGGCGGCCGGCCCGGTGCAGGTAGTTGACCTTGATCCGCAGCGCCCACGGATCGATCGGCTTGACCAGGAGATCCGCCGCGCCCAGCCGCATCGCTTCCTGCGCCAGCCGCGAGTCCACGCCCATCCCGGTCACCAGGAGGACCGGAATGTGCCGGGTCTGCTCCAGCCGCTGCATGTACCGGAGCACGTCCAGTCCGCTGACCCCCGGCATCACCACGTCCAGGACCGTCACCGCGACGCCGCCCCGCAGGACGGCCTTCAGGGCGGCGTCCCCGCTGGTGGCCGTCTCCAGGGGGTGGCCGAGCGAGGACAGGGCGCTCTGCAGCGCGAACAGGTTGACCTCGTGGTCGTCGACCAGCAGGACCTTCTCCGCGACCGCCACGGCACCCACCTCCTCTCCGGGTGACCGGCCGGCGGTGCCCGGTCGCCCTCAGGTCAGCATGCGTCGAACAAGACGTGCGGGGCAGCGGTCCTGCGTACGGAGGCCGCGACTCGCCAGGGCGCGCTGGGCGCGCGGACGAGCGTACGGCGGACTGGGCGGATGCCCGCGCGGGGCCGCCGGGCGTCGGCGTTCCGGTCGGCCGCCGGGTCGAACGGTCGCGTTCCGGGAGCGCGCGGCGGCCGTCGGTCAGGGGGCGGGCCGCCCTCCGTGGCGCGTGGTCCCGGCGCGGTGGTCATGGGGGCCGGTCCCGGTCACCGCCGCGTCCGCCGGCGGGGCGGGGCGTCGCCGCGTACGTCCTCGTGTCGTACGGCTCGTCGGCCGGGTCGTCGTACGGCGTCCGCCCGTGCGGCGTCGCCGGCTCCGTCACTGCCCGCGGTCGGGGACGGGGCGGGGCGCGGTCCGCTCGACCAGCTTGGCGAGGCGGCCGAGCATCGCCCGGTGGCGCAGTTGCAGCAGGGCGTCCACCAGGGTGTTGTGCAGGAGGCCGCCGGGCCCGCGCAACGGGTGCTCGTCGACGATGACCAGCGTCTCCTCGCCCCAGGGACGGACCTCGATGGCGATCCTGGCGGTGCCCAGCGGGCCGGTACGGGCCTCCAGCTCCAGAGTGCGCGGCGGGTCGTAACGGCGTACGACCGTCTCGCCCTCGACCGTGTACGGGCCGAGGCTCACGGTGTACGCGATGGCGGACCCGACCTTGGGCCAGGTGTCGTCCTTCTGCCTCGACGAGGACGTGCCCACCACCCAGTCGCCGTAACGCGATCCGTCCTCCAGGACGGCCCACACCGCTTCGGGGGCTCTTCTGATCAGCTGGTGCCGTACCGCCATGGATGCCTCCGGGGGTCCGCCGGTCGGGAACGTCCGGCGGGTACCCCCGATTCACCGGGGTGAACGCTCCGGCGCCACCGGGCGAACCGGGGAGTGCCCGGCACGGCCGAGGAGCCGGTCGAGCTCCGCCAGTTCGGACGCCTCGAAGGGCGATACGTCCAGGACGCCCAGGTTCTGGTCGAGCTGGGCCACGCTGCTCGCGCCGACGAGCACGGAGGTGACACGCCGGTCGCGCAGCACCCAGGCCAGCGCGAGTTGCGCCAGGGTGTGGCCGCGCTCGCCCGCGAACGCGTCCAGGGCGCGCAGCAGGGCGAGCCTCTCCCCGGTGAGGGTGTCGCGCTTGAGGAAGTGACCGGCGGCCATCCGGGAACCGGCGGGCACGCCGTTGAGGTAGCGGTCCGTCAGCTGGCCCTGTGCCAGTGGGGAGTAGGCGACGACTCCGGCGCCCGCTTCGGCGGAGGCGGCGATCAGCCCGCTGTCCTCGATCCCCCGGTCCAGCATGTTGTAGGCGTGCTGATTGACCAGCAGGGGCGTGCCGAGTTCCTTGAGCACCCGCGCCGCGCGGGCCATCTGTCCGGGGCCGTAGTTGGACAGGCCCGCGTACCGGGCCTTGCCCTGCCGCACCGCCGTGGCGAGAGCGCCGGCGGTCTCCTCCACGGGCGTGCCCGGGTCGGGCCGGTGGGAGTAGAAGACGTCGACGTGGTCGAGGCCGGTGCGCGCCAGCGACTGGTCCAGGCTGGCGAGCAGATGCTTGCGGGAGCCTCCCTCCCCGTACGGACCCGGCCACATCTCGTTGCCCGCCTTGGTGGCGATGAACAGCTCGTCGCGGTAGGGACGGAAGTCCTGGGCGTAGAGGGTGCCGAAGTTGGCCTCGGCGCTGCCGTACGGCGGGCCGTAGTTGTTGGCGAGGTCGACATGGGTGATGCCGCGGTCGAACGCGCGGCGCAGGACGGCGCGCTGCGTCTCCAGCGGGTCGGTGTCGCCGAAGTTGTGCCACAGCCCCAGCGAGACCTGCGGCAGCAGCACACCGCTGCGGCCGCAGCGCTGATAGCGCATGCCGTCGTAGCGGTCGTGGACGGCGAGGTGGGGGGCGGGCCGCACGGGGGTTCTCCTGGCTGATCGAACAGATGGGTGATCAGGGTAGGGGGGGTGCCGCCCCCGGTCAACGCGATCGCTTGAGGGCCGGTGCGGGGTGGGACGGCGCCGGGTACGACAGAGCCCCGGCTGGACGGGGGGGGTTCCAGCCGGGGCGGCCTGTCGTGGTGGCGAGGCATCCTGCGCGGGTCCTCTTCGCTACCACATATGAATGAACGGTAAACCATCGGTTGGCGTTCCCAGGCCGGGCCACTGTCGGCTGTGAGCCGCGTCACCACGACATCGCCACAGGTGGGCGACTTGACGTGGGCGCCACCCGGGTGACGGCCCAAGGACGGTGGGCCGGGCCGGGCTCCGGCTCGGCGGGCGCCATGAACCGCGACACGGTCACGAATGTGAAGCCCTTACCTTGGCTCGTCGATGGTGCCGGGGACGGCGGGCACGGTCCCGTCGTCGATGTCGTGGAGGATGATCCCGTCCCGGTCGGCGCCGTCCGGGATCCGCTCGCGGATGAGGCCGGAGCCGGTCGTGGCATAGGGGCCGGGTCGCGCCCGACGGTCCGGCCGCGCCGCCCCGCACACGACGCTCGGTGTGGACACGCCGCCCGGAAGGGCGCCACCGTGTCCGTGCGTGTTTTCCGTCCGTGCGGCGGGAAACCCGCCACCTCATGGTGAACATCGGATACACGATGATGACGGAGCAAGCGGGACCGCGAGCCCTTGTCGACCATGTCGTGCGGGCCGAGCAGGCGGGCTTCGACTTCTCGGTCACCTCCGACCACTACTTCCCCTGGCTGCGGTCGCAGGGTCATTCGCCCTACGCGTGGGCCGTACTGGGCGCGGCTGCGCAGGCCACCTCGCGCATCCCGCTCATGACGTACGTGACCTGCCCGACCTTCCGCTACCATCCCGCCGTCGTCGCCCAGAAGGCCGCCACGTTGCAACTGCTCTCGCAGGGGCGCTTCCGGCTCGGGCTGGGGTCGGGCGAGAACCTCAACGAGCACGTGATGGGCGGTGGCTGGCCCGGGGTCGACGTGCGGCACGAGATGCTGGAGGAGGCCGTGGAGATCATCCGGGCGCTCTTCGAGGGCGGCCACGTCACCCACCGCGGCGCCCACTTCGACGTGGAGTCCGCCCGGCTCTGGGACCTGCCGGACGAGCCGCCGCCGATCGGGATCGCGGTCTCCGGTGAGCGGTCCTGCGCCCTGGCGGGCCGCCTCGCCGACCTGGTCATCGCGACCGAGCCCAAGCCGGACCTGCTGTCCGCCTTCGACCGGCACGGGGGCCGGGGCAAACCACGGGTGGGGCAGCTGCCCGTCTGCTACGACCCCGACCGGGACGCGGCGGTGGCGCGGGCGCACGAGCAGTTCCGCTGGTTCGGCAACGGCTGGAAGGTCAACGCGGAGCTGCCGCACCCGGACTCCTTCGACGCCGCCACCCGGTTCGTCCGGCCGAAGGACGTCGCCGAGGCGATCCCGTGCGGTGACGACCCGGACGACTTCGTGGCAGCGGTGAAGCCCTACGCCGATGCCGGTTTCACCGAGGTCGCTCTGGTGCAGATCGGCGGAGACGCCCAGGAGCCCTTCCTGGACTGGTCGGCCAGGACACTGCTGCCCGCGCTGCGCGAGGCGCTCGGCTGAACGGGGGACGGCCCGGCCGGCGGGGAGACCGCCGGCCGGGCCGGGTGCGTGAGTGTCCCGGCCGGGCCGGGCGCGGTGAGGACGGGGCGGGGTGTCAGCGGGAGGCGAGCAGCAGACGCGCCTCCTTCTCGTGCTCTCCGGCGACCGATTCGGAGGAGCGCACATCGAAGAGCTGACCGAGCGCCTTCTCCACTTCGCTCACGGCGTGCTGGTCGCCTGTCAGCAGGGCCTGGACCGGTGAGGCCAGGCGCGGCGGGTCGGGCAGGTCGTCACCCGAGCGCGCGGAGCTGTCGAACGTCGCCATCCAGACGGTGGGTTCGGCTCCGTGCCCGGTCCTGGGTCCCGGCGCGGAGGATTCGCCGCCCGCGAAGACGTGGTCGAGGGTGGCGAAGACCGTCTGCGCGTCCTCCCGGTCGCAGTCGCTGAGCTGGACGGTGACGTCACAGTCCGAGGGGTGGTTGTTCGTTCCGTTGTTCTCCACTTCGCTCCACTCCTAGATCCGTCGTCCGTACAGGCACGACTACCTCGCCTCCGGCGCTCCAATCAGGATCTCCGGCGGCGCGTTCATCCGGTTCGGGCCTGTTCGCGCGCGTTTGCGGAGGTGGGTGCCTGGTACGAGGGTGTGGAGAAGCAGGGGGGTCCGCAAGGGGACGTCAGGAGGAATGATGCCGGCAGGATCCAGTCCGAAGCGTGAGCGTCAGTACGAGCACATCAAGGAGAGCTCCAAGAAGCGCGGTGCGAGCGAGAAGCGCTCCGAGGAGATCGCCGCCCGTACGGTGAACAAGGAGCGGGCGCGCGCCGGCGAGTCCAAGACCGCCAGCAGGAGCTCGACGCGGGACATGTCCTCCGCCAAGCGGGGAGGACAGCGCTCCGGCAGCGGGTCCCAGGGCCCCACGTACGACCAGCTGTACCAGGAGGCCAAGCGGCGCAACGTCCACGGCCGCTCCTCGATGAGCAAGTCGGACCTGGAGCGCGAACTCGGCAAGTGAGGAGGGAGCCCGCCCCGGCCCCGGCGGAGCGGCCGGCCGGTCGGACCGTCGGCCCCGGCCGACCGCTGGCCCCGCCCCGGGCGGCCGGCCCGGCGAACGGGCCCGGGCCGGCGGTCGGACCTGATCGCCCGGCCCCGGCGGGCGGACCCGGGCGAGCCGCCCGGCGGCGTCAGCCGGTCCGGAACGGGCTGCGGTCCAGGTGCGCCAGGAGGTCGGCGGGGTCGTCGTAGAGCACGGCGGCGCCCGCCTCCGTCAGATCGGCCCGCGGAATGCCGCCGCACAGCAGGCCCACACAGGTGACACCGGCCCGGCTGCCGGCCTTCATGTCCCACACGGTGTCACCGACGAACACGGAGTGCTCGGGCGGTGCCCCGGCCAGGTCCAGCGCCTTCCGCACCGGCTCGGGCGCGGGCTTGCCGGCCTCGACGTCGTCGGCGCTCGCGGTGGCGTGGATGACCTCGTCGGCGTCGATGGCGCGGCGCAGCGCCGACAGCTCCGCTCCTCCGGCGGACGTGGCCAGGACGATCGTCCAGCCCTCGGCGGCCAGGCGCTTCAGCAGACGCCCCGCGTCCTTGAAGGCGGGCAGCCGGTCGAAGTACGTCGCGTACAGCGTCTTGTGGGCCGCGCTGATCGCGTCGTCCTGGCTCCGGTCACGGTCCGGGGCGAGCAGGTGGTCGACCAGATCGTCCGAGCTCAGGCCGACGGCCCGGTGCACGGCGTGCATCGGCACATCGTGTCCCGCTTGCCGGAACGCCTCCCACCAGGCGGTCACGTGCAGGTGGTTGGTGTCGGCGAGGGTGCCGTCCACGTCGAAGACCGCGGCTCGTGTCATCCGGATGTCTCTCCTTCTGCGTCGGGTGGCTGCTGAGCCCGGCCTTCGTGCTGCCCGCCGGGGCGGCAGCGGCCGGCCCGGACTCCGGTGCCCCCGCTGCCGCGGATAAACGCGAAAAGGCCCGCCCCGGGACGTTTGGGGGTCCACCGGCCCTGCCGGGGGCGGGTCGTTACGAGCATGGGTCCGGCGCGGCGGACGGTCGCGCTCCGCCGGTGCGACACCCCTGGAGTTCCTCCTGCTGCCGTACCCCCGGTTGAGCTGTGCCTTCCCGGATACAAGCAGTCTGCGGACCACGACTCGGGAGGATCACATGCCGGAGCAGAGACAGGGCAACTCGTCGGACCTCGACAACGGGCCGATACGGGGCCGTGACGAGAGCCTGGAAGAGCGCGCCGACCGGCGCTGGACCGAGCTGATGCAGGAGATCCGGGTCGCGCAGACCGGGGTGCAGATCCTCTTCGGCTTTCTGCTGACGGTGGTCTTCACGCCGCGTTACGCCGAACTGGACAGCACCGACAAGGCCATTTACATCACCACGGTGGCACTCGGCGCCCTCACCACCGGCGCGCTCATCGGTCCGGTCTCCTTCCACCGGATCGTCTCGGGGCGGCGGCTGAAGCCGCACGCGGTGGTCTGGGCCTCCCGGCTGACCGTCGCCGGGCTGGTTCTGCTGCTGGCGACCCTGGTGTGCGCGCTGTCGCTCGTGCTGCGCGTGGCCACGCACGACGGTTTCGTACCGTGGCTGGTTGCCGGGGTGGTGGCCTGGTACCTGGTGTGCTGGTTCCTGCTGCCGGTGTGGGCCAGGCACCGTTACACGACGGGCGACTGAGCGCCGGTGGCGCGCACCTGCTCGACGGTGTCCGCCTCATGTGCGGGCTTGTCCGGGCGGTGGCGCACGACGCGGGCGAACCGCAGGGTGACCCCGGCCGGGTAGCGGGGGGAGCGCTGGAGGCCGTCGTAGGCGATCTCCACCACCAGCTCGGGCCGCACACGAACGGTGAATCCGTCGTCGTCGACGGCGAGCTCGCGCAGGCGCTCGGTCTGCCAGCGGAGCATGGCGTCGGTGAGACCCTTGAACGTCTTGCCGAGCATCACGAAGGTGCCGTCGGCGGCACGCGCGCCCAGGTGCAGGTTGGAGAGCAGGCCGGTGCGCCGGCCGTGGCCCCACTCGGCCGCGAGGACGACCAGGTCGAGGGTGTGCACCGGCTTGACCTTCAGCCAGGAGCGGCCGCGGCGGCCGGCGCTGTACGGCGCGTCGAGCCCCTTGACCATGACGCCTTCGTGGCCGCGCCGCAGGGTGTCGGCGAAGAACGCCTCGGCCGCCTCGGTCTGCTCCGGCCGTCCCGGGTCCTCGACCAGGGTGCGGCGGACCCGCATCGGCTCGGGAACGAGGCGGGTGAGGACGGCGTGGCGCTCGCGGCCGGGCAGGTCGAGGGTCACGGCTCCGTCGGCGGCCAGGACGTCGAAGAACACGGGTGACACCGGCAGGGTGGCCGCCGCCGTCGCCACGTCGAGGCGTGAGCCCACTCGGGAGGCGATGTCCTGGAAGGGGGCCGGCCGCCCTGCGGCGTCCACGGCGATCACCTCACCGTCCAGTACGAACTGATCCCCTGCCAGGGCCAGTGCGACGGCCGTCACTTCGGGGAGACGGTCGGTGATGTCGTCGAGCGAGCGGGTGTAGCAGCGGACCTCGTCACCGGACCGGTGCACCTGGACGCGGATGCCGTCGAGTTTCTCCTCCACCACGCACGGACCGAGGGCGCCGATCGCCTCGGACACGCTCTTGGCGGTGTGGGCCAGCATGGGCTGCACCGGGCTGCCCACCCGCAGCGCGAACCGCTCCAGCGCGGCGGGGCCCTCGGCCAGCAGTGCCTGGGCGACGCGCGGCAGGGAGCCCTCCAGCATCACCGCGCGCCGTACGTCGGCGGCCGGTGCGGCGGCGGCCTGGGCGACCCCTTCCATGGCGATCGCGTCCAGGGCCCCCTGCCGGACCTCGCCGGTCAGCAAGCGCAGCAGGAACTGCTGCTCGGGCGCGGTCGCGGCGGCCATCAGCTCCCGCACCAGCCGCCGCCGTTCGGCCTGTGCGCCAGGTCCGGCGACCCGGGCGAGGGCGGTGAGCGCGGCGTCGGTGCCGGTGACGGTCAGGGTGGGCCGGCCGGCCGGCGGGGCGGGATCCTTCAGAGCACTCCAGCCGACACCGATCCGCCCCTGCGGGAGCCGGCCCGAGAGGTACGCGATGACCAGCGCGACCTCCTCGGGCGGCGTGGCGGTGAAGAGATCGGCCAGCGCGGCGATCTTCCGCGAACGCGCCGACGTGGCGGCGACCTGTTGGGACACTTCCGCGAGACGGAGCAGCAGCATGCGGCCATGGTGCACGTCCGCCGCCCCCACCGCACGCGCCGCGCGGACCGGGCGGCGCGGCGGCCCGCGTGGAACCGGTCCGCCCCGGAACGTCGCGTGAGCGGACTGGACCGCCCGGCCGCCCGGAGGGAGGGTGGTTCCGGCACTGAGGACCCGTACCGGGACGGGGCGCGGTGTCACTCCACTCACCTACGCGTCCCGCGTGCGGGGCGCCACGGAGGTTCGCATCATGCGGCACACCCGTGCGCGGCGCACCGCTCTTGGCGCGCTGGCCGCGCTCAGCCTCGCCCCGCTGGCGGCCTGCGCCCAGGGCGGAGGACCACCGCAGCCGGCCACGTCCATCTCGCCGGCCTCGCCGGCCTCGTCCGCCGCGGCGACGGCGCCGAAGGCGACCGCCGAGCCGCTCACCGGCGAGTTCCAGGCGCTTGAGCGCCGGTTCGACGCCCGGCTGGGTGTCCACGCCGTCGACACCGGCACCGGGCGGGAGATCGCCCACAACGACGGCGAGCGGTTCCCCTTCGCCTCGACGTTCAAGGCGCTGGCCGCCGGCGCGGTGCTGCGGAAGTACTCCCCGGGCGGGATGGACCAGGTGATCAGGTACTCCCGGGGCGAACTGGTCGATCACTCCCCCGTGACCGAGAAGCACGTCGGGACCGGGATGAGCCTGCGCGCCCTGTGTGACGCCGCGGTCCGCTTCAGCGACAACACCGCGGCCAATGTGCTCCTGGACCGACTGGGCGGCCCCCGCGGTCTGGACGCGGTGCTCGAAGCGACCGGCGACGACGTCACCCGGATGGAACGTCGCGAGCCGCAGCTGAACACATGGGCCCCGGGCGACACGCGCGACACCACCACGCCGCGGGCGCTGGCCGGTGATCTGCGCGCGTTCGTACTCGGGGACGTCCTCGGGGAGGGCGAACGCGCGCAGCTCGCTGGGTGGCTGCGGGGCAACACCACCGGGGCGGAGCTCATCAGGGCCGGGCTGCCCGAGGACTGGGTGGTCGGCGACAAGACCGGGACCGGCGGCACCTACGGCGTCCGCAACGACATCGCCGTGGTGTGGCGTCCCCACGCCGCCCCCGTCGTCATGGCGATCATGTCGAACCGTGGCGAGGAGGGCGCCGGCCACGACGACAGGCTGATCGCGGAAGCGGCGTCCGTGGTGGCCGGGGCGCTGTCCTAGCGGGCGGGCACAGCGGCGCGTTCCCTCCCCCGCCCCGTCGGGCCCGGGTGCCCGCCGCCGGCCGGGCGACGCGCCGGCGCGGGCGCGGGCGCGGGCGCGGGCGGTCACGCGCCCCCGACCGTTGTGTCATGGGGCGCGGCTCCCCCTGGCGCCCGGCCCCGGACGCCGACGCCCCGGCCACGCCCACCCCGGTCGGACTCTCGCGCGGTAACCTCCCGTCGCCGCAGCCCCAGGCGGCTGAGCAGCCCGCCCGGCCGGGACCGCGCCGCCCGGACACCGGGCGGCACCCGTACGGGCGCTCCCCATCGCGAGACCGGTGCCCGCCGGCCGGGCGGGGCGCGGGCCGCAGCGCCCGTGCCTCGTCCAGGGCGAGAGCCAGACTCACCCGGTGCCAGAGGATCTCGTCGGGGTCGTCCGCCAGCAGGAGCCGGTCGGCGACCTCACGGGCCCGGGCCGAGTCCGTGCGCCCGTATGGCGGTTCGGGACGGAGCCGGGCCAGGTGGGCGCGCTCGTAGGGGTCGTCCACCACCTCGGCCAGCTGGACCGGGTCGAGGAGGGAGGCGATGGCCGCGGCACCGGCCCACGGGTCCTCCGCCTGGCGCAGCAGCAGGGCGAGCCTGCGGGCCCGCCAGTTGCGCGGACGGACGTCGTCACCCGCGTCCAGTCTCGCCCGTACGGCGCGCGGCAGCCTGCCACTGAGCAGTTCCGGGTGTTCTCGGGCGAACTCGCTCACTTCACCGGCCACATAGCGCCAGACCACGGCCCGGTAGCGGTTCAGGTGGAAGGCGACCGGGCTGAAGTGTCCTGTCCTGGCGAGCCTGGTGAAGCGGTCGGCGGTGATGGAGGCCAACTCGGCGGCCTCCGCCGTCCCCACCGTGCGGACCCGCTCGCGCAGTCCGTCCGGGAAGTCCGGCCCGGCCCGCAGCCGGTCGATCTCCGCACGTGCCACCCGGCGCCGACCGCCCGTCTCGCCCGGCACCGTCCGCACCAACCCCAGCCGGACGGCAAGGTCCAGCTCACCGCGTTCCAACCGCAGTTCCTGCGCGGCGCGCCCGAGGGCCACGGTGCCTGCCGCGTCCCTGGCCGTCACGCCCGGCACCCCTGTCCCGTCCGGCACGCCGGACCCGCCCGGTACGCCTGTCACCCCCGGCATGCCTGTCCCGCCTGTTGCGCCCGTCGTGCTCGTCGTGCCCGCCGTGCCCCTCGTATCCGTCATCTCCGTCCTCCCCGTGAGCTGCGCCTACTCTCCGTGACGAAGGTAGCCCGACAGCGGCACATCTCGCGCGGCCTGTGGAAAACTCCTCGGTCGGGCGGGATGCCGCGGCGGGGACGGGGTGTCCCAGCCGCGCGGACGGATGCGCCGGAGGTGCGGACGGCCAAGTCAACAGTGCGGACGGGTGCGTCAGCCGTCCGGACGGGGGACGGCCGTGCGGACGCGGTCAGCGGTGCGGACGCGGTCGGCCGTGCGGACGCGGTCAGCGGTCGGTGAGTGCGGCGCCGCCCCCCGGCTGCCTCGCCGCCACCCCCAGATGCTCGCCGACCCGGTTCACCAGCAGCGTCATCTCATAGGCGACCTGACCGATGTCGGCCTCGGCCGCGCTCAGCACGCACAGGCAACTGCCCTCGCCGGCCGCGGTGACGAAGAGCAGCGCGTCGTCGAACTCGACCATCGTCTGCCGGGCCCTTCCGGCCCGGAAGTGCCGCCCCGCCCCCCGGGCCAGGCTGTGCAGACCCGAGGAGACGGCGGCGAGGTGCTCCGCGTCCTCACGCGCCAGTTCGCTGCTGGCGCCCGTGACCAGCCCGTCGTTGGAGAGCACCAACGCGTGCCGAATGTGCTGGATGCGCTTGGTCAAGTCGTCCAGCAACCAGTCGAGTTCCTTGTCCAGAGCCATGTCCGGTCAGTCCTCCCCGTTTCAGGTACCCCGTTTTGCCCCGTGTGGTGTGTCTCCCGGTAAGCCTTGCGCACTGTGGTGGGCAGGGCAAGCGGCCCCACATCGCACCGGACACAGGGGGACCTCGGGGCGCGGACCCGGCGAGCATGGCGGAGGAGCAGTGCGGGCGTTCCTCCCGGCGGGCACGCGCGAAACGGCCGCCGTCGTACCGGGGCGAAGCCCGCCCTCTTCACCGGGCGACCCCGCGCCGCCAGGCGCAACCGGGCGAGGATCCGGGGCGGTTGTGCCCCCGGGCGACCGGAATCGCCGCCCGTTGATCGAGCCGCCCGTTGATCGGCCTGAGGGCGGGGTGCAGGGGCACACACCCTGTGCCGGGCGAACCGCTCGTACGGGCAGAGCTCGTACCGGCGGAGCTCGCATCGGCAGGGCTTGTACGGGCAAGGATCGAGAGCGACGGATTCCCGGGGGGACCGGCGGGTCGGCCCGGCCGGGCCCGCACGGCGGGGCACGTGCTGCGGCAGCGGCCCTGGACAGGTGCGGGACCATGGGCGTATGGCCGACGATCACGCGGATGTGCAGGAGTTCTTCAGTGCCCGGGCGGCGGGCTGGGACACGCGGTTCCCGGACGACGGGCCGGCGTACGCCCGGGCCGTCGCCGAGCTGCGGCTGCGCCCGGGCGACCGGGTGCTCGACGCGGGCTGTGGTACCGGCCGCGCTGTGCCGCCGCTGCGCGGGGCCGTGGGCGCCCAGGGCGCGGTGGTGGGCGTGGACCTGACGGCCGCGATGATCACGGAGGCGGTCCGGGCCGGTCGTGACGCCGACGGCGCGTTCCTCCTCGCCGATGTGGCGCGGCTTCCGCTGCGTGACGGCGTACTGGACGCGGCGTTCGCGGCCGGGCTCGTCTCCCACCTGCCGCGCCCCGCCGACGGTCTGCGGGAGCTGGCACGCGTGGTACGCCCCGGTGGGCGCCTGGCGCTGTTCCATCCGATCGGACGGGCCGCCCTCGCCGCACGGCACGGGCGGCAGGTCACCGGGGACGATCCGCGCGCCGAACCGCGTCTGCGCCCTCTGCTGGCCGGTGCGGGCTGGCGCCTGGTCTCCTACGTGGACGAGGACGACCGCTTCCTGGCTCTCGCCGTCCGCCGGGACCGGGCGTCGGGCCGGGGCGATCGCCGGGGGTGACGCCCTTCTGCCGTGGCGGGGCACGCTCTACGTTGGAGAGACACGCTCTCGCGTGGGAGACGGGCACGGACACGGAGATGGTGGACGGGCTCGGGAAGCACGTCCGGGCACGCGAGCGTCTTCGGAGACGGCGGCCCGGCGGCACACCGCCGGGCCGGGGGAAGGAGGGACGGTGGGACCGGTGTTGAGCAGATTCCGTACGTTGTTCGGCCTTCGTACGCCGGGACCGGGGGCGGAGGCAGGGGGCACCCGGGCGGACGGGACGGACGCCCGGCGGCACAACCTGTTCGAGGCCGCCGCCGTCCATGTGGCCGCCTGCGCGGAGGACGACCAGGAACGCGGCGACGAGGCGGCCGGCTGGGTGTCGCCGGAGGCCCTGTCCTTCGGGGTGAGCGAACTGGCCTGCCGGGCGGTCATCGCCCTTGCCCGCGAGCGGGACGAGTCCCCCCAGACGGTCGCCCGCAGTCTCCTCGGCCTGCCGGCCGGCTGACGTCGCCGTACGGGTCGGGGCGGTGGCCGGCGCCGAGCGGGCGCCGCCCGCCGCTCCTCGGCGGGCCCTTGCCCCCAGCCGCGATCCGTCCCCCGTCCCGCAGCCGGGCGGAGCGCGGGCGCCGGCCTCTCGACGTCCGGGTTACTCGCTGGTTAAGGTGCGCCGACGAACGGTGCCGGGGGACGTTGGAGGGGCGGGTGGTCGCGGTGGGCGGTTCGGGCGGGATCGACGGCCGAGTTGGCCTCGGGGGTCCTGGTGGCGCGGCGGACGACGCCCTGTACGTGCTCACCGCCGTACTGCTGACACCGGCCCAGTTCCCGAGCGCGCTGGGGGACGACTATCCGCAGGCCTGTGCGGCGCTGGGCCTGGAGCCGTACCCGGGCGGATACGGTCTGGTGCTGGGGCAGGACGGGAAGGGTGCCCGCTGGACGGTGGTGGTGGACGACGTGTCCCTGGTCGCGGTGGCGATCGCGGCCTGGGACTGCGGCATGGAGCACGACCTGTCCCCCGACGAGCGCGGCGTGGCCGTGGCGCTGCCCGGCTGGCCGCTGGCCCTCGCGGTGGCCGCGCCGGGCCTGCCCGAGCCGCACGACCCGGAGACGGCCCCCGGGAACCCGGGACCGCTGACACCCCCGGACACCGGCGTCTGGGGTCCGGCTCAGCGGCGGATGGGCGCCGACGAGATCGCACTCCGCTGGGCGGCCTGGCGCGACCAGCTCGACGCGAGCGACTTCGCGCCACCCGAGCCGCCGCCGGGTACCACCGGGGTGGACGGTCCGGCCGCTTCGGGCCTCCCGGACGCCCTGGCGCTCCCGGACGCCCCGGCGCTCCCGGGCGACGATCGGCGCGCGTCGGTGCGGCGGGTGCTGCGCGAGGTCGGCGGGTACCTGGAGACGCCCCCTCCGCCGGGGCGGGTGCGCTCCGGTTTCGCGCCCGACGGCGCCCGGACGCTGCGGGCGGACGGGCCCGGCTGGTCGCTGGTGGCCAGGACCGACGACATCGCCTTCGTCCTGCTGGACGACCGGCCCGGCGAGGTGCTGCCCGTCGGACGTGGACCCCACCTGCCGGCCCTGCTGGCGGCGCTGGACGCGATGGCGGCCCGCCCCGCCTGACCGTTCAGTCGGCGGGCTCGCCGGGAGCGGGCGCCTCCGAGCCGGTGCCCTCCGGCGCCTCCTCGGGCGTCTCGGAAACCTCGGGGTCCCAGTGGTCGGGGCCGTCCCCCGCCTGCTCGTCGGGCAGGTCCCTGGGAATGCCCTGGCCCTCTCCGGGGCCTTCCAGCCTCTTGTCGTCCATGGTGTCTCCCTCCGGACACCGACCCGCGTACCCCGGTACGCCGAGCTCAGACCAGGTGGTCCGCCTCGCTCCGGGTGGCACGGGCGCCGGGGCCGGACCGCCGGGTCAGCGCCCGAGCTCCTTGCGCGTGACGCGGCGCAGCCTGCGGCGCTGACTCGGATCCAGGGCCAGATAGGCCACGGCGGGTACGCCGAGCACCACCAGCAGGGACAGCCAGAACCCGATCAGCGGCATCAGGAGCAGGCCCACGGCCACTCCCCCGATGACGATCCTCGTTCGTGTCGACATCTCGGATGCCTCCCTCCGCGGCCGTGACCGCTCCTGCTTTCAGCAACGCTCGGCCGGGCCACGGGGTTCCTGCCCTCAGGCCGTACCCCTCACGCCGTACGGAGGGGCGCGCCGACCTTGTGCAGGTGGCCCAGCGCCTGGCGGTACGACTCGATCAGGCCGGTCTCCGTGTAGGAGACGCCCAGGGCGCGGCAGTGGCCGCGCACCGCGGGCTGGGCGAGCCTGAGGTGGGGCCGCGGCATGCTGGGGAAGAGGTGGTGCTCGATCTGGTAGTTGAGCCCGCCCAGGAACCAGTCGACCAGGGCGCTTCCGCGGATGTTGCGCGAGGTGAGGACCTGGCGCCGCAGATGGCCCCAGGGCTCGCCGTCCGGGTCGGGCACCTCCATGCCCTTGTGGTTGGGCGCGAAGGCCATGCCGAGGTGGACTCCGAGCAGCATCTGGTGGATGAGCGCGAAGACGACGGCCTGGCCCAGGGACATGGTGCTCAGCAGCAGGGCCGCGTAGCCGGCGACATGGGCGAGGAGCAGACCGCCCTCGACCGCGCGCTCGCGCGGCGTCTGGCGCGGTCCGTCCTTGGAGAGGAGCGCCTGGAAGCCGTACACCTTGAGGGCAAGCCCTTCCAAGGTGGTCAGCGGGAAGAACATCCAGGCCTGGTGGCGGGCCAGCCATGCCTGGACGCCGGTGCGGCCCGCTGTCTGGTGCTCGGAGAAGACGAGGACGTCCGGCGCCACGTCGGGGTCCTTCTCCTCGTGGTTGGGGTTGGCGTGGTGGCGGTTGTGCTTGTCGTTCCACCACTCCTGGCTCATGCCGAGCAGCAGGTTGGCGTGGAGCAACTGTATGAGGCGGTTCCTGCGCTTGTCCGCGCTGATCTGGGAGTGGCCGGCGTCGTGGCCGTAGAAGGCGGCACGCGCGGAGAGGACCGCCAGTGGCACGGCGAGCAGCAGGGCCCACCAGGAGTGCCCGAAGAGCACCAGGCCGGCGGCGACGGCGCCGAGGGCGAGCAGGTTGCTGCTGATGCCGAAGGCGTACCAGCCGGTGCGCCGCTTCAGCAGGCCCTGCTCCTTGATCGTGCGCAGCAGGGGCGAGAACTCGCTCCCGGTGGTGCGCGCGGGAGGGGGCGCGGTCGCTTCGAGGACAGGGGTGGCCTGGGGCATCGCATCTCCGATGGTGAGGTCCTGGGGCGCAGACGTGCGCCGACCTGTTGAACGTACGGATGAGCGATCGCCCAGAGCCATGGCACCACCACCCGGAATCGGGAGGGTGCTTTCCAGAGTACCGGGGTGGTGCTGCCCTCACCTGTAGCGCCTGGTGAGACACCTCACAGCCGGCAGCCCCTCGCACGGGCGGCGGTTCCGGTACCCTCGGCGACTCCGGGCCCACTAGTCAAATTTGAGGAGAGCGTCAGCGCTGTGCACAGGCTTCCCCCGGCACCACTCTTCGAGCTTCCCGATGTCTCCCGGCTTTCCGACTGTCCCGCGCTCTTCCTGCCGGGCGACCCCGCCCGCACCGGACGCGTCGCCTTCCTGGCGCCCGGCGGGGACGGTGGTGACCTGCGGCCGCCTCCCGCCTCCGGCGGCTGTGCGGCCGGCTCCGTCGAGGAGCTGACCGTCGTCGGGGACGACGCGCGCCCCCGTTCCGTGTCCGCGCTGCTGGTCCCCGTGCGGGACGCCCTGCCCGTGCTCACCAGGGCCCGCGTCCTCCCGGGCGCCTCCCCGTCGGCGGCGTTCTGGGGCGCGGCGACGCTGCTCGCCCTGCAACTCGCCGCCCGGGGACTGCTGTTGCCCGGTCTGACCGCCACCGACCACGACGCCTGGCGCGCCGGGCCGCTCGGCCCCGAGGACCTGGAGCGGCTGCGCACGCTGGCCGCGTCCATGCCGCCGGCCGCCCACGCGGTGCCGGTCGGCGCGGCACCGGACGGCACCGTCCTGCTGCCGGATCCGGAACCGCTGCTGCGGTCCTATCTGGACGCGGTCGTCGACGGGTTGCCGCGCACCCCGGCGGCGCCGCTCGCGGCGGGCGGGGAGGCGTTCGCGGCACACCGGCCGCTGCGGGTTCCCGGCCTGCGGGCCTGGGCGGCCGACATCGCCGCCGGCCATGACGCGGGCGTACGGCTCTCGCTGCGCGTCGAGGCGGCCGGAATCGACGGGGACGGGGCCGCCGAGGCGCCCTCCTTCCGCGCCGTCCTCCAGATGCACGGTGTCGGCGACCCGGCGCTGGTCGCCGACGCCGCCGATGTGTGGTCGGACGCGGCCGGGGCCGGATTCGGCGCCGGCGCCCGGATGGACGCGCTGCTCGCCCTGCGCCGCGCCGCCCGCGCCTGGCCGACGCTGACCCCGCTGCTGTCGGCCGCCGTGCCGGACGCCGTTGACCTGGTGGACGAGGAGGTCGCCGAGCTGCTGGGTGAAGCCGCGCGGGCGCTGGCGGCGGCCGGCGTACAGGTGCACTGGCCCAAGCGGTTGGCCCGCACCCTGACCGTCCGGGCGGTGATCGGCCCGCCGGACGCGCGGGTACCGCGCCGGAACACGGCACGCGGGGACGGACCTCACGGGCACCCGGCGGACGGGGACGCGGGGAACGGGGCCGGGCCGCGGCTGGGCGCGACGGACGAGGACGCGTCCGGCAGGGGCGTCTCCGGGGGAACCCGCTCCGGCGGGGCTGCCTCCGGCGTGCCCTCGTTCCTCTCCGCCGATGCCGTGCTCGCCTTCGACTGGCACTTCGCGCTCGGCGGCCAGGAACTCAGCCGCGCCGAACTGGACCGGCTGGCCGAGGCCGGCCGGCCCGTGGTGCGGCTGCGCGACCAATGGGTCCTGGTCGACCCGGAGGAGGTCCGGCGCGCCCGCGACCGCGAGGACCGCGCGGTCACCCCGGTCGACGCCCTGGGAGCCGTGCTGGCCGGCACCACCGAGGTGGACGGCACCACGGTCGACGTACAGGCCACCGGGTGGCTGCGGGCCCTGCGGGAGCGGCTCGCCGACCCGGAGGGCGGCCCCGCGGAGCTCGCACAGCCGGCCGCGCTCGCCGCCACCCTGCGCGACTACCAGCTTCGCGGCCTCAACTGGCTGCACCGGATGACCTCGCTCGGACTGGGCGCCTGCCTCGCCGACGACATGGGCCTGGGCAAGACGATCACCCTGATCGCGCTCCACCTGCACCGGCAGACCGACGAGTCCGCCGCCGGCCCCACGCTGGTGGTCTGCCCGACGTCCCTGATGGGCAACTGGCAGCGGGAGATCGAGAGGTTCGCCCCCGGCACACCGGTGCGCCGCTTCCACGGCACCGGGCGCGAGCTGGCGGACCTGGCGGCCGGGGAGTTCGTGCTCACCACGTACGGCACCATGCGGCTCGACGCGGCTCGGCTCGCCCAGGTGCCCTGGGGCATGGTCGTCACCGATGAGGCACAGCACGTCAAGAACCCGTACTCGGCCACCGCCCGGCAGTTGCGCGCCATCGGGGCCAAGGCGCGGGTGGCGCTGACCGGCACACCGGTGGAGAACAACCTCTCCGAACTGTGGGCGATCCTCGACTGGGCCACTCCGGGCCTGCTGGGGCGCCTGGGGACGTTCCGCCGCCGGTACGCGCGGGCCGTGGAGGGGGGCGGGGACCCGGCCGCCGCCGAGCGGCTGACCGCGCTGGTCCGCCCGTTCCTGCTGCGCCGCCGCAAGTCGGACCCCGGCATCGCCCCGGAACTGCCGCCGAAGACCGAGACGGACCGGGCGGTGTCACTCACCGCGGAGCAGGCCGGGCTGTACGAGGCGGTGGTGCGCGAGACCCTGGACGCGATCGCGCGGGCGGACGGCATGGAACGGCGCGGCCTGGTGGTCACGCTGCTGACCTCGCTCAAGCAGATCTGCAACCACCCGGCCCAGTACCTCAAGGAGGACCGGCCCCGCACCGGGGGCCGGTCGGGGAAGCTGGAGCTGCTGGACGAGCTGCTCGACACCATGCTCGCCGAGGAGGCGAGCGTGCTGGTGTTCACCCAGTACGTGGCCATGGCGCGGCTGCTGGAGCGGCACCTGACGGCACGCGGGGTGCGCACGCAGCTCCTGCACGGCGGCACTCCGGTCGCCGAGCGGGAGGCGATGGTGGCCCGCTTCCAGAACGGGGACATCCCGGTCTTCCTGCTGTCGTTGAAGGCGGCCGGCACCGGGCTCAACCTCACCCGCGCCGGTCATGTGGTGCACTACGACCGCTGGTGGAATCCGGCCGTCGAGGCGCAGGCCACCGACCGTGCGTACCGGATCGGCCAGACCCAGCCGGTACAGGTGCACCGGCTGATCGCGGAGGGCACCGTCGAGGACCGCATCGCCGCGATGCTGGAACGCAAGCAGGAGCTGGCGGACGCGGTGCTCGGCGCGCGCGGCGCCGCGCCCGCCGAACTGACCGAACTGACTGACGCGGAGCTGGCGGAACTGGTCCGGCTGCGGGGCGTGCGAGGGAGCGGACGATGAGCAAGGACGACGGCGAGCGGACCTTCGACGCCCTCGCGCCCGCGCGCGGGCAGGGCTTCGCACGGACCTGGTGGGGCCGGGCGTGGCTGAAGGCCCTGGAGGACACGGCCCTGGACGGCGCTCAGCTGCGGCGGGGCCGCCGGCAGGCGCGCGCCGGGGCGGTGGGCGCGGTGTCGGTACGGCCCGGCCGGATCACCGCCGTGGTGAAGGACCCGGACGGTACGGCGTGGCGCAGCGACGTGCTGTTGCAGGAGCTGTCGGACGAGGAGTGGGACCGGCTGCTCGACATGGCGGCGGACCGGGCCGGCCACATCGCGGCGCTCCTGGACCGGGAGATGCCGCCGCATCTGGTGGAGGACGCGGCGGCGGCCGGGGTGGACCTCCTGCCGGGCATCGGCGACCTGGACCCGGAGTGCACCTGTGACGCCTGGGACCACTGCCCCCACACGGCCGCGCTCTGCTACCAGGTGGCGCGGCTCCTGGACGAGGACCCGTTCGTGCTGCTGCTGGTGCGGGGGCGCGGGGAGCGGCGGCTCCTGGACGAGTTGCAGATACGGAGCGCCGGGCGGGCGGCGGGAGCAGCCCGGGCACAGGACGGGCCGGCGGCCGGCGCGTCCCAGGGCGTACGGGCGGACGAGGCGTTCGCCGCACGGGACATCCTGCCGCCGCTGCCCGCCCCTCCCCCGCTGCCCGAACGGCCGGGCGAGCCGCCCGCCCTGGATTCCGAGACCCCGCCCGGGCCGGACGTGGACCCGGCGGCGCTGGAACTGCTGGCGGCCGACGCGGCGGCCCGGGCGTACCGGATGCTGGCCGACGCGGTCGGCCCCGGGCACGGACAGCGGCCCGTGGCGGCCGGGCTGACGGCCGCCCAGGACGCCGTACGGCTGGCCGCCGACGCCGGCCCGCCGTCGAAGATCACCGGCCGGCTCGCCGCCGGGACCGGCCGGCGCCGCGCGGACCTGGACCTGGCCGTCCGCGCCTGGCGGCTGGGCGGTGCGGAAGGGCTCGCGGTGCTGGAGGACGGGGCGCTCCCCGACGCCGACTCGTCCGCCAGGGCCCGGGCACAGCTCGCCGGAGCCTGGGAGGACGGCGAGCGGCCGCCGCTGCGCGCGGCCGGCCCCGGGCGCTGGACGGCAGCGGGTACGGACGTGCAACTGCGGCTGGGCGGCGACGGCCGCTGGTGGCCCTACCGCAAGGAGGGCGGCCGCTGGTCCCCCGCCGGCCCGCCGGAACACGATCCGGCGGCGGCTCTCGCGACCCTGTCCCCGGCCGACACGGCGGACCGGGGGTCCGGGACGGCGGGCGGGTGACGGGGCGCGCGGGCCGGACCGGGAAGCGGGGGCGCGGCCGGGAGCCGGCCGGGTTCCCGGTGGCCCGCCCCGCCGGTCACGGGCGCCGGTCGAGGTAGTTCGCGCGCCCGTCGTCGTCCAGCTCGAACGGCCCCTCGGGGATGACGCAGAACTCGTTGCCCTCCGGGTCGGCCATGACCAGGAAGCCGCCCTCCGCGTACTGCGGGAGGAAACGGCCGCCCAGCGCCTCGATCCGCTGCCGCTCGGCGGCCGGATCCGGCGAGGCCAGGTCGAAGTGGACCCGGTTCTTGCCGGCCCGGGGCCCGCCGACCCGCTGGAAGCCCATCCCCGGTCCGCCGTCCCGGGCGAGCCAGACGTACGGGCCCATGCGTGCCGTGACCGGGCGCCCGAGGAGCGTGCCCCAGAACGCGGCCAGGCCTTCGGGGTCTTCGCACCCTCTTCGCCAACACCGCCGGCCGGCTGTGCGAGGGCACCGGCTCCAACGTCTTCGTCGTGCTGGACGGCGAGCCGCACACTCCGCCGGTCTCC
>NZ_JBFAGV010000048.1:0-31254 GCF_040653855.1 Streptomyces sp. NPDC050856 | reverse complement strand
GCAGGCGCCCACCAGGCGCCGGCGGCCGCGGGCGGGCGCCGCGCGGACCGGGCCGGACTTCGAGCGCCCGATGGACGCCGTGGACATCGCGGCGGCGGCCGCCGCGGACCTGGACGGCGCCGTCCTCAACGGCATGCCGCCCTCGCCGCTCGTCGCCGACCTGACGCGGGACGTGTCGGCGGACCGTCAGCCGGCCGCCGGGCCCGCCGCGCCCGTGACCGCGCCCCAGGCGCGTGACCGGGCCACGGACCCGGCCCCGGACCGGGCCGGGCGGCAGGCCCCGCGGGCAGGGGTCGTACCCGACCTGACCAAGCCGGTTCCCCGGCACGAGGAGACCGAGGCGCTGCCGCCGCGCGCCGAGCAGCTCCAGCTCGCCGGGGACATCACCTACGCGCTGCCGTCGCTGGACCTGCTGGAGCGCGGCGGCCCCGGCAAGACCCGCAGCGCGGCCAACGACGCGATCGTCGCATCGCTGACCAACGTCTTCGCCGAGTTCAAGGTCGACGCCGCCGTCACCGGCTTCACCCGCGGCCCGACGGTCACCCGGTACGAGGTCGAGCTCGGCCCGGCCGTGAAGGTCGAGCGGATCACCGCGCTGACCAAGAACATCGCGTACGCCGTCGCCAGCCCGGACGTGCGGATCATCTCGCCGATCCCCGGCAAGTCCGCCGTCGGCATCGAGATCCCCAACACCGACCGGGAAATGGTCAAGCTCGGCGACGTGCTGCGGCTCGCGGACGCCGCGGGCGACGAGCACCCCATGCTGGTCGCGCTCGGCAAGGACGTCGAGGGCGGCTATGTGATGGCCAACCTGGCGAAGATGCCGCACGTCCTGGTCGCGGGCGCCACCGGGTCCGGCAAGTCGTCCTGCATCAACTGCCTGATCACCTCGGTGATGATAAGAGCCACCCCCGAGGACGTACGGATGGTGCTGGTCGACCCCAAGCGGGTCGAGCTCACCGCTTACGAGGGCATCCCGCACCTGATCACCCCGATCATCACCAACCCCAAGAAGGCCGCCGAGGCGCTCCAGTGGGTGGTGCGGGAGATGGACCTGCGCTACGACGACCTCGCGGCGTACGGATACCGCCACATCGACGACTTCAACGCCGCCGTGCGGGCCGGCAAGGTCAAGCCGCCGGAGGGCAGCGAGCGGGAGCTCCAGCCCTACCCGTACCTCCTGGTCATCGTGGACGAGCTGGCGGACCTGATGATGGTGGCGCCGCGCGACGTCGAGGACGCCATCGTCCGCATCACCCAGCTGGCCCGGGCCGCCGGCATCCATCTGGTGCTCGCGACCCAGCGGCCGTCGGTGGACGTCGTCACCGGTCTGATCAAGGCGAACGTCCCCTCCCGGCTGGCCTTCGCGACCTCGTCGCTCGCCGACAGCCGGGTCATCCTGGACCAGCCGGGCGCCGAGAAGCTGATCGGCAAGGGCGACGGCCTGTTCCTGCCCATGGGCGCGAACAAGCCCACCCGTATGCAGGGCGCCTTCGTCACCGAGGACGAGGTCGCGGCGGTCGTCCGGCACTGCAAGGAGCAGATGGCGCCGGTCTTCCGCGACGACGTCACGGTCGGTTCGAAGCAGAAGAAGGAGATCGACGAGGAGATCGGCGACGACCTGGACCTGCTCTGCCAGGCCGCCGAGCTGGTCGTCTCCACCCAGTTCGGCTCGACGTCGATGCTCCAGCGCAAGCTGCGCGTCGGTTTCGCGAAGGCCGGACGGCTGATGGACCTGATGGAGTCGAGGAACATCGTCGGTCCCAGTGAGGGCTCCAAGGCGCGTGACGTGCTGGTCAAACCCGATGAGCTGGATGGAGTGCTGGCGGTCATCCGTGGGGAGACGGACTCGTGAGGCGTCGTGACGTCGGCCCGGTCTCACTCGTAAGGAATGACGGGCAACCGTTTCCAGCGGTCATACGTCCAGTTGGAGGAAGGGGCGGACCCCGAAGGTCCCGTCCTCCGGGGCGCCCGGCCATTCCGATGGCGTACAAACTGCGTCCGCCCGGTTGCTCCACCCTTTCGTACCACCCATAGACTGAACCTCCAGCAGGTGGTTACACGCTCGAAAGGCGCCCTCGTGTCCATCGGCAACTCCCCCGAAGACGACCGGCCTTCGACCCCGCAGGACGACCGCCCCGACGACCGGACGGACGACCGTCCCTCGATCGGCCGCCTGCTCCAGCAGGCCCGCATCGACGCCGGACTGAGCGTCGAGGAGGTCAGCACCTCCACCCGGGTGCGCATCCCGATCGTCCACGCCATCGAGAACGACGACTACTCGCGGTGCGGCGGCGACGTGTACGCCCGCGGGCACATCCGCACGCTGGCGCGCGCCGTCGGACTCGATCCCACCGCGCTGGTGGACCGGTACGACGCGGACCACGGCGGCCGTCCCGCGCCCACACCCACCGCGCCGCTGTTCGAGGCGGAACGTATCCGCCCGGACCGCCGGCGCCCGAACTGGACCGCCGCCATGGTCGCGGCGATCGTCGCCGTGGTGGCGTTCGTCGGCTTCACCATGTTCAACGGCGGCGGCGACGGCGGTACGCGGACCAGCCAGGTGGCCGAGGGCCCGGCGCCCGCCCAGAAGCCCAGCCCGAAGCCGGTCCGGCCCAAGCCGGCCGGTCAGCCGCCCGCCCCGGCGGAGAGCGCCATCGCGGCCGCCCCCAAGGACAAGGTGACCGTCAAGCTGACCGCCACCGAGGACAAGAGCTGGATCTCGGCGAAGGCCGGCGACGGCAAGCTGCTGTTCGACGGGCTGCTCCTCAAGGGCGACTCCAAGACCTTCCAGGACGGCGAGCGGCTCGACCTGATCCTGGGCAACGCCGGGGCGATCGAGCTGTTCGTGAACGGCAAGAAGGTCGCGGACGAGTTCGAGGACGGCCAGGTGGAGCGGCTGTCCTACACCAAGGGCGACCCCGAGATCGGCTGAGGCGGGGGAGCGGGCGCCCGGCGGGCATGGTGGGGGCGACCCTGAGCGGCGGGGGCGCGGCTGGGACGAAGTAGTCTTGAGTCCATGCCCGAACGCCGTACCGTCGCCCTTGTCACTCTTGGCTGCGCCCGTAACGAGGTGGACTCGGAGGAGCTCGCAGGCCGCTTGGCAGCGGACGGCTGGGAGCTCGTCGAGGACGCCGCCGCCGCGGATGTCGCCGTCGTCAACACCTGTGGCTTCGTCGAGGCCGCCAAGAAGGACTCCGTCGACGCCCTGCTGGAAGCCAACGACCTCAAGGACCACGGCAGGACCCAGGCCGTCGTCGCCGTCGGCTGCATGGCCGAGCGGTACGGCAAGGAACTCGCCGAGGCGCTGCCCGAGGCCGACGGCGTGCTCGGCTTCGACGACTACGCCGACATCTCCGACCGGCTCCAGACCATCCTCAGCGGTGGCGGCCACGCCGCGCACACCCCGCGCGACCGGCGCAAGCTGCTGCCGCTGAGCCCGGTCGAGCGCCAGCGGGCCGTCGCGGACGTGGCCCTGCCCGGGCACGGCGCCGGGCAGGAGCCCGCGGAGGACCTCCCCGAGGGCCTCGCCCCGGCGTCCGGGCCCCGCGCCCCGCTGCGCCGCCGGCTCGACACCAGCCCGGTGGCCTCGGTGAAGCTCGCCTCCGGCTGCGACCGCCGCTGCTCCTTCTGCGCCATTCCCTCCTTCCGCGGCTCCTTCATCTCGCGGCGGCCCAGCGACGTCCTGGGCGAGACCCGCTGGCTCGCCGAGCAGGGCGTGAAGGAGATCATGCTGGTCTCCGAGAACAACACCTCCTACGGCAAGGACCTCGGCGACATCCGGCTCCTCGAGACCCTGCTGCCCGAGCTGGCGCAGGTCGACGGCATCGAGCGCGTCCGGGTCAGCTACCTCCAGCCCGCCGAGATGCGGCCCGGGCTCATCGACGTACTGACCTCCACCGAGAAGGTCGCGCCGTACTTCGACCTGTCCTTCCAGCACTCGGCGCCGGCCGTGCTGCGCTCGATGCGGCGCTTCGGGGACACCGACCGGTTCCTGGAACTGCTGGACACCATTCGCGGCAAGGCGCCGCAGGCCGGTGTGCGGTCCAACTTCATCGTCGGCTTCCCCGGCGAGACCGAGGAGGACTTCGCCGAGCTGGAACGCTTCCTCACACACGCCCGGCTCGACGCCATCGGCGTCTTCGGCTACTCGGACGAGGACGGCACGGAAGCCGCCACGTACGGGAACAAGCTGGCCCAGGACGTCGTCGACGAGCGTCTGGCGCACCTGTCGCGGCTCGCCGAGGAGCTGACCGCCCAGCGTGCGGAGGAGCGGCTGGGCGAGACCATGGAGGTACTGGTCGAGTCGGTCGACGAGTCGCCGGACGGGGACGGAGCCGTCGGCCGGGCCGCGCACCAGGCGCCCGAGACCGACGGCCAGGTGGTCTTCACCAGCGGCGACGGCCTGACTCCGGGCCGGATGGTCACGGCCAAGGTGGTGGGTACGGAAGGCGTCGACCTGGTCGCTCAGTTCCTTGAGGAGGCGGGCAGATGACCGGAGTCCCGGCATCCGCGGCGGGCGGTACGGGAAGGCCGGCGCCCGGCGGCAAGCTGGGCGCCGCTGCCGTCAACCAGGCCAGCCTGTGGAACATCGCCAACATCCTCACGATGCTGCGGCTGGTGCTCGTGCCGGGGTTCGTGATGCTGTTGCTCCAGGACGGCGGCTACGACCCGGCCTGGCGGGCGTGGGCGTGGGCGGCGTTCGCCGTCGCCATGATCACCGACATCTTCGACGGCCACCTGGCCCGCGCCTACAACCTGGTCACCGACTTCGGGAAGATCGCCGACCCGATCGCCGACAAAGCGATCATGGCGGCCGGGCTGATCTGCCTGTCGGCGCTCGGCGACCTGCCCTGGTGGGTCACCGGGGTGATCCTGTTCCGCGAGCTCGGCATCACCCTGATGCGGTTCTGGGTGATCCGGCACGGGGTCATCCCGGCCAGCCGGGGCGGCAAGCTGAAGACGCTGGCGCAGGGCACCGCGGTCGGGATGTACGTGCTGGCGCTGACCGGGCCGCTCGCCACCCTGCGCTTCTGGGTGATGGCGGTGGCGGTGGTGCTGACGGTGGTCACCGGCCTGGACTACGTGCGCCAGGCCGTGGTGCTGCGGCGCAGGGGACTGGCGGCGCAGCGGGCGGCCGAGCGGGCGATGGCGGCGGAGCAGGCCGCGCGGGCCGCCACCGCCGGGCCGGGCGGGGAGCCGGAGCGGTGAACCCGGCGGCGCGTGTGCTGGAGCTGCTCGCGCAGCGTGCACAGACGCTCGCGGTCGCCGAGTCCCTGACCGGTGGCCTGGTGGCCGCCGAGCTCACCTCCGTACCCGGTGCCTCGCGGTCCTTCCGCGGATCGGTGACGGCCTACGCGACGGCCCTCAAGCGTGACCTGCTGGGGGTCGACGGGACCTTGCTGGCGGAGCGCGGAGCGGTCGATCCCGATGTCGCGCTGCAGATGGCGGCGGGGGTGCGGGACCGGCTCGGGGCGGACTGGGGGATCGCGACCACCGGTGTCGCCGGGCCCGAGCCGCAGGACGGGCAGCCGGTCGGGACGGTGTACGTGGCCGTGTGCGGACCGGGCGGCGAACCCGTCGGCACGGGCAAAGTGGGCGCCCTGAGATTGAACGGCGACCGCGCGGAAATTCGTAAGGAGAGTGTACGGAGCGTGCTGGACCTGCTCGCGGCCGAACTCCCGGACAACGCGCGGGCACAGGATACGGAACAGAACGGGGGGACTTGATGTTTGCAGCCCTGAGTGAACACGACATCGCTCCCCGCACGGCCGCAGCGCGAGGCGGTACGGTGGGGCGTGAAGGATGCGGCTACGCGGTCCGAGGAGGGAGCCACCGATGATTCTGCTCCGTCGCCTGTTGGGTGACGTGCTGCGTCGGCAGCGCCAGCGCCAGGGCCGTACTCTGCGCGAAGTCTCCTCGTCCGCCCGAGTCTCGCTCGGCTATCTCTCCGAGGTGGAGCGGGGGCAGAAGGAGGCTTCCTCCGAGCTGCTCTCCGCGATCTGCGACGCGCTTGACGTACGGATGTCCGAGCTCATGCGCGAAGTGAGCGACGAGCTCTCGCTGGCGGAGCTGGCCGAGTCGGCAGCGGCGAGTGAGCCGGTGCCCGCGCCAGTGCGCCCGATGCTCAATTCCGTGTCCGTGACGTCGGTGGCAGGTGTGCCGACGGAGCGGGTGACCATCAAGGCACCCGCGGAGGCGGTGGACGTCGTCGCCGCCTGATCCGGTCCCCGCGCGGTGGGGGCCGGGCTGATGTGCCGAGCCCGCGCGACACCGGATTCCGAGCTCAGTTCCGAGCTCACGTTTTGGGGCGAGCCCCGGTCGGGTACCCGAATGGCCGACCGGGGCTTTCGCTTACCCCGAATGCCCGTTTTAGGTCCAATGTGCCATCGTGGACGTGCGCGCGACCGATCGACAGCGCGCGCACGGAATGGAGGATTCGGATGAATGTCGTCAAGAGCTCTCTCTCCGACGCCGACCTGAAGGTGGTCGGCGAAGCGCTGCAAGGCGCACTCGTGGACCTGGTCGACCTGTCCCTGGTCGCCAAGCAGGTGCACTGGAACGTGGTCGGCCCCCGGTTCCGCTCCATCCACCTGCAGCTCGACGAGGTGGTGACCAGTGCCCGCCAGCACTCCGACACCGTCGCGGAGCGGGCCTCGGCGCTGGGTGTCACCCCCGACGGCCGTGCCAGGACCGTTGCCGCGGGCAGCGCCATCGGCACGGTGCCGGAGGGATGGATCAAGGACGGCGACGCCGTACAGATCATGGTGGAGGCGCTCGGCGCGGTGATCACGAGGATGCGGGACCGGATCCAGGCCACCGACGAGCCGGACCCCGTGACCCAGGACCTGCTGATCGGGCTGACCGCCGACCTCGAGAAGCACGCGTGGATGTTCACCGCGGAAAGCGCGTAAGGGACGAGGGGTGCGTGCGTTGCGTCCGGGGTGGTTCGGGACTCCTGAGCGTGCCCTCGGCGCTCCGGTACGCCCTCCCGCCGGGTGATCGTGCCGGTCTAGCGTCGACCGGAGGAGGCGGCCATGATACGCGGACGGGTCCCGTCGCTGGCGTTCGCGCTGGTGATGGGCGGGCTGTGGTGGTGGGCGGTGCTGCGCCTGGCACTGGTGCCCGAGCAGTCGGGACCCGTCGAGGCGGCCATGGCGGCGAGCGGCTGGGGGCTGAGTCTCCTGCCCGTGCATGTGGCCTCGGCACCGAGCCGGGGCGGGTCCCGCCGGGCGGACCACTCCTGGGCGAAGCAGTGGCCGGGGTGCCTGGTCCACGAGTGGGCCGAGCGGTGGCTGAGCCGGTGGACGCAGCGCCGTGGCCGGGACACCGCCGGGTGACGCCGGATCACGGGCGCGGGCCGGTCAGGCCGCGGACACCGGGGGGCACGGGCGGTTCGCCGGGCCCGGGACCGGACTGGCAGCCCGGGCACCAGTAGGAGACGCGCTCGTGCTGGTCGTTCCAGCGGATCGGGGTGCCGCAGCGGTAGCACGGCTGGTTCCTGCGGCCGTAGACGTAGAGCTTGCGGTCCGGACGGTCGCCGGCCACGGTACGGCGGTCGAACCGCTCCTTGTTGGCCTCCAGCAGACGGTGGGCGGTGGCGACCAGCCGTTCGGGGACGCCGGGCGACAGTTCGCCGACCGGGAGCCAGGGGGTGACCCGGGCCAGGAACGCCAACTCGCACTTGAAGACATTGCCGATGCCGGCCAGGTTCCGCTGGTCCAGGAGCGCTTCGCCCAGTGGCCGGTCCGGGTCGGAGCGGACCCTTCGTACCGCTTCCTCGAAATCCCAGTCGGGGCCCAGGAGGTCGGGTCCGAGGTGGCCGACCACACTCGGCTCGTCACATGTGCGGATCAGCTCCAGCACCGGGAGGCGGTAGCCGACGGCGGTGTGGTCGGCGGTGGCCAGGACGGCCCTGATCTGGTGCGAGGGGCCACCGCGCCAGCGCTCACCGGGGGCGTAGAGCTGCCAGGCGCCGTCCATCCGCAGGTGCGAGTGGAGTGTGAGCCCGCCCTCGATACGGGTGAGCAGGTGCTTGCCGCGCGGCGTGACGTCCAGCAGCGTCCGGCCGGTCAGGTCGGCGGTGGCGAACCGCGGGACCCGTAGGTCGGAGCGGGTCAGGGGCTTGCCCGCCAGGGCCGTGTGCAGACGGCGGGCGGTGAGCCAGATGGTGTCTCCCTCGGGCATGGAACCAATGATGCGGGACCGGCGCCACCGGCCGCGGTGCTATGCGCGCAGGCGCAGGCCACGGGGGGTGGCATGGAACCCGGCCGTCTCCAGGCAGCGCGACAGCGGCGACGTCAGGGCCGCGGCGCCGTTGATCCGCTCCACGGTCACGGTGCCAAGGGAACCCGCGCGGGCCGCCGCCGCCAGGGCGCCGGCCGCCGCCAGGAGGGCGGGGTCGTCGGGTTCGGCCGGCCAGGACAGCAGGGTCTTGCCGCCGCGCTCCATGTAGAGGGTCAGCTCACCGTCGACGAGGACGACCAGGGCGCCCGCCTTGCGGCCGGGTTTGTGTCCGGCGCCGGCCGGTGGCTCGGGCCACGGCAGGGCGGCGCCGTACGCGTTGGCGGGGTCGGCGGCGGCCAGGACCAGCGCGCGGGGAGCGGCGGACGGCTCGGCCCGGTCCCGGGCGGTCGCCGCCGCGCGGAGCCGGTCCACGGCACCGTCCATGGCGAACTGGGCGGCGCCCAGGCCCTCCACGACATAGCCACGCCGTGCCTGGCCGGTGTCCTCGAAGGCGGACAGCACGCGGTACGTGGCCGCGAAGCCGCCCTCGACGCCCTCGGCGGCGACCGCGCCGCGGGTGACCACGCCGTGCCGGTCCAGCAGCGTGCGCGCCAGGGCGTGGGCGCGGTGGGTCGGTTCCGGTTCGGGCGGCGGCAGCAGGGACCAGCGGCCGCTGACGGTGGGCGGGCCGGAGCGGGACGCGGGGCGGGCGGCGGCGGTGAGCGTGCCGTAACGGCCGCGCGGGACGGTCCGCCTGGCGCGGTGCGCGGTCGAGCCGGCCGTGCGGCCGGAACCGAGCAGCGCCCGCAGCGGCGCCAGGGTGTCGTTGGTGAGCCGGCCGGACCACGCCAGGTCCCACAGCGCGTCGGCCAGCTGCGGGTCGGTGGCCTCCGGGTGGGTGGTGGCCCGCACCTGATCGGCGATCTGGCGGAAGAACAGGCCGTACCCGCCGGACAGGGCGGTGAGCACCGACTCGTGCAGCGCGGTCAGCTCCAGCGGGTGCGGCGGGGGCAGGAGCAGGGGAGCGGCGTCGGTGAGGTAGAGGGAGACCCAGCCGTCCTTGCCGGGCAGCGCGCCCGCCCCGGCCCACAGGACCTCGCCGGTGGTGGTGAGCTCGTCGAGCATGGCGGGGCCGTAGCCGCTCACCCGGGAGGGCAGGATCAGCTTCTCCAGGGCGGAGGCGGGGACGGGCGCGCCCTGCAACTGCTCGACCGCGCGGGCCAGCCCGTCGATGCCGCGCAGGCTGCTGCCTGCCATGTGCTGCCACTGGGGCAGGAAGGTCGCGAGCGCGGCCGGCGGGACCGGCTCGAGCTCGTGGCGCAGGGCGGCCAGGGAGCGGCGGCGCAGCCGGCGCAGTACCGCAGCGTCGCACCACTCCTGGCCGATGCCCGAGGGGTGGAACTCGCCCTGGACGACCCGGCCGCTCGCGGCCAGCCGCTGCAGCGCGCCGTCGGTGACGGCGCTGCCCAGGCCGAACCGGGCCGCCGCGCGCGAGGAGGTGAACGGGCCGTGCGTCCGCGCGTACCGCGCGAGGAGGTCGCCGAGGGGGTCCTTGACCGGCTCGGTGAACGCCTCGGGGACGCCGACCGGGAGGGCGGTGCCCAGGGCGTCGCGCAGCCGGCCCGCGTCCTCGACGGCCGCCCAGTGGTCGGCACCCGCGATCCGTACCCGGATGGCGCGGCGGGTCTCGGCGAGCTGCCCGGCCCACGCCGGATCGGCGCCGCGCTCGGCCAGCTCGGCGTCGGTGAGCGGGCCCAGCACGCGCAGGACGTCGGCCACGCCCTCCACGTCCTTGATCCGCCGGTCCTCGGCGAGCCACTGGAGTTCGCCCTCCAGCTCGGTCAGGACGTCGGCGTCCAGCAGTTCCCGCAGCTCGGCCTGGCCCAGCAATTCGGCCAGCAGCCGCGAGTCCAGGGAGAGGGCCGCCGCGCGCCGCTCGGCGAGCGGGGAGTCGCCCTCGTACAGGAACTGGGCCACGTAGCCGAACAGCAGCGAGCGGGCGAAGGGGGACGGCTCCGGGGTGGTGACCTCGACCAGCCGGACCCGGCGCGCTTCGATGTCACCCATCAGCTCCCGCAGGCCGGGGACGTCGAACACGTCCTGGAGGCACTCGCGGACGGCCTCCAGGACGATGGGGAAGGAGCCGAACTCGCTCGCCACCTGGAGGAGCTGGGCGGCGCGCTGCCGCTGCTGCCACAGCGGGGTCCGCTTGCCCGGGCTGCGGCGCGGCAGCAGCAGGGCCCGGGCCGCGCACTCGCGGAACCGGGACGCGAACAGCGCCGAGCCGCCCACCTGGTCGGTGACGATCTGCTCGATCTCGCCCTTGTCGAAGGCGACATCGGCGGCCCCGACCGGCGACTGCTCGCTGTCGTACTCCGGGCCGGGGGCCACCGGGTCCTGGTCCAGCAGATCCAGCCCCATCAGGTCGGCGTCCGGCAGCCGCAGCACGATTCCGTCGTCGGCGTGCATGACCTGGGCGTCCATGCCGTACCGCTCGGTGAGCCGGGTGGCCAGCGCCAGCGCCCAGGGGGCGTGCACCTGCGCGCCGAACGGGGAGTGCACCACCACCCGCCAGTCGCCCAGCTCGTCGCGGAACCGCTCGACCAGGATGGTGCGGTCGTCCGGGACGTGGCCGCAGGCCCGGCGCTGCTCGTCCAGGTACGCCAGCACATTGTCCGCCGCCCACGCGTCCAGCCCGGCCGCCAGCAGCCGCAGCCGCGCGTCGTCCGGCTTCAGCGAGCCGACCTCGCGCAGGAACGCGCCCACCGCACGGCCCAGCTCCAGCGGGCGTCCCAGTTGGTCGCCCTTCCAGAACGGCAGTCGGCCCGGCACGCCGGGAGCGGGGGAGACCAGCACCCGGTCACGGGTGATGTCCTCGATGCGCCAGGACGAGGTGCCGAGGGTGAAGACATCGCCGACCCGCGACTCGTACACCATCTCCTCGTCGAGCTCGCCGACCCGGCCGCCGCCCTTCTTGGGGTCGGCGCCGGCCAGGAACACCCCGAACAGGCCTCGGTCGGGGATCGTGCCGCCGGAGGTGACCGCCAGGCGCTGCGCGCCGGGTCGGCCGGTGACCGTGCCGGCGACCCGGTCCCACACCACGCGCGGACGCAGCTCCGCGAACGCGTCGGACGGGTAGCGCCCGGCGAGCATGTCGAGGACGGCCGTGAACGCCGACTCGGGCAGGGAGGCGAACGGGGCGGCGCGCCGGACCACGGTGAGCAGGTCGTCGAACTGCCAGGTGTCCAGGGCCACCATGGCGACGAGCTGCTGGGCCAGCACGTCCAGCGGGTTGGCGGGCACCCGCAGCGCCTCGATCGACCCGGTGCGCATCCGCTCGGTCACCACGGCCGCCTGGACCAGGTCACCGCGGTACTTGGGGAAGACGACCCCGGTGGAGACCGCGCCCACCTGGTGGCCGGCCCGGCCCACGCGCTGGAGGCCGGAGGCGACGGACGGCGGTGACTCGACCTGGACGACCAGGTCGACCGCCCCCATGTCGATGCCCAGTTCCAGGCTGGAGGTGGCGACCACGGCGGGCAGCCGGCCCGCCTTGAGGTCCTCCTCCACCAGGGCCCGCTGTTCCTTGGAGACCGAGCCGTGGTGGGCGCGGGCCAGCAGTGGCGGGGCCCCCTTCGCCCCGCCGGACTGGGCCATCAGCTCGGCCGGCGAGTGGTCCTCGGGCATGGCCTCGCCCGTGGCCCGCTCGTAGGCGATCTCGTTGAGCCGGTTGCACAGCCGTTCGGCCAGCCGCCGGGAGTTGGCGAAGACGATCGTCGAACGGTGTGCCTGGACGAGGTCGGCGATCCGCTCCTCGACATGCGGCCAGATCGACGGCTTCTCGGCGCCGCCCGCGTCCGCGGCGGGGGACGCGCCCAGCTCGGCCAGGTCCTCCACCGGGACGACGACCGACAGGTCGAACTCCTTGCCGGAGGGGGGCTGGACGATCTCCACCTTCCGCCGCGGCGAGAGATAGCGGGCGACCTCGTCCACCGGACGGACGGTCGCGGACAGCCCGATGCGGCGGGCGGGGCGCGGCAGCAGCTCGTCCAGCCGCTCCAGGGACACGGCCAGGTGGGCCCCGCGCTTGGTGCCCGCCACCGCGTGCACCTCGTCCAGGATCACCGTCTCGATGCCCGACAGCGCGTCCCGCGCGGACGAGGTGAGCATCAGGAACAACGACTCGGGCGTGGTGATCAGGATGTCCGGTGGCCTGGTCGCCAGCGACCGGCGCTCGGCCGCCGGGGTGTCGCCCGAGCGGATCCCGACCCGCACCTCCGGCTCCGGCCGTCCCAGCCGCACCGCTTCCTGGCGGATGCCGGTGAGCGGGCTGCGCAGGTTGCGCTCCACGTCGACGGCGAGCGCCTTGAGCGGGGACACGTACAGCACCCGGCAGCGCTTCTTGGCGTCCGCGGGCGGCGGGGTGGAGGCGAGCCGGTCCAGAGCCGCCAGGAACGCCGCCAGCGTCTTGCCCGAGCCGGTCGGGGCGACGACGAGGACGTCGGAGCCCGCCTCGATGGCCCGCCAGGCGCCCTCCTGCGCGGCGGTGGGCGCGCGGAACGCCCCCGTGAACCAGCTCCGGGTCGCGGGAGAGAAGGAGTCGAGCGCAGTCCTGGCCATGCCCCCCATCGTGCACCCGGCCACTGACAACCGGTGTCCCGGACATGGCCGCCGCCCGGCCCCCGGCCCGCTCCGGGCGTCGTGCGCCAGGCCCCCGGCCCCGGACCGCTCCGGACCGCTCCGGACCGGTGGTCGGACCGGGCCGCCGCACGCCCGCGGGGTGCGAGCGCTTCGAGAGTCACGATCGGCCGCGGCTGCGGGACCGGGGCCGGCGCCCGCCGGCGCCGGGTGACCGGCCGGCCGACCGCCGTCCTCCTGCCGCTGGGCCGCGAGGTGGTCCAGCGACGCTCCGTCGTCGGCGCCGCCGCCCCGGGAAGCGGGGAGCGAACCGCCGTGGTCGGGCACCCGGGCCGTCAGCCCACGCGGACCGGGCCGCACTCCCCTGAGCGGGATACTGGGCGCATGCGGTTGACGATTTTCTGGGAGCGGATGGCGGACCACTTCGGAGCGGCCTACGCCGAGTCCTTCGCCCGGGACCATGTGATGTCCGAGCTGGGCGGGCGTACGGTGCGCGAGGCGCTGGACGCGGGGTGGGAGGCCAAGGACGTGTGGCGGGCGGTGTGCGAGGCCGTGGACGTCCCGGCCGACAAGCGGTGAGGCGATCAGCAACGGGGCGGGCGGCCGGTTGTCGCAGCCGTACGCCAGACTTGCTCCGTGGCCCTACCTGACGAGACCGAGACGACGGCCGACGCATCGGCGCCGAGGGACGCGGCGGCAGCGCCGGCGACCGGAGAAGCGACCCCGGCGCGGAGGGCCGCCGCCACGCAGGACGTCCCACCGGCCCAGGAGCCCGCCGGGCCGGAGGCCGGAGCGGCGCCGGGCGGGGCCCCGGGCTCGACGGCCACCGCCGGGGTGCCCCGGCAGAGCAGCGCGGAGCCTCCGCCCGGAGAGCCGGACGGAGGACCGTCGGCCGCCGGGTCGGGCAACCCCCCGGACGCGCCGCTCCCCGGTGGTGCCGCCCCCGCCCGTATGCCCCGCTGGCTGCCCCGGGCCATGGCGCTGGCCCTCGCCCTCTACGCCTGCTTCCAGCTGGGCAGCTGGGCGTTCCACCAGCTCATCGGGTTGCTGATCAACATCCTGATCGCCTTCTTCCTGGCGCTGGCGGTCGAGCCCGCCGTGGGACGGATGGCGGCCCGTGGCATGCGCCGCGGCCTGGCCACCTTCCTGGTCTTCTTCGCCGTCCTGGTCGCGGGTGTCGGGTTCGTGGTGCTGCTGGGCTCGATGCTGGCGGGCCAGATCGTCGAGATGGTGGAGGACTTCCCCCAGTACCTCGACTCCCTCATCAACTGGATCAACCACACCTTCCAGACCGAGCTGTCCCGGGTCGAGGTCCAGGAGAGCCTGCTGCGTTCGGACTGGCTGCGCAAGTACGTCCAGAACAGCGCGAGCGGTGTGCTGGACGTGTCCGCGACCGTGCTCGGCGGGCTGTTCAAGCTGCTGACGATCTTCCTGTTCTCGTTCTACTTCGCCGCCGACGGACCACGGCTGAGGCGGGCCCTGTGCTCCGTCCTGCCGCCGGCCAAGCAGGCGGAGGTGCTGCGGGCCTGGGAGATCGCCGTCGACAAGACCGGCGGCTACCTGTACTCGCGCGGTCTGATGGCCCTGGTCTCCGGCGTCGCGCACTACGTCCTGCTGGAGAGTCTGGGAGTGTCGTACGCCCCCGCGCTCGCCGTGTGGGTGGGCCTGGTCTCCCAGTTCCTGCCTACCATCGGCACGTATCTGGCGGGCGCCCTGCCGATGCTGATCGCCTTCGCGGAGAACCCCTGGTACGCCCTGTGGGTGCTGGTGTTCGTCGTGGTGTACCAGCAGTTCGAGAACTACGTGCTCCAGCCGAAGCTGACCGCCAGGACCGTCGACATCCATCCGGCGGTGGCGTTCGGGTCGGTGGTCGCCGGCACCGCCCTGCTCGGCGCCGTCGGCGCGCTGATCGCCATCCCGGCGGTCGCCACCCTGCAGGCCTTCCTCGGTGCCTATGTGAAGCGGTACACCGTGACGGAGGACCCGCGCGTACACGGCCACCGCCGGCACGGCGAGATGGTGCTGGCCCGGGTACAGCGGGCGCTGCGCGCCAAACGCGACCAGACACCGCCGGCCGACGGGGCCTGAGCCGACCGACGGGGCCCGAGCGGGCCGACGGGCCCCCGCCCGGTCACCGAAGGGCCGTCCGGGGGCGTGGGGCGTCCGGTGGCGCGGGGCGCCCGGGCTGCCCCGGTATGGGCGGCGCGCCGGGTGCGGCGCGGCTCGCTTGACAGTAAATTCGAACATCCATTCTTATGGGGACTCCGGTCCGGATCCCGGGGCGGCCGCAGTGTTTTCCACAGAGTTGTCCACAGGCCGGAGGGACGGCGGGGCCCATTGTCAGTGGCAGGGGTTAGCGTCATTGACGTGAAGCGATCGACTCAAGCAAATCGGGTGGAACCCATGGCAGGAACCGACCGCGAGAAGGCGCTCGACGCCGCGCTCGCACAGATTGAACGGCAATTCGGCAAGGGCGCGGTGATGCGCCTGGGCGAGCGGCCGAACGAGCCCATCGAGGTCATCCCCACCGGGTCGACCGCGCTCGACGTCGCGCTCGGCGTCGGCGGCCTGCCGCGCGGCCGTGTGGTGGAGGTGTACGGGCCGGAGTCCTCCGGTAAGACGACCCTGACCCTGCACGCCGTGGCCAACGCGCAGAAGGCCGGCGGCCAGGTGGCGTTCGTGGACGCCGAGCACGCCCTCGACCCGGAGTACGCGAAGAAGCTCGGGGTCGACATCGACAACCTGATCCTGTCGCAGCCGGACAACGGTGAGCAGGCGCTGGAGATCGTGGACATGCTGGTCCGCTCCGGCGCGCTCGACCTGATCGTCATCGACTCCGTCGCCGCGCTCGTGCCGCGTGCGGAGATCGAGGGCGAGATGGGCGACTCGCACGTGGGCCTCCAGGCGCGGCTGATGAGCCAGGCGCTCCGGAAGATCACCAGCGCGCTCAACCAGTCGAAGACGACGGCCATCTTCATCAACCAGCTCCGCGAGAAGATCGGCGTGATGTTCGGCTCGCCGGAGACCACGACCGGTGGCCGCGCGCTGAAGTTCTACGCCTCGGTGCGCATCGACATCCGCCGTATCGAGACCCTCAAGGACGGCACGGAGGCGGTCGGCAACCGCACCCGGTGCAAGGTCGTCAAGAACAAGGTCGCGCCGCCCTTCAAGCAGGCCGAGTTCGACATCCTCTACGGCCAGGGCATCAGCCGTGAGGGCGGCCTGATCGACATGGGCGTCGAGCACGGCTTCGTCCGCAAGGCGGGCGCCTGGTACACGTACGAGGGCGACCAGCTCGGCCAGGGCAAGGAGAACGCCCGGAACTTCCTGAAGGACAACCCCGATCTCGCCAACGAGATCGAGAAGAAGATCAAGGAGAAGCTGGGCGTCGGTGTCCGCCCGGAGGCCCCGGCGGGCGAGCCGGGCACGGACGCCGCGGGTGCGGCCGGCGCGGCGGGCGCCCCGGGCGCGGACGAGGCGGCGAAGTCGGTCCCGGCTCCGGCGGTGAAGGCCGCCAAGGCGACCAAGACCGCGGCGGCCAAGAGCTGACCCGTGGCTCGGCGCACCGAATGGCCGGGCGACAGCCCCGACTCGTCGAGGGCCGAGAAGGAGCTGTCGCCCCAGGAACCGGCTGAGCGGGCGCGGGCGATCTGCCTGCGCCTGCTCACCGGCACACCGCGCACCCGCCAACAGCTGGCGGACGCCCTGCGCAAACGCGAGATCCCGGACGAGGTCGCCGAAGAGGTCCTCTCCCGCTTCGAGGACGTCGGGCTGATCGACGACGCCGCCTTCGCGGGCGCCTGGGTGGAGTCCCGGCACCACGGCCGGGGCCTGGCCCGCCGCGCGCTCGCCCGCGAGCTGCGCACCAAGGGGGTGGACCCGGCACTGATCGACGAGGCGGTGGGGCAGCTCGACTCCGACCGGGAGGAGGCCACCGCCCGTGAGCTCGTGGCCCGCAAGCTCCGGTCCACCCGAGGTCTCGACCGCGACCGCCGGCTGCGCCGGCTGGCCGGAATGCTCGCCCGCAAGGGGTACCCCGAGGGCATGGCGCTGCGCGTGGTCCGGCAGGCGCTGGAGGAGGAGGGCGAGGACACGGAGGACCTCGGGTACGGGGACCTCTGACCGTCACCGGCTGCCGGGGCGCCGGCCCCCGTCAGGGGTTGGCGTGCCGCCGGGCTCCCGACGGCGGTCCGTCCGGCTCACCGGGCACCGCTGTCGCGGGTACCGCCCTGAGGGAGCGGGGTGGGTGTGCTGCCATGAGCGCCGGAGGGGAACGCTCGGGAGACGCCGATGCCCCGTCCACCGAGCTCGCCCGTCCACCGAGCTCGGGCGACCGCCAAGCTCGGGCGACCGCCCAGCTCGGGCGACCGCCGAGCGCACGGCGCTACCGGCGCTCGGACCGGACCATGGAGAAAGCGGGGCACGGGCCGCCCACCGGAAGGGGAAAGCGGGCGGCCCGCCGCCAGGTCCGGGGCTGGAGGAGTCCGAGGGGCTTCAGGACTCCGGGGCCGCGTCGCTCCTGGCCCCGGACCGGCCGCTGCGGACCCCGGACAACCTCGCCCCTTCAGGACTTCAGCAGCCGGCGGATGTTCTCCGGATCACCGCAGCCGGCCTTGAGCTGGCGTTCCCGCTCCGCCGCGAAGGCGGCGGCGAGCTCGGCACGGCGCTCCGCCGGTACGTTCTCGCGGGCGCCGTTGAGGATCGTGGCCTCCTCCTCGTGCGCGTGGTGGTTCACCGACTCCACCAGCTTCTCCAGCTTCTCGTCCCACTCATCCGAGCCGATCTCATCGACCTCCAGCAGTGCGAGGAGCGCCTCGTTCGCCTCGGTGTGCTCCTCGACGCCGTGCTCCACTTCGCCGCTCTCGATGTTCCGGAACCGCTTGAGGGCGGGGTACACCTCCGCCTCCTCCGCCTCGGCGTGCGCGATCAGCAGATCCGCGAAGGTCTTCAAGGCGCCCTCGCGGTCTCCCTCGACGTCCCGCATCTCCCGGAACAGATCCTCCATCGTCCGATGGTCGGCCAGGATCAGTTCCACAACGTCCTGCTCGGTGGCCATGCGCGGTCCTTCCTCTGCGACGGGCGCCGCCCATGACCGGCGGCGTCCCCTCCCTCGCATTTCCCGGACCGGCCCGGTGAATCCTCCGGTCCCCCGTCCGCCTCACGGCCTCGGCGGGGGGAGTACCGGCAGCCCGTCGGCCCGCCAGGCCTGGAAGCCGCCGACCAGGTCGGTCGCGCGGTGCAGCCCGAGCCGGCGCAGGGACTCCGCCGCGAGGGACGACGCGTACCCCTCGTTGCAGATCACCACGGCGCGCACGTCGTGGCCGGTCGCCTCGGGCAGCCGGTGACTGCCCCGGGGATCCAGCCGCCACTCCAGTTCGTTGCGCTCCACGACGAGGGCTCCGGGAATCAGGCCGTCCCGCTCGCGCAACGCCGCGTACCGGATGTCCACCAGCAGCGCGTCGCCCGCCTCGGCCGCCGCGAACGCCTCCCGGGGGCCGACGCGGTCCAGCCCTCCCCGGACCCGCTCCAGCAACTCGTCGATGCCGATCGGCTTGCCGCTCAACTCCAGTCCTCCGGTCGTTCGACCTGCTCCAGCCGCAGCACCGGGCCGGTGCGGCTGAAGCGCCGGATCAGCGGCAGCGGGGGGTGGTAGGCGTGCACCGACACGGCGTGCTCGCCCGCCGACTCATTGAGCACCTCGTGCACATGGTGCCGGCCGAACGCCCTGGCCTGCCCGGCGCGCAGGGTGCGCGACCGGTCGACGTCGTCGGTCAGTTCGAGGGTGCGCCAGCCGCCCGCCGGCAACCGCACGGACAGGGAGTTCTCCCTCAGGGCACCACGCGCGGTGGCGAACGCGCCGAGTGACTCGGCGTGGTCGTGCCACCCGGTTCCGGTGCCCGGTGGCCAGCCGATGAGCCAGGCCTCGCTGCCCCGGGGGCCGTCCAGCCGCACCCAGGTCCGCCCCTCGGGGTCGAGCGGAAGAGAAGCGATCAGCCGGGCGTCGGCGGCGGTACGACGGACGAAGTCGTGGAGCTGGGCGAGAGTGGGTCCGCCCGTCCCAGCGGTACGCGGGGCCGGGGCCGACGAGGGCGAGGATGAGGGCGAGGGCGAGGCGGGGGAGGGGAAAGGGGCGGGCAGGGACATGGGTAACCGTCCTGAGGTCCTGGAGTCGCGGAGAACACGCACGCGGACGCACCGTGAAGGGCGGTGCAGGCGCAGGGCCGAGGGAAACGGCCACTGGTAGCGCGGCGTGGGAAAGGGCGAGTTCAGCAGGACGGGCGACACACGCAGCCCGCGTAACGGACCAGGTCCATATGGACCCTCCGCCACAGGCGCACATCGGTGTCGGTCATGATCGGGAGTAGACCATGGACGTCCGCGCCGGTCAATCCACCGCCGAGCCGCCCGACAGCGCCCCGCCACCGACCACCGGCGACCGGCCCACGGTGACCCCCGACCACCCGCGACCGGCCCAGCGACCACCGGCCGAGGGGCAGCGATCGACCGGCCCGTGGTGACCCGACCACCCACCACCGGCCACCGGCCCACGGCGACCCGCCACCGGCGACCGCCACCCACCACCGGCCCACGGCGACCCGCCACCGGCGACCGCGACCGTCGGCCGGCGACCGGCCGGCGGTCAGTTCACGTCGGCCGTCCGCTCGCCGCGCACCGCCGCCACGGGCTCCCCGCCCCGTACGGCGTCGGCCGCCGCGAACAGTTCCGCCGGCCGTACGCCCGCGAACGCCGCCGCCAGGTGCCCGTCGGGCCGCACCAGCAGTACGGTGTGCGCGGCCGCCCCCGGATAGGTCTCCGTGACGAGCAGTTCACCGGCGACCGGCAGCCCCTCCACCGCCGCGGCCAGCCGGGGCATCACGCCCGCGGTCATCCAGTGCCGCTGGTCCCACACCCCCGTGCCGGGCGCGACCAGCACGATCAGGAGCCGCCCCCGCCCCAGCCGCTCGCGCAGCCGTGTGGTCGTGCCGTCCGTCGCCGTCACCCGCACGTCCGCGACCGGTCCGCCCAGGGGTGTACCGACGCCGGTGTGCGCCTCGGTGTACGGAGGCGAGAGGGGGGAGTGGTGGTGGGAGGGAGGCGCGCCGAGCGGGCCGCGCCCCAGGTGCCCGTCCGTCAGCAGGGCGTCGTGCCCGCCGCCCCGCAGGTACGTACGCAGTCCGCCGCCGCCCCGGAGCACCGGCAGGGACTGGTCGGCGGCCCGCAGCCGGGCCGCGACCGCCGTGCGCCGCTCGTCCTGGTAGCTGTCGAGCAGCGTCTCGGACGCTCCCTGGTGCCAGGCGAGCGCCAGTTTCCAGGCCAGGTTGTCCACGTCCCGCAGCCCCTCGTCCAACGCCTGTGTGCCCAGCGCGCCCAGCAGGTGGGCGGCGTCCCCGGCGAGGAAGGCCCGGCCCACCCGCCACCGCTTGGCCAGCCGGTGGTGCAGTGTGTAGACGCCGGTGTCGATCAGGTCGTACGGGGGTGTCTCGCCGCACCAGCCGGCCAGCGTCTCGCGGATCCGGGCCACCAGGGCGTCGGGTGTCACGAGTTCCCCGCGGGGCGGCAGCAGCCAGTCCAGCCGCCAGGCCCGGTCGGGCAGCGGCCGGGCCGTGATCTCCCCGCCCCCGCCGCGCCACGGTGGCTGACGGTGCGACACGCCCTCGCCCGGCCACGGGAGGTCCGCGCGCAGGGCGGCGACGGCGTGCCGTTCCACCGCCGTACGGCCGGGGAAACGCACGTCGAGCAGTTTGCGCACGGTGGACCGGGCCCCGTCGCAGCCGACCAGGTGACTGCCGCGCCACCACGTCGATTCCGGGCCCCGCGCGTGTGCCGACACTCCGTCCGCGTCCTGTTCGAGCGCGTCGAGGCGGCTGTGCGTCACCACGCGCACCAGGTCCCCGGCCGGGAGCGCCGCGATGGCGTCCCGCAGGGCGCGGGTGAGGGCGTGCTGGGGAATGTGCAGTGGTGAGGGCCCCGTCCCGTATTCGGCGGCCCCGTCCCCGGTAGCGGTCTCGCCGGCTCCGGTGTCCCCCTGCCCGTGGTCGGGGAAGTGCACCGACCCGGGCAGCTCCCCGGCCCCGCCATGCTCGGCCCCGGGACCCCCGACGCCGGAGCCCCCGGCTCCGATGCCAACGGCTCCGATGCCAACGGCTCCGGTGTCACCGGCCCCGGAGAACCGGACGTGCCGCGTCACCTGCTTGCGCCGCAGCGACCGCCAGCCCGCCCAGCGCGCGCCCTCGTCCCGCAGCGCGGCGCCGCAGCCGAGCCGCTCCACGAACGCCGCGGTGTCCGGGCGCAGCACCGCCGTCCTCGCCGCCCGGGGCTCCTCCTTGCCGGCGCCCTCGTCCAGCACCACGGACGGCACACCGTGCGCGGCGAGGGCGAGGGAGAGCGCGAGTCCCACGGGCCCGGCGCCGACCACGATCACCGGGTCCACAGCGTGACTCCTGAGTCCCGTACGGCCCTGCGGTGAGCAGGGGAAACTCGGTGAGGAGCGGCTGGGGCCCGGTGCGCGATCACAGAACGTATGCAACCCACTGCTGGTGCCTCCGTCAAGCGACAGGGGCAGCGGCGCGACCGCCACTGCCCCGTACGACACGCAAGACACCCGGATGATGTCACATACCGTCAGTTCCCCGATCCGCCGGTGCCACCGCCACCACCGGTGCCACTGCCGCCGGCGCCGCCGTCCCCGGCACCGCCGGAACCGTCGCCGGCGACGAAGGCGCCGAGCGCCACCGTGCTCCCGGCCGCGTCACCGAGCACGTTGGACGTCGCGTTCGGCTCGGCGGCGGACGCCACCGCGATGCCGGTCTTCGCGCGGCGTCCGCGCTTCTCGATCCAGGTCGCCAGGGCGGACAGGGCCAGGCACATGGCGACGTAGATGGCACCGATGACCACGATCGTCGAGACGTACGGGTACTGGCCGTTGACCTGGGTGTTGGAGGCGATCAGGCGAGCCGTCTGGAGCAACTCGGGGTACAGGATGATGAAGCCGAGCGAGGTGTCCTTGAGCGTCACCACCAGCTGGCTGATGATCGTCGGCAGCATCGCCCGGACGGCCTGCGGCATCAGCACCGTGGTCATGACCTGGGTCTTGCTCATGCCGAGCGCGTACGCCGCCTCGCGCTGCCCCTTGGGCACGGAGTTGATGCCGGCGCGCAGCACCTCGGCCTGGACGCAGCCGTTGTAGATCGACAGGCCGATCGCCAGCGCCCACATCGAGTTGTCGGTGAGGAAGCCGACCCACACGGCGTAGATGGTGATCAGCAGCGGGATGGAGCGGAACAGCTCGATGAAGGCGGTGGCCAGCCACCGGACCGGCTTGTGGTCGGAGAGCCGGCCGACGGCCAGGACCACACCGAGCAGGAGCGAGCCGACCGCCGCGATGCCGAACGCCTTGAGGGTGGCCAGGACGGCGTCGGCGATGTTCTGCCGGATGCCGGCGTAGTTGAAGATGTCCCACATCGCGGGGGCGAGGTGCCCCTTCTCGCTCAGCCGCACGACGCTGATCGCGATCAGCGCCAGGATGGCGAGGGAGCCGACGACGGCGTAGATCCGGTTGCGTACGACGGCCTTGGGGCCGGGTGCGTCGTAGAGAACGCTGGCGCTCATCGGGCGACCTCCAGTCGGCGCTCAAGCAGTCGGAAGACGCCACTGATGGCGAAGGTGACGACCAGGTAGGCGAGGGACACCCAGATGAAGATGGGGACGATGCCGTACCCCTCCTCGCTGAGCAGCTTCTGCCAGCCGAAGAGCTCGGTGACGCTGAAGGCGCCCGCGATGGCCGAGTTCTTGGTGAGCGCGATGAAGATCGAGCTCAGCGGCGGCAGCACGGAGCGGGTGGCCTGCGGCAGCACGATCAGCCGGAGCGTCTGCGTGAAGGTCATGCCGAGCGAGCGGGCCGCCTCGGCCTGGCCGAGCGGCACCGTGTTGATGCCGGAGCGGATGGCCTCGCTGATGAAGGAGGAGGTGTAGAACCCGAGCGCGAGCGCACCGAGCACGAAGGGACTCATCCCCGGGAACAGGATCTCCGGGATCACGAAGAAGGAGACCAGGAAGAGCAGCGTGAGCGGCGTGTTGCGCAGCAGGGTGACCCACACGGTGCCGAAGAGGCGCAGTGGCGGGACCGGGGAGACCCGGAAGCCGGCGATGACGATGCCGAGGATCAGCGCGATGACCGTGCTGACGGCGGTGATCGACACGGTTCCTATGAAGCCTTCACGGAACTCTGGGAAATAGTCGAGCAGTACGTTCATGAGGTCTCCGCGTCGGCGGTCAGCGGCTAACGGTGCGTAAGGGCAAGGGACTCAGCGCCCCGTACGCGCGGGTACGGGGCGCTTCGGTGGTGCGGGCGGGTCCGTCAGTAGCGGGTGATCGCCGGCGGCGCGGTGTAGGGGGAGCCGGACAGGCCCAGGGTGGCGTCGTAGATCTTCTTGTACGTGCCGTCCTTGACGTGCGTTTCCAGCGACTTGTTGACCGCCTCACGCAGGGCCTTGTCGTCCTTGTTCATGCCGATGCCGTAGGGCTCCTCGGTGAACGGCTCGCCGACCACCTTGAGCTTGCCGGAGTTGGCGGCCGCGTAGCCCTTGAGGATCGAGTCGTCGGTGGTGACGGCGTCGACCTGCTTGGTGAGCAGCTGCTGCACGCAGTCCGAGTACTTGGCCAGCTCGGTGGTCTTCGCGCCGTACTTCGGGTTCTTGATCTCCTGCAGCGGGGTGGAGCCCTTGATGGAGCAGACGTTCTTGCCCTTGAGGGTGTCCGGACCGGTGATCGCGGTCTCGTCCTTGCGGACCAGGAGCGCGGCGCCGGCCTTGTAGTACGGGCCGGCGAAGCCGACCTGCTGCTTGCGCTTGTCGTTGATCGTGTAGGTACCGACGTAGTAGTCGACCTGGCCCGAGGAGATGGCCGTCTCACGGGTGCTGGAGTCGACCGTCTTCCACTCGATCTGGTTCTCGGTGAAGCCCAGGTCGGCGGCGATCATCTTGGCGATCTCGATGTCGAAGCCGGAGCGCTTCTTGGTCGCCTGGTCCTCGAAGCCGAGGTAGGGCTGGTCCGCCTTGGAACCGACGATCAGCTTGCCGCGCTTCTGCGCCGCCTTGAGGGTCGGCGAGTCCACCTTCACATCCGTGGCGACGATGTACTTCGGAAGGCTCGGCGCGTTCGACGCGCCGGGCTGCACGCCGCCCGGCTTGTCACCGGCGGAGCCCTCCTTGCCCCCACAGGCGGTCGCGGACAGTGCCAGCACAGCAACGGCCACAGCGGCCGACTTGCGGAGCTTCATGGTGAACATCCCTTAAGTCGTGGTTCGTTGGTCGTCAGTGATCGTCGGTGGCCGGTGATGGACGCCGATGGGTGTCGGTGTACATCGATGACCGTGCGCGAACGTCCAGTGATCGTCGGCGGCTCTGCCGCCGGCGTCTCCGCGGGCCGCCCGGTCGTCAGTGGTGCAGGATCTTCGACAGGAAGTCCTTGGCCCGGTCGCTGCGCGGGGCGCTGAAGAACCGGTCCGGCGTCGCCTCCTCCACGATCCGGCCGTCCGCCATGAAGACCACGCGGTTGGCGGCCGAGCGGGCGAAGCCCATCTCGTGGGTGACGACGACCATCGTCATCCCGTCGCGCGCCAGCTGCTGCATGACCTCCAGGACTTCGTTGATCATCTCGGGGTCGAGCGCCGACGTGGGCTCGTCGAAGAGCATGACCTTGGGGTCCATCGCCAGCGCCCGCGCGATGGCCACGCGCTGCTGCTGGCCACCGGAGAGCTGCGCCGGGTACTTGTCGGCCTGCGTGCCCACACCCACCCGGTCCAGCAGGGCGCGGGCCTTCTCCTCGGCCGCCTTCTTCTCCGCCTTGCGGACCTTGACCTGGCCCAGCATGACGTTCTCCAGCACCGTCTTGTGCGCGAAGAGGTTGAACGACTGGAAGACCATGCCGACGTCGGCGCGCAGCCGGGCGAGCTCCTTGCCCTCCTGGGGAAGCGGCTTGCCGTCGATGGTGATGCTGCCCGAGTCGATCGTCTCCAGACGGTTGATGGTGCGGCACAGCGTGGACTTGCCGGACCCGGACGGCCCGATGACGACCACGACCTCGCCACGGGCGATGGTCAGGTCGATGTCCTGGAGCACATGCAGCGCGCCGAAGTGCTTGTTGACGTTGCTCAGCACGACCAGGTCGCCCGCCGTCGGTACGGCGTCCTCCGCGCCCTTGGTCACTGACACTCCGCTCATCGGCTTCTTGCTCCGTCCTCCTCGGTTGGGAGGACCTTAGACACGCGGTTCGACCAGCGTCATTACATCTGAGCTGAAATTGAGCATAACGATCCGGCTTCGCCCGGACACGCGCCGTGAACGGAGCGCACCGCGCGTACCGGGTGCATAACGGAAAGCTTTCCGCACCGGGAAGCCACTTGACTGCTGCGGCGGACATCGGCGTTCATGCCCTGGTAACCAAAGCGATCGCACCTTTCGGAGGGGGGCCATGAGACTGCTGCTCGTCGAGGACGACGATCACGTCGCCGCCGCCCTGTCCGCGATCCTCAAGAAGCACGGCTTCGACGTCACGCACGCCCGCAACGGCGAGGAGGCCCTCCAGGCCGTGCTGCCCGCCGGGCACCTCGGCCGGGCACCCTTCGGCGTCGTACTGCTGGACCTCGGCCTGCCCGACCAGGACGGCTACCAGGTGTGCGGGAGGATCCGGAAGCTCACCACCACCCCGGTGATCATGGTGACCGCGCGGGCCGACGTCCGCTCCCGGATCCACGGGCTCAACCTCGGCGCCGACGACTACGTGGTCAAGCCCTACGACACCGGTGAACTGCTCGCCCGCATCCACGCCGTCAGCCGGCGCTCCGCGGGCACCGAGGGCGACGAGGCCACGACCGGGACCGGCCCCGTCCCCGTCGCCGCGCCCCTGCTCCTCGGCCCGGTCGTCATCGAACTCCCCACCCGCCGGGTCAGCGTGGACGGTACGCCGGTCCAGCTCACCCGCAAGGAGTTCGACCTGCTCGCCCTGCTCGCCCAGCGGCCCGGCGTCGTCTTCCGCCGCGAGCAGATCATCAGCGAGGTGTGGCGCACGAGCTGGGAGGGCACCGGACGCACCCTGGAGGTGCACGTGGCGTCCCTGCGCGCCAAGCTGCGGATGCCCGCCCTCATCGAGACCGTACGGGGCGTGGGCTACCGCCTGGTCGCCCCGGCCGCCTGACGGACGCCCGCCCCCTCCGGTGCGCACCCGCCTCCTCCCCCTCCTCATCGTCCTCATGGCGGGCGTGCTGCTCGCGCTCGGCTTCCCGCTCGCCGGCAGCCTCGCCGCCGCGCGGCAGCAGACCGTGGTCGTCGACCGGATCGACGACACCGCGCGCTTCGCGGCGCTCGCCCAGTTCGTCACCGAGCGCGGCCCCGGCATCAACGAGCGCAAGTCCATCCTGGAGGACGAGCTCGCCCGCTACCACGACGTGTACGGCATCGATGTCGGCGTCTTCCACCGCGACGGCACCGCCATGGCCCGCGCCCCCAGGGACTGGGACGTCCCGGCCGAGGGGGAACCCCGCCGGGCCTTCCGCGAGGCTCTGCTGGGCCGCCGCAGCCACGACCCGCCGCAGGTCCTGCCCTGGCAGCGCGGCGCGCGGCTCGCGGTCGCCTCACCGGTCGTGCGGGACGGCGACGTGGTCGCCGTCGTGGTCACCGACTCGCCGACCGGTCAGCTGCGCTCCCGCATCCTGCACGGCTGGCTGCTCATCGTGGCGGGCGAGTCGGCGGCGATGCTGCTCGCCGTCGGCGCGGCGTTCCGCCTGACCGGATGGGTGCTCAAGCCGGTACGCGTCCTCGACGCGGCCACCCACGACATCGCGACCGGGCGGCTGAACTCGCGGGTCGCGGCCGCCGGCGGGCCGCCCGAACTGAGGCGCCTGGCCCGGTCCTTCAACGAGATGGCGGACAACGTCGAGGAGGTGCTGGAGCAGCAGCGCGCCTTCGTCGCCGACGCCTCGCACCAACTGCGCAACCCGCTCTCCGCCCTGCTGCTGCGCATCGAGCTCCTCGCGCTCGAACTGCCGCCGGGCAACGAGGAGATCGCCTCCGTGCGCACGGAGGGCAAGCGCCTGGCCCGGGTGCTGGACGACCTGCTGGACCTGGCGCTGGCCGAGCACGCCGCCGCGGACCTGCGGATCACCGACATCGGGCAGCTCGCCGCCGAGCGGGTGGCGGCCTGGCGCCCGCTCGCCGAGGAGAAGGGCGTACGGCTGACCGGCTGCGACGCCGCGGTGACGGCCTGGGCCGACCCGGTCGCCCTGTCCAGCGCGCTGGACGCCGTGATCGACAACGCCCTGAAGTTCACCCCCGCCGGCCAGGAGGTCACCGTCACCGTCTCCGCCGACGGCGTCACCTCCACCATCGTGATCACCGACCGGGGCCCCGGCCTGACCGACGAGGAACTGGCCCGGGTGGGCGACCGCTTCTGGCGCAGCAACCGCCACCAGAACGTCAAGGGCTCGGGCCTGGGCCTGTCCATCTGCCGCGCCCTGCTCGCGGCGGGCGGCGGCTCCCTCACCTTCGGCCACCACGATCCCCACGGCCTGCGGGTCGTGGTGACCGTCCCCCGCACCGCTCCCGAGCCGGCCGGCGCCCGGCCGGGCGGAGACCCGGGCCACGGCCCTACGGCTTGACCGAGCGGTAGTAGCGGCGCGCCCCCTCGTGCAGCGGCAGCGGATGGGTGTAGATCGCGGTGCGCAGGTCCACGAGCTGCGCCGGGTGCACCTCGCGGCCTATCCGGTCCCGGCTCCTGATCACCGTGCGGGTGAAGCCCTCGGTGAGGGCCGCGTCCATGCGGTCGGTGGTCACCAGCAGGTTCGCCACCGCGACCGTCTCCACCGGCCGGCCCTCCGTGGCCCGGGCGTACGCGTCGGCGGGGATCACGGCGGAGCGGTAGAACCGGCTGGGGCCGGCCGGCCGGTGCAGCCGGTCCACCAGACCGGCCTCCAGTGGCACCAGCCGGACCGGGAAACGCTGCGAGAGCTTGAGCACGGCACTGGTGGGCAGGCCGCCCGACCAGAAGAAGGCGTCCAGCCGGCTCCGCTCCAGCAGGCGCGGCATGGTGTCGATGCCCGCCGACACCGGGACGACGTCCCGGTCCGTGTCCAGCCCGGCCGCCCGCAGCAGCCGGTCGGCGACCAGCCGTACGCCCGAACCCTCCTGCCCCACGCCCACCCGGAGTCCGCGCAGATCGCCGGTGGAGCGCACCTTCGAGGCCTTCGGCACGACGAGCTGCACGTAGTCGTCGTACAGCCGCGCGCAGCCGCGCAGCCGGTCCGCGCCCGCCCTGCCGGAGCCGATGTACGTGGCGACCGCGTCGGCCGTGGCGACGGTGAAGTCGGCCTGGCCGGACGCGACCCTGGCCAGGTTCTGCTGGGAACCCTCGCTGTTGCGCAGGGTTATCGCCACGTCCGGGAGGTCGCGCCCCAGGGCGCCCCGGAGCAGCTCGCCGTAGCGCTGGTAGACCCCGGTCGGTACGCCGGTGCTGAAGGTGACCTTCCCGCGCGGCGCGGTCTCCCCGAGCGGCAGCAGCCACCACAGGAGCAGGCCCAGCGCGGCCAGGGCCGCGACCGCGCCCCGGAGGACGCGGCTGCTGACGCGGGTCGGGGCGGCCGGAAACATGGCGCGATCCTGCCAGCCGGTCCGCTTCCTGACCAGGCCCCCTCCGGGGCCGGGCGCGCGGTGCGGCCACGGCGCCCGCCCCGTCAGGCCCCGCCCCGCCGGGGTCCGCGTGCCCCTCGCCGCCCGGCGCCGGCGTATGTGACCCGGGTCATGTACGTACGGCGGACATGTGGCCACTATGGGGCGTATCGGTCCATGAGGGGGAAGCGCCATGAGTACGCATGTGCACGTCCGCGTCCAGCAGGGCCTGGGCGTCTCCGAGGACGGCCGACTGGTCGAGCACTACCGCTGCCGCTGCGGCGCCGCCTGGACCAGGACGTACGAGGCGCCCGACACCGATCCCGGGTGATCTGGGTCCGGAGCTGTCCCGGCCACCGCCTACCCTTGTGGCATGACCGCGCAGGACACCTCCCACCGCAGCTACGAGATCCGCACCTACGGGTGCCAGATGAACGTCCACGACTCCGAGCGGCTCTCCGGCCTGCTGGAGGACGCCGGATACGTACGCGCGCCCGAGGGCGCCGACGGTGACGCCGATGTCGTGGTGTTCAACACCTGCGCGGTGCGCGAGAACGCCGACAACAAGCTGTACGGCAACCTCGGCCGGCTCGCCCCGATGAAGACAAGGCGGCCGGGCATGCAGATCGCCGTCGGCGGCTGCCTGGCGCAGAAGGACCGCGACACCATCGTGCGCAAGGCGCCGTGGGTGGACGTCGTCTTCGGTACGCACAACATCGGCAAGCTGCCGGTGCTCCTGGAGCGCGCCCGTGTCCAGGAGGAGGCGCAGATCGAGATCGCCGAGTCCCTGGAGGCGTTCCCCTCGACGCTGCCGACCCGGCGGGAGTCCGCGTACGCGGCGTGGGTCTCCATCTCCGTCGGCTGCAACAACACCTGCACCTTCTGCATCGTCCCGGCGCTGCGCGGCAAGGAGAAGGACCGCCGTCCCGGCGACATCCTCGCCGAGATCGAGGCGCTGGTCGGCGAGGGCGTCTCCGAGATCACCCTGCTCGGCCAGAACGTCAACGCCTACGGCTCCGACATCGGCGACCGGGAGGCGTTCTCCAAGCTGCTGCGCGCCTGCGGGGGGATCGAGGGCCTGGAGCGCGTCCGCTTCACCTCCCCGCACCCGCGCGACTTCACCGACGACGTCATCGCGGCCATGGCCGAGACGCCGAACGTGATGCCGCAGCTGCACATGCCCCTGCAGTCCGGTTCGGACAGGGTCCTCAAGGCGATGCGCCGCTCGTACCGGCAGGAGCGCTTCCTCGGCATCATCGAGAAGGTGCGCGCCGCGATTCCGCACGCGGCCATCTCCACCGACATCATCGTGGGCTTCCCCGGCGAGACCGAGGAGGACTTCGAGCAGACCATGCACACCGTGCGCGAGGCCCGCTTCGCCAACGCCTTCACCTTCCAGTACTCCAAGCGCCCCGGGACGCCGGCGGCGGAGATGGCGGACCAGATCCCCAAGGAGGTCGTGCAGGCGCGCTACGAGCGCCTGGTCGCCCTCCAGGAGGAGATCTCCTGGGCGGAGAACAAGAAGCAGGTCGGCCGGACGCTGGAGGTCATGGTCGCCGAGGGTGAGGGCCGCAAGGACGGCGCCACCCACCGCCTGTCCGGCCGCGCGCCGGACAACCGCCTGGTGCACTTCACCAAGCCGGACGAGGACGTGCGCCCGGGTGACGTGGTCACCGTCGGCATCACCTACGCGGCCCCGCACCACCTGCTGGCCGAGGGGCCGACGACCCGGGTGCGCCGCACCCGCGCGGGCGACGCCTGGGAGAAGCGCACCATGGCTCCGCCGGCGCAGCAGCCGGGCGTCATGCTGGGCCTGCCCCAGGTGGGCGTCCCGGCGCCGTTGCCGCCGGTCGGCGGCGGCTGCCCGGTCGGCTGACCCGGCCCCCGCCCGCCCTCCCCTCCGCACCGGGGGCCCGCCCCGGCGGCGGGCCGGTACGCGCCGCCCGGCTGGCCGGTGATCACAGCGGCTACGCTGCGGATCATGCTTGTCGCCGCGGCCGTCTGCCCCTGCCCCCCGCTCCTGGTCCCCGATGTCGCCGCCGGTGCCGCGCCCGAGCTCCGGGCCGCGCGCACCGCGTGCGCCGACGCGGTGGGCGTGCTCGCCGCGTCCCGGCCGGACCGGCTGTTCGTCGTCGGTCCCGGCGGCGACGCGGTCGACGCACCGGAGCGCTACCCGGCGGGCTCGGTGGGGGACTTCAGCGGGTTCGGCGTCGATCTCCGGGTGCGGTTGGGGGCGGGTGACGCCGGTGACCGGCCGCTGCCCCCCTCGCTCGCCGTGGGTGCCTGGCTGCTGGCCCGCGCCCGCTGGGCCGACGCGCCGGCCGAGGGGCTCGCCGTCGCCGAGGCGCTGGCCCCGGCCCGGTGCGCCGAGGCGGGCCGCGAGCTGGCCGCCCGGGCCGGGCGGGTGGCCCTGCTGGTGCTGGGCGACGGCAGCGCCTGCCGCACCCTCAAGGCGCCGGGCTACCTGGACGAGCGGGCCGCCGGTTTCGACGCCGCCGCGGCCCGCGCCCTGGGCGCGGCGGACACGGGCGCCCTGGCGGCGCTGGACGAGCGGCTGGCCCGTGAGCTGAAGGCGGCCGGCCGCGCCCCCTGGCAGGTCCTGGCCGGCGCGGCCGAGGACGCGGGGCTGGCGGGGCTGACCGGGAGCCGTCACATGGCTGAGGATCGCGCCCCATGAGCAAGAAGCGGACTTCCGCCCTCCCGTACGCCCGTGTCGCCGCCATGGGCCTGG
>NZ_JBFAGV010000047.1:0-33945 GCF_040653855.1 Streptomyces sp. NPDC050856 | reverse complement strand
TATGAGAAGACCGCCACCGTCTACCTGGCCGGACTCCACATCGCGGGCATCTTCCTCTGGTCCGCCCGCTGATCCAAACGAAACTGCCTAGCGGTGTGCGTCTAACTCGCCGGTTGAGGTGATTTCATGCGACGAACCGATTACGACGCGGGACAGGCCGCCAAGCGCCTGAAGGTGCCCGCAGCCGCCTTCCGGTGGGCCCGGCACACCGGCGCGATCCCGGCCCCGGACGGCGTCGCCTTCCCGGTGGTCCCGGGCCGCTGTGGAGGCGCTGGACACCGACGCCATCCGGGCCGCGATGCCCTCCCCGGCGATCTCCGGCGGCGCGGCGGCCGACCGGATCGCCCACGCGCTCGGCACCTCGAACGTGATCGGCGAGAAGGCGCACCTGACGGCGTTCATGGTGCGCCGGTTCGTCGACCGCGGCCTGCTGGTCGACCTGAGCGCGAACCCCGACGGGACGCTGCACCACCCCGACCAGGTCGCGGAGGTTTGCCGACGCGAGGACTTGGCGGACCTGGTCGCCGCCGACACCCCGCTCGGGCCCGAGCAGGCCGCCGCCCGTCTTCGGGTCCGCCGTGCCGACTTCGACCACATGGTCCGGCTCGGCTGGGTCCGCTCCCCGCAGTCGATCGAGGTCCGCTTCGGCACCAGCCGGGCCGGAGCCGTCGACGTCGCGCTCTACACCACGGCGTCCGTCGACGCGGTCGTCCCCGCACACCCGGAGGTCGACTGGGAGCAGCTGCGCGCGGTGGAGAAGGGTTGGCGCTCCCCGCTCGCCGGGCTGGCGAAGCGGGCCGCCCCGGTCTGACCCGGGCCGCTGCTCGTCGACGCCACCTCTCCCCCGTGTCCGGCAGGAGGGCGGCGTTGGCCTGTGGGGTCAGCCGCGGCGGCGGAACAGCCCGCGGAGCTTGCCCGGCTCCTGGTCGTGGTCGTGCTCCGGCTCCGGCTCCGGCTCCGGTGGCATGGCGGCCTGGACGCGGGCGGCTTCGGCGGCGGCTTCCTCGCGGGCGACGTCGTCGGCGTGGCAGGTGCCGCCCACCGACAGGTCCCCGGCGCTCCAGGCCGTCCGGTGCGCGGTGGTCTCCTCCCAGCGCTGGTCGGTGAACTTCTGCCCGCAGTGCTTGCACACCGACCGCTCCGCCTCCCGCTCAGCGGCACGGCGCCGCTCGTCCGGTCTCCTACCGACGCGGTGCCCAGTAGCGGCGGGGCCGGTCCTCGGGCCTGGAGCACGCCCGGGGACTGGCCGGCTCTCATGAAGAAGGCAGACAGATGCAGCAGTCAGACCGAAACACCCGAGGCGTCGCTCTCTCCATCATGGAGTCGATCTGCGGACTCATCGCGGTCGGCACACTGGCCGTCATCGGCTTCGCACGCGGCACACTCCGCTGACCTCACCGTTCCCGACCACCGCCAGAACTGGCACAGGAAGGGGGGACAGCGTGGCCAAACCCTTGCACACGGTGATCGGGGAGCACCCGCTGCTCTGTGCTCTGCCTGATGTGCGGCAACGACACGTTCCGGAAGCGAGAGGGGCTGCTGAACAAGGATGAAGTTCTTCGACATGGTGTGGGCGAACGAGTCGGCCGGCCTGATCTGCTGGTCGTGCGGTCATGCGCACCTGTTCGTCAATTCCGCCCTCAGGACTTACCCGCAGAAGCGGGAACGCTGAGGCACGCCAGCCCCTTCCAAGCGCGCATGGAGCGGGCGGACGAGCCGACCTAAGCGTGCCACCTCACAAAACCGGGTAGAAACGGCAAAAGGTGAACATTTTGTTCAGCCCTTCGCGGAGTCGCACCTGCTGGGAGCGCGCCATGGACCTATGGCTGGTCTGGTTGATCGCCGCAGGGGCGCTGGCGGTGGCGGAGCTCTTCACCCTCACTGCCGCGCTCGGGGTCCTCGGCGTCGCCGCGTTGGCCACGGCGGGAGCCGCCGCCCTGGGGCTCTCGCCGCCCTTGCAGCTCGTGGTCTTCACCGCTCTGGCAGCGATCAGCCTGTTGTTCGTGCGGCCCGTCGCCGCGCGCCATCTGCTCAAGCCGCAGGCCGAGCGATTCGGCACGGACGCGCTGGTGGGCCGCTCCGCCCACGTCGTGTCGGAGGTCACGGGACTGGGCGGCAGGGTCCGCATCGGTGGCGAGGAGTGGACGGCCCGCGCCTACGACGAGACGCTGGTGATACCTCCGGGGGCGACCGTCGACGTCATGGAAATCGATGGCGCCACCGCCGTCGTCTATCCCCGGGAGTGAGTCATGGACGTGCCGGGACTGCTCATAGCCAGTCTGATCCTCGCGACGCTCGCGGTGTTCACCGTGGTACGGGCGGTGCGCATCGTGCCGCAGGCGCGGGCCCGTAACGTCGAACGCCTCGGCCGCTACCGGCGCACCCTGAGGCCGGGCCTCAACCTTGTCATCCCCTATGTCGACCGCGTCTATCCGGTGATCGACCTCAGGGAACAGGTGGTCTCGTTCAGGCCGCAGCCGGTCATCACCGAGGACAACCTGGTCGTCGAGATCGACACCGTGCTGTACTTCCAGGTCACCGATCCACGAGCGGCCGCCTACGAGATCGCCGACTTCCTGCAGGGCGTCGAACAGCTCACCGTCACCACCTTGCGCAACGTCGTGGGGTCGATGGACCTGGAGAAGACCCTGACCTCCCGTGACACCATCAACAACCAGCTCCGCGGCGTCCTCGACGAGGCGACGGGCAAATGGGGGCTGAGGGTCAACCGCGTGGAGATCAAGGCCATCGACCCTCCGCAGTCCATCAAGGACGCCATGGAGAAGCAGATGCGCGCCGAGCGCGACAAGCGGGCGGCGATCCTGGGAGCGGAGGGACAGCGCCAGTCGCAGATCCTGACCGCCGAGGGGGACAAGCAGGCCGCCGTGCTTCGAGCGGAAGGCAACCGCACCGCCGAGATCCTCAAGGCCGAGGGGCAGGCCCGAGCCGTCGACGAGGTCTTCCAGGCCGTGCACCGCAACGACCCCGACCCCAAGCTCCTCGCCTACCAGTACATGCAGATGCTGCCCCAGCTCGCGCAGGGCGCGGGCAGCACCTTCTGGGTGATCCCCGGCGAGGTCACCGCCGCGCTTCAAGGGGTGTCCCGCGCCTTCAACGAGGTCCTGCCCCAGTCCCCGGCCACCCGGGAGACGTCCCCAGAGGACAGGGCCGCCACCCAGGCGGCCGACGACGCGGCGAAGGCCGCGAAAGCCGCTGCCGAGGCACTTGCCGACGCGGCCGAAGCCGATGCCGACACGTACCCCTCCACCACCGGCCGTCAGGCGCCGCAGGGCCCAGAGGACAGGTAAGGGACGGCCGGTAGCTCCTGCCGACGCCGACGCACCCCGCCGGACGACAGGAGCGTTCCGGCGCGAGCTCCCGACCGGGGCAACCTTTGTTTCCCCGCTGAACGTGTGATCCCATCACTGTGTCCGGACCGAGACGGCCACGGCGGCAGTGAATGAGCGCCAGCGACCCGGCACCGAACGGAGGCGTCCGCAGCTGCGGTACGACGTACATGAGGATTCCGGCGGCTGTCAGTGCGGATCCCCTGGTCAGGAGAAGGACGGAAGGTCCGGTTCCTGCGGGCTGCGGCATGGGACGACTTCCTCCGGTCGACGGCGAGCACGAGTCTGCCCCTGCGCGTGCGGGTATCCAGGCGGTGTTTCCCGCCTGCGGCCCGTGCTTACTACAGGGGACCGTGACCATCGGTGGCCGAAAGGGTGGAGAGCGCCGCCGGTCCTCCGCCGGTTCCTTCGGGCGGAGTGGAACGGCTGTTCAGCATGGCAGTGAGAATCAGCGCCAGCAGGGCGATGACGGTGAGCACGGTCGCCGCGACGACACGCGGGCTGCGGCGTGCGGCCGGGGCGCTCGCCGTCGCGTCCGACGGCTGGGAAAACTGCGCGTTCAGCGAGTCGATCAGGTCGGCCAGAGCGGGGTCTTCATGGGCGAGACCACGCTCGATCTCGCCGAGGACCCGCTGGTCATCGCTGGAGTAGCTCATGGTGACCGCCTTGGTGCGGACGATAGACCGGGACGGACGCGGGACTGGTGCGTCTCCTTCTCCCAGTCTGCTCGCTCAGCTTCGTGATCACAGGGGCTGGCCGAGCCAGTCCAGGAGGCGGGCGCCGATGACGGTGGTCTGGAGGGTGTAGCGCTGGACCGGGTCGCCGGGGTCCGCCCCGGTGCCAAGCAGCTCGGCGCGGCCAGGGACGCCAAGCGCAGACTTCCACGGCCTGCTGCTGCTCTGGTCCCCGCCCGGCTACGGCAAGACGCTGATCGAGTACGTCGCCGAACGCCTTGGCCTGCTCCTGGTCAAGATCGACGGTCCGGCGCTCGGACAGCCCCGTCTCCCTCGTTCCCGCGGAGGCCCTCGACGCGACCGCCCGCCGGGAACTGGAGAAGATCGCCTTCGCCTTGGCGGCGGGCAGCAAAGTCCTGCTCCACTTGGACCAGCCTGCGGCCGGGGCCCGTAACAGGGGGCCCCGGCGGGCGAGCCGGACGAGCATGCCATCCGCCGGTCGCGCGGCGGACTGACCACGAAGATCCACCTCGCCGCCGACGGTCGTTGTCGACCCCTGGCCTTCCATCTCACTGCTGGCCAGGCTGGCGACGCGCCCGCCTTCGCGGACGTCATGGCCCGCCTACGCGTTCCCCGCCGCCGGGAGCGGCCCCGCACCAGACCCGACGTGGTCCAGGCCGACAAGGCGTACTCCTCCCGCGAGATCCGCGGTCACTTGCGTAGACGCGGCATCCGCGCGGTGATCCCGGAACGGGCCGACCAGCAGGCCAATCGGGCGGTCTGGCCCTGGCCGTGGTCAAGACCGCCTGGGAGGCATCGCACCTCAAGCTGGAAGTCATCGACAAGGGCGCCGGTCCCGTCCAGGTGTACCTGTCGGGCAACGCGACCTTCCTGCGATGCCGCAGATCCTCGACAGCCTGGAGGCCCTGCCGCGAGACCGTCCGATCGATTTGAAGGTCACCGAAACTGACCTGGTCCCGGCAGCCGTGAAGGTCATCGCGACCTGAAGCGAGTTGCAGAAGGCCGCAGGCGGGACACCTCCCGTGCACAACGGGGGCCCCAGGGGCTGAGCGGAGGAGGAGCCGTCGCTGTACGGCGAGCGCTTGACGAGAGGGGCGCGGTTGTGGCCTGTCCGGCCGTCAGCACAAAGGCACGTGGCCGGTAACGAGGTGGAGTGGGTTGTCGGCCCACCTCGGGGCCGGCCGATGGCTTGGACGGCGGGTTCGCCGGCCGCGTCCCTCTTCCGCGGACCGGACCGTGTGCGACTCACGGCCGGGCGCGTTGCAGCCGCGCGTGCCCGCAGGAGTGCGTCGCACTCCCGCGACCCGGCGGGCCGCACAGCCGGATCAGGTCGGGCACCCGCACCCGGCCCTCCGCCGCCTTGCGTCACCGCCCTCGTAGTCTCAGCCGGAGCAGTGTTCCGTGGAGTGCCGACCTGCCGTCAGCGTGTCTCCCACCGGTTGAGTCAGCAGAATCCGGACCCCCGGACCAGCGACGACGGTCACCGGGGACCGCGCGGCCGACCCCGCCCCGAGCGACGGTATTCCCCGTTCCGGCGCGCCGTGCCCGGCGGAACCCGGTGAGGCCCGTCACGCGACTGGGTCGGCGCCGCACCCGCCCGCGCTCAGGAGGGTGGGGCGGAGAGGACGAAGCCGGTGTAGCCGCCCCGGCTCACGGCGTCGCACTCCTCCCGGTAACGGTCCAGTCCGCCGGCATAGGCCAGGAACACCCGGGGTTTGCCCGGAACGTTCGCTCCTGTGTACCAGGAGTCCACCGCCGGGTAGAGCGTTCGGGCGGCGAGCTCTGCCACCCGCGTGCCCCAGTCCGCCTCGGCTCTCGGGGTGGCGTCGATCTGCGTGAGCCCACGCTCCCGAAGGTGGGCGATGCAGTCGGTGATCCACTCGACCTGCTGTTCCAGGGACACCGCGATGTTGGTGAGCACGGACGGGCTGAGCGGTCCCAGGACGGTGAAGAGGTTGGGGAAGCCGGACGAGACGAGTCCTAGATAGTTCCGGGGGCCGTCCGCCCACTTCGTACGGAGGCTCACCCCGCCCTTGCCCACGATGTCGATGGCGAGCTGGGAGCCGGTCAGGGCATCGAAGCCGGTGGCGAGGACGATCGTGTCGACGATGTGCTCCCCGTCCGAGGTCCGGATGCCTCGGGGCGTGATGGTCTCGATCGGTGTCGTGCGGAGGTCCACCAGCGTCACGTGCGGCAGGTTGTAGGTGGCGTAATAGCCGGTGCCCAGGCACGGCCGCTTGGTCGCGAAGGGGAACGTGCGTGGGGAGAGCAGTTCGGCTGTCGCCGGATCGGTGACGATCGACCGGATCTTGGACCGGATGAACTCGGCCGCGGTCTCGTTGGCCGTCTCGTCGGTCAGGATGTCGGTGTAGGTGCGCAGCAGTCCGTTCAGCAGGCCTGAGTCCCAGGCTGCCTCGTAGGACGCCGTGCGCTCCGCCTCGTCCGCCTCCAGGGCCGACCGGGTCGGTGGCTCGAAGACGGTTCCTCCCCTGGACGACCGCTGGGCTTGCCTGAACTGCGGGTAGTGGGCCTTGAGTTCCTCGACCTCCACGGTGCGCAGCGGGCGATTGTGGGCCGGGAGCACGTAGGCCGGGGTGCGCTGGAAGACGGTGAGGGCGGCCGCCTCGGCGGCGACAACCGGGATGGCCTGGACACCGGAGCACCCGGTGCCGATCACGGCGACCCGCCGGCCGGTGAAGGAGACGCCCTCGTGCGGCCACTGGGCGGTGTGGTGGATCTGGCCCGTGAAGCTGTCGGCGCCCGGTACCTCCGGGGCTTTGGGGACCGACATGCAGCCCGTCGCCAGGATGACGAACCGGGCGGTGACAACCCGTGCGGTGTTCGTGGAGACCCGCCAGAAGTGTCTGTCCTCGTCGTACACGGCGCGGGTGACCCGGGTGCCCAGTACGACGTCCCCGTTCAGGTCGAACCGGTCCGCCACGTGGTGGATGTACCGCAGGATCTCCGGTTGGGATGCGTACCGCTGGCTCCATTCCCACTCCTGGTCCAGTTCCGGGGAGAAGGAGTAGGAGTAGGACATGCTCTCTATGTCGCAGCGGGCCCCGGGGTACCGGTTCCAGTACCAGGTTCCGCCGATGTCGTCACCGGCCTCGAAGACCACCGCCGTCAGGCCGAGCTCACGCAGCCGGTGCAGCTGGTAGAGACCGGAGAGTCCGGCCCCGACGACGACGGCATCGACCGAGTGGGGGGCGGAGGGCGGGCTGGGGGCGGTAACCATCGGGGTTCTCCTGTTCTTCCGCGTCACCTCGCGGACCAGGTGTGGAGGCCTGCGGTGCGCAGGAGGCGGCGTGGGCGGTGGTGGTCTCGCCGTGACGGATGGCCGGGCCGCGCCGCTGCGTGGTTCCGGCCCTTCTCACGGGCTTCGGCCTCTCCTGCTCAGCGTCACCGCCGGAATCACCGCGAGGGCGAGGGCGCCCGCCGCCATCGCCAGGACCGGGTAGCCGCTGCCGCCGGCCACCAGGCCCGAGACCATGCCGCCCGTCGCGCCCGCCGCGGACATCCCCACGTCCGCCAGGCCCTGTACCGTGGCGCGGTTCTCGGCGGAGGTGGCGTCCGTGATCAGGGCCGTGCCGCCGAGCAGGGCCATGTTCCAGCCGACGCCGAGCAGTACGAGCGCGCAGGCCAGCAGCGTGACGGAGGTCGGTGGGGCAAGGCCCGCGAACAGGCCGGCGCCCAGCAGGACGGTGCCGGCCGTGGCGGCGACCCGCCGCCCGCCGATCCGGTCCGCGAGCAGACCGCTCAGGGGTGACGGCAGGAACATCGCGCCCACGTGCAGGGCGATAACCAGACCCACCGCCTGCGTCGCATGGCCGTGGCCGGTCATGTGGACGGGCGTCATGGTCATCACGGCGATCATCACCAGCTGGGCAGTGATCATCACGGTGGCGCCGATGACGACACCAGGGGCACTGCGTACGGAGCCGTGGGGTCCGGCGCCGGGCTCGGCCACAGTACCGCCGGGTTGCTGGGGCTGTGCCGGGCCCAGTGGGTCCGGGCGCGGCCACGGCAGCAGCACAAGGACTGCTGCCGTGTAGGCCGCCGCCGCCAGCAGGAAGGGCCCCGCCAGCCGCGGAACGCCCCAGGCGTGGGCGAGGGTGCCGGTGGGGCCGATCAGGTTCGGGCCCGCGACCGCGCCCAGTGTCAGGGCGAACAACACGGTTCCGGCGGCCCGGCCGCGTCCCTCGGGCGGGGCGAGGTCGGCTCCCGCGTAACGCGCGAGCAGCCCTGTGACCGTACCCGCCCCGTACACGAAGAGTGCGGCCAGGAGCAGGACGGGCCAGCGCGCCGCGGCTCCGGCGACCACGCCCGCGCTGCCCAGCGCGGCGACTCCATTGCCGAACAGCAACCCCAGGCGGCGCCCGAAGCGCTGGCAGACACGCCCGAGGACGGCCGCTCCGAGGGCCGCTCCGACGGCGAACAGCGCGGCCGGCAGCCCGGCCAGGTTGGTCGAGCCGAGCAGGTCCTGGGCGAGCAGCGCGCCGACCGTGATGCCGGCCGCCATTCCGGCACCGCCGAGGATCTGCGAGGCGACGAGCACCGTCAGAGCGCGGCGCCGTTCCCGGGAGAGGTCCGGCACAGGGGTCGGTGGGGCCGTCTGGGTCACGCGTGGGTCCCCGCCGGGGCCGCGGTGCCGTCGGGCGTCCGTGCGTCGTCGGCCAGGGCTGCTATTGCCTCCAGCGACATGCCGAGTTCGTCGTGCAGGAAACGCACGATCGTCCAGTGCGGCAGGGCGTCGGCGTCGAAGGGACCGAACGCGACCGTGTAGAGGGGAATCCAGCGCAGGGCCTCCTCCACGGCGGTTTCCCGTCCGGGGGCTTCCTGGTAGGCGTCGTAGGAGATGCTCCGGTGGTGGATGAAGTGACCGCCCGGCAGCCGGTGCTCGCACAGGTCGCGGTACTCACGCGTCTGCAGGATCAGGTAGTGCCATATCTCGTCGATGTCCTGCTCGACGGGGAGGAAGAGGCCGCCGAGCCGGTCGGGGTGGCGGGAGAGGAGGTAGAGGTAGCGCAGGCACTCGCGGACCTGGTGCCGTACGACGGACGCGGACGGAGCCTCGGGCTTGGCCGTGAAGTGCCGCACCACCTCCTCGTGCAGAGCCGGGTCGAGCAATGTCTCGACGTCGGGCACTTCTTGGACGGGGGTGCCCGAGGGGGCGGCGGGTGCTGCGGAGGTGGGCATGGGACTCCTGTCGGGAAGCCGTCGCCGGGCGCGTCGGGCGCCCCGCGCACAGGGAGGGCCGGTACGGACGGGGTCAGGACGGGTCGGACCTGGTCAGCCATGCGTACTTGCCGGATCCCCCGATGGGTATTCCGGCGCGGTGTTCCACCTGGCAGGCACGCCCGGTCAAGGCGGTGACGGACGCCGACAGCTCGGCCGTCTCGGCGGGTGAGAGCGGTGCGTCGTCGAAGGTCGCGTACGACAGGTGGGATCCGATTTCGCCGGTCAGGTGCAACTGGTACAGGAAGACGCGAGTGCAGATGCCGGCGATACGGGCGTCGAGGTCGGCCTGGGAGACGGGGCCTTGGGGAGTGGGCAGCAGTTCCTTCTCCCGCCCGCAGAAGGAGACGATCCGCTCCGGGTCGGCGCTGCCGTCGCGGGTGCGCACACAGTCGCCGGACCGGTAGCGGACCAATGGCATGTACGGGTTGCGGACGCTGGTGACGATGAGGCTGTGGATGCCGCTGTCCGGTTCCACCGGGATCAGCTCGACGCTCATGTCCTCCAGGTAGGGCTGGTAACCGCCTTCGGTGTCGCTGTAGAACAGGTAGCCGAGTTCGGTGCTGCCGAAGAGGTCGACCACCGGGCAGTCGAAGTGGGCGCGCAGATAGGCACGGACGTTCAGCGGCGTGTACTCATAGGCGTGGACGATGCCGACCGGGCGGGGAAACGCGTCCCAGAGGCCCCATGCCGAGACCTTCCGGATCAGGTGCGCCAGGTGGTAGCCGGAGCAGTCCAGCAGATAGCCGGCGCCGGAGTGGGCGGTGGCGGCCTCGCGGATCTCGGCGAGCATGCGCTCGACCTCGTCACGGTTCCAATCGGCGGGGTCCAGCCGGAGATTGAGGTACAGCGTACGGTCGTCGAGCCAGCGTTCACCGGGAGTCGCCCCGGGCTTGCGGGCGTTCACCCGCGCCACGTGTTCGGTGGCGAGGACGGTGGTCAGTGAGACCCGCCGGGCGCCCGCGTGCCACGAGGTGCCGAGATCGGGGTGTTCGCTCCACAGGCGGTAGTAGGAGCGGAGCAGGAAGTAGGGCGGCCGGATGAGCTGCATGCGAGCGTGGTTGGTACCGGTGGACAGTACGAACTCGGCTTCTCCGGCCTCCAGTGCGCGGGCCAGCTCCGGGGTCATCCAGTTGTCGGGGAAGCCGCGGGCGATCTCCGGCTTCTCCAGGATCGGGAAGTGGCCGCGCTCGACGGAAGCACGGTAGATCGGGATGTCGCGCACCTTGTCCAGGACATCGGCGCTCGGCAGGCGGTTCAAGGGAGCTCCGGGACGGGTCGACTGCGGGGAGGAGCGAGCGGGACCTGCCGGCGCGGCGACAGCCGCGCCGGCAGCGCGGAGCATCAGCGGGTCAGGAGATGCAGCCGCTCTTGGGGGCGGCGCTGATACAGCCGCTCTTGGGCGTGGCGCTGATGCACCCCTCCTTCGCGGCTTGGGCGGAGTTGACAGCGACCCACTTGCGCCACACGGACTCCTCAGTCATGCGCTTGATGAGCTGTTCCATGGTGAAACCTCCCGGAGTGGCAGCGATGCATCATTTCTCATGAGGCAATGGTTTTGTGGCGATCAACCATCGACATCGAAAGTAAAGAGACAGTCAATCAATCGTCAATAGATCCTTTGCCGATTGGCCTGAACCACACCCCTCGCGCGCGTCGGCCGACCGGGGACCGCGACCGCGCGTGTCGTTCGCGCTCCAAGCCTGCGACCGCCGCTCCCCCAGGGCCCCGGTTATGAAACCGCCATCCGGGAGGTGTCCCAATCCACCCCATGTCGAAGGGGCGCTTCCGCGACCGTTCGGCAGCGGCTCGGTGACGGCCTGGTCATGGTCCGCGTCGTCGACCGGATGGAAAGGCCGCAGCCGGCTGCTGACCGCAACCGAACGTGACGCACTCCCCGGCCAGCAACTCATCGGTGTGATCCGCAAAGGCACCCGGGACTACCAGCAGTTGCCCGCGTCTCCCGACGCGTTCGTCTGGCTCCGGCTCTACCAGGAGGAAGCCTGGGGAAAAGGGGTCCCGCGGGGCCGCAACCAGCCTCTGTGGTGGACCCTGCGACGCCCCCGGCGGCCGTTGACCTACGACGCCGCCCGCGCCATGTTCAATCGGGCGGTCGAACTCCTGGTCGCCAACTGGACGCTCCACGACCTGCGGCACACTGCTCCCTACCTCATGACCGAGGACCCTGAAATGTCGCTGGCTCACGTCCAGCACATCCTCGGCCACAAGCTGGCGTTGGGATCGTGCGGGAGGGCCTACGGAACCGACTGCATCCACGAACACGCTTGTGTTCGCTGTCCAGTCCTCATCGTGGATCCCAATGAACGAAGGCGACTTGTCAAAATTCACGAGAACTGGAACGACTGGATCGTCGAAGCAGAATGCGAAGGCTGGCTTGGCGACGTCGAGCGTCTCTCAGTGAGCAGGGATGCCGCAAAAGAGAAAGTCGACCAGCTTGTCGCGAGGCAGAAGAAGAAGGAATCGCCGGTGTTCACGGGAATTCCGAGCTTCAGTCAGGTCGCCGTTCGCACCAGCTTCGCCACCAACGAGGACTGACTGCCAGCACTCCGCCCCCGTGCCTAATGGCCCGGGGGCGGTCGCATGTTCGTTAGTGTCAGCACGATCCGCCGCTACGTCATCTGGCGAAACCGCCACGCCGACGACCGGCACCTACGCGCCGCCGTCGACCGGGCCAACGCTGCCTGATCCGTAAGCGCTATACGCCGGTGGTGCCGTCGATGCGTTCCCGGAGCAGGTCGGCGTGGCCGTTGTGGCGGGCGTACTCCTCGATCATGTGGACGTAGATCCAGCGGAGGCTGACGTCCTGCTCCATGAAGCGGCCGGTGTCGGTCAGAGCGCGGTCGGCGCAGTGCTCGCGGGCGCGGGCGATCTCCGCGTGCCAGGTGGCCAGAGCGTCGCGCAGGGTGGCGCCCTCGGCCAGCTCGAAGCCGCCGTCGGGGCCATCGGGGTCAGCCTGCGGGTCGTAGATGGGCGGGGCCTGTTCTCCGGCGAACACTCGGCGGAACCAGTTCCGCTCCACCTCCGCCATGTGCTGGACGAGGCCGGTCAGCGTGAAGGCGGACGGCGGCACGGATGCGACGGCGGCCTTCTCATCGTCCAGGCCCTCGCACTTCATGGCGAGGGTGGTGCGATGAAAGTCGAGCCAGCTTTCGAGCGTGGTGCGCTCGTCGGCGTTCAGGGGCGGCATAGGGCGTTCGATGATGGCCATCGGTCGATTATCGCCAGCGGTCGAATCCGTCGACAGGCAGGACCTCACAACGGGGCGAACGTTGCCTGATGTGGCACTAGTTCAGAGAAGACCTCTGGGTCATGAGCCCAGCGAGCTACCGAGCTGCTCCACCCCGCGTCGGTGGTGCCACTCTACACAGTGGCCAGGACGGGGTGGCGGTCCGCACGGCTGTCAGGTGTAGGTTCCGCAGTGTCGTGAGCACTTCCGCGTGATCATGAGCACCGATCGAGCACTTCCACGCGATCATGAGCAGTTGTCACAGTCCGTAGCGGTGAGTGACGGTCGCCCGTGAATTTCCGGTTGGGCGGCGCGGCTGTTCGCACCGGTCAGGTATGCGGACAGAGTGCCCGGCCACCGGCCGCAGCGGGCGACCTCCGCGCGGATTCCGACGTTTTGGCAGGCACCCGCGTACGGCGAGTTGCGGATCCTAGACAGGATCCGCAACTTCCGGCAGGCGCGATTCGATTCCCCCTATCGGCGCGGGAGTTATGGGGCGGGCACGACAGTCGTCAGGAGGGTCCGGGCAGGTCGGTCCGGTCGGTGTCCGGGAGCCACCAGGTGCGGTCGGGGAACTGGTGCCAGTGGTGGCCTTGGGCGTAGTTGTGGATGAGTTCCAGGGCGCGGTTGACGGCAGGTGCGGCTGTTTGCGTATTCCACACGGCGTGCCATGGGTAGAGCGGTACGGGGTTGATCAGGGGGCGAGCGGTGAGGCCGTGGGGTAGGTCTCCGGTGGTGAGGCCGAAGGCGGGGTAGCCGCGGGCGAGGACGGTGGCGTGGATGGCGGCGCGGCCGTGTCCGCGTACGCGCAATGCGGCCTGGAGGTTGAAGTCGTTGATGGCTGCGTCGATCCAGTCACGCCATTCTGCGGCTTCCTCGGCGGTGTGGACGAGGAGTGGGTGGTTGGCGAGCGCGGCGAGCGTCACCTCGTCGTGGGCTGTCAGGGGGTGATCGGTGGGCATGATGACGCCGATGGGTTCCAGCCGGACGGGCATGGTGCCCAGGGGCGCCGGGAGGTCCTGGCCGAGGCCGTGGGGGCGGCCGAAGGAGATGTCGAGGTCTCCGGCGAGCAGGCGGGGCAGGGCGGCGGCGAGGCCCTGGCTCTGGAGCACCTCGAAGGGCAGGCACGGTGACTCGCCGCGCAAGTGCTGGGTGATGAGTGAAGGGGTGAGCCCTTCAGTGAGGACATCGATCCGCAGCGGTGCCTGTGTGCGGGCGACCTCGTCGACCAGGCGCTGAGCGTCGGCCAGCAGGCGTCGGCCGCGTTTGACGAAGATTTCGCCTGCGGGGGTGAGGGCTACGTGGCGGCGGTCACGGGTGAACAGGGGTACACCGACACGGCTTTCCAGGGCGTTGATCTGCGAGGAAAGCGTCTGCTGGGCGATGGTCAGCGCCGCGGCCGCCCGGCCGAAGTGCAGTTCCTCGGCGAGGGTGACGGCGTAGCGCACCTGGCGCAGGTCAAGGTCCACGCCTTTCACACTAACAGCCTTTGGCTGTCACGTATCAGCTCAGGAGTGTTGGACGCGAGTGAGCCGTAGGCGTTGACTTAGTCACCGGAAGGACGCCGGACGGTACTGATCGAAGGCCGTTTCCGGTACTGATTCACTCAATCGAAGGTAAGGCGGCGGCCAGCATGAAGGCAGTGGTGATGGACTCCTACGGCACTCCGGAGGTTCTCCGGGTGGCTGATCTTCCTGAGCCGAAGGCCGGGCCGGGTCAGGTGCGGGTGCGGGTCAAGGCGGCGGGGCTGAACCCGATCGACGCGAAGATCCGGCGCGGGGAGTTCGACACGGTCTTCGACATCTCTTTCCCGCAGCAGCTCGGCAACGAGTTCGCCGGGGTGGTCGACCAGGTCGGCGCCGGAGTCGAGGGCTTCGCGGTGGGGGACGAGGTGATCGGGTTCGTCGATCTGGCGGCCTACGCCGAGCAGGTCGTCGTCCCCGTCGAGAACCTGACCTTGAAGCCTGCGGAGCTCTCCTGGGAGACGGCAGCGGTCATCGGCGCGGTCGGCCAGGCGGCGTACAACGCGCTGCGGATGCCGGAGGTCGCAGCGGGCGAGACCGTGCTGATCCACGGTGCGGCCGGCGGGGTCGGCTCGGTTGCCGCCCAGTTCGCCCGCGCCTGGGGCGCCCGGGTGATCGGCACCGTCAGTGACGACAACCACGACTATGTGCGATCCCTCGGCGGTGCGCCTGTGACGTACGGCGAGGGCCTTCAGGAGCGTGTGCGGGAGCTGGCCCCGCAGGGGGTGGATGCCTCCCTCGATCTGACCGGCTCCGAGGAGGCGATCACTGTCTCGATCGCCGTGACCGGCGACAAGGGCCGGATCGTGACGCTGGCCAGCCCGCCGCTGGCCAAGCAGTACGGCATCACGATGATGTTCGGCACCCGCGCGGCCGAGACCGTGGCCCAGGTCACCGGCCTCGCCGCCCGCGGCGACCTGGACCTGCCCATCGCCCGCCGCTTCGCGCTGGCGGACCTTGCCGAAGCGCACCGGCTGATGGAAACCGGCGGCCAGCGCGGCAAGCTCGTCCTCACCCTGGACTGACCCGCCGGCACAGCACAGCGGCACCCCCGCCTCCCCTGAACGGTGTGGCGGAGCTGCCGCCTGCCCCTCCGCACCCTCACACCACTCACCCGACTGCCGCGATGCGGTACGCGCCCAGGGAGTCTCGTGTTCGCCAAGCACGTCCAGGGCCGGATATCCGGTCAGGCCCACTCGGCGGTGCCGGAGGGCACCTTCGAGGAACATCACGCACGCCGCGGCTTCGAAGGAGAGGTTTCCCAGCTCTACCACGCCCACCCCACCACCGACTGGCTGCGCGTCGATGGCCCGATCCGGCCACGCGGTATCCAGCTCGCCGATCTGGCGACTGCTGACGCGTCCGACCCCAGGGCGCTGCCGACGCTGCTGATGTTCAACGACGACATCAGGATCTCGGTGTCCAAGCGGTCCGCCGCGATGCCGTACTACTTCCGCAACGCCGACGGCGACACGCTGCTGCTGACCCAGTCCGGCAGCGGCACCCTGGTCTGCGACTACGGCGCCCTGGCCTACGGGCCGCTGGAGTACCTGGTCATCCCGAAGGGCACCAACTACCGCCTCCTGCCCGACGAAGGTGTCGAGCACCTGACGTACGTGGTGGAGACGCGGGAGCCGATCGCGCTTCCCGAACGCGGCCCGCTCGGTCACTTCCTGCCCTTCGACCGGGGCGTCCTGGACGTCCCCCGGCTCGACGCACGTGGCGCCGTCCCGGCATCGGAAAACCCGAGCGGGGAGTGGGAGGTGCTCGTCACCCGCGGCGGGGAGCTGTCCTCCATCTTCTACGCCTTCGATCCCGCCGACGCCGAGGGCTGGACCGGCAACCTCGCTCCCTTTCGTCTCCGGCTGGCGGACATCCGGCCTTTGACATCGGAGCGGCTGGACGTGCCGCCGATGACACACGCCACGTTCCAGTCGGGCGACAAGTGGATAGTCACGATGGCCCCGCTCCCGATGCAGAGTGCCGAGGACGCCGAGCGCGCGCAGCCCTACCACCGCAACGTCGACTACGACGAGGTGATCGTCCCCCTCGGCGCCCCGGACGGCCGCAGGGTCGGCCCGCCCCCCGGGCTGATGAGCGTCATCCCCGGCGGAATGAATCACGGCTCAACCAGGCTCACCTGGCCGCGGTCCGGGACCGGCTGCCGATCTACGTGTGGAACGTCGACACCGCCCGCCCCTTGCGGTACACGGACGCCTTCGCGGCCGGTGAGATCACTGACTTCGCCCAGCGTGAGAGCTTCCGCGGCTGACCCACCGAGCTGTCCTGACCGCCGGCCCCGACCCGCAGCCCCGCCCGGCGGGGCCGGCCCTTTGTCCCGCCCTTCCCCTCAATGCCGCTTGTCCATGTCGGCGCGGTGACACTGCCGCGCCCGTGTCTGTCCCGGAGTTACCCTTCATGAGCCGTGTCCTGGCTATTTCTGGCTCTCTGCGAGCCGCCTCCTTCAATACCCAGATACTCCAATGCCTTCAGCCCCTCGCCCCCGAAGGCATGCACATCGAGCTGTTCAAGGGCTTGGACGAACTGCCCCGCTTCAACGAAGACCTCGAGACCGACCCGCCGGCCACCGTGCGCACGATGTGGCAGGCCATCGCCGACGCCGACGGCCTTATCGTGGCCACCCCCGAATACAACGGCGCCGTGCCCGGCGTCCTGAAGAACGCTCTGGACTGGGCTTCACGCCCGTACGGCGCGAGCGTCCTGCCCGGCCACGCTGCGATGGTCCTGTCAGCTTCCCCGGGCGTCTTCGGCGGTATCCGCGCCCAGAGCCAGCTGCGTGAACTGTTCGCGCTGCTCAACGTCTACGTGGTCGGCGGCCCCCAAGTCGCCGTCCCCGAAGTCCACACCCGCCTGGACCACCGGGCCGAGCCGGGCGAGCGCCTGAGCGACCCCACTACCCGCGCCATGCTCACCTCCCTCCTGCACGGCCTCGCAGAAGCCATCGACCACCAGGCCGGAGGCCGACTCCTCCAGCCGCTGCACCACTGGCAAAGCCAGCTCGCCAGCTGACCACCCTCTCGACAGACCCCCGCCCGCTGCCCGACAGGCGCAACACACACTGAGGTCCGAACACATCCTGATCATTCGCGAGCCCGGTCGATCGCCGTGGCCGTGTCGTCACAGGCCGGGCCGATGGCTGCAAGGCGGGCGGTGATCGACTCCTCCCACGTGCGGGCGGCCCGCAGGGGCCCAAAAGCGGTCCCAGCCCGGTCGACCGCGCACGGCCGGGCAGCAAGCACCACGTCCTCGTCGATGGCCAGGGCATCCCGCTCGCGGTCTCGCTGACCGGCGGAACCGCAACGTCGTCACCCAGCTCCTGCCCCTGCTGGACAAGGTCCCACCCGTGGCCGGCGTGATCGGGCTGCCACGCAGACGGCCGGACATGCTCTTTGCGGACCGCGGCTACGACCACGACAAGTACCGGCGCCTGCTGTGGAAACGCGGTATCCGCCCCGTGATCGCCGAGCGCGGTCAGCCGCACGGCTCCGGCCTGGGCATCTTCCGCTGGGTCGTCGAACGCACCATCTCCTGGCTCCACGGTTTCCGCCGCTTGCGCATCCGCTGGGAAAGGCGTGACGACATCCACGAAGCCTTCCTCGGCCTCGCCACCTGCCTCATCACCCACCGCCACGTCCAACGCCTTTGTCAGGACCTCTAAGTACCGTGGCCCGGTACGGCCGCGGTATCTCCTCCACGAGCGGCCGGAACATCTCCGCGTAGACCGGCTCGAACACGGGGCGGACAGACCACGCAGTCGCCGAACGGCGCCGGCTGCTTGCGCTCATTCATGAGCGCAAGCATCCCCGACGCTCACGCCACCCGACAGCGGCTTTCCCTGCACTCCCCCGTGCCGCAGGCCCCTTGCTGGCTGGGCCGCGTCCCTGGCTGTCAGTCGAGGATGGCCGGGGGTGCGTTGTCGTCGCACCAGTCCCGGTCGAACAGCGTGGCTACGAGCCAGTCGTGTTCCTGACTTCGTTGTCCGACTCGTGCTTGACGCGCTCCGGGCTGGGCACCCGCCGCGCCCCGCCGCCGAACCGTCCGGCCCGGCGGACGCGGCCGTGGACACCTTCCTGCCGGCGTACGGCAGCGAGTGCGGGCCTCGGGGCAGCCGGGGATGGGCCCGCAGGCGGCCCTCGGTGAGCCCCCGCCACACCCTGACCGCCGTGCGCGCCCCCTGGATCGATCACCTCCGGGCCAGCCCTCACCTGCCCGTGCGTCAACCCGGTTCCCGGCGCCGGGGGGCGAGCCGTACGACCTGGTCGCCGCGGTCCTCCACGTGCTGTCCGAGGGGGGAATGCGCGTCACCTTCATGTGACGCCGACTACGGCGCGCAGGTGCCCATTGAGGTGATGGGAACTCGCGGGGCAGGACGTGGTCCGACGTCGAGCTTCATCCGGAGGAGGTCCTGAGAGGCAGGATCTACGCCGTGACCTGCGGCCACTGTCGATCATCCGTGCTTCCTCCAAGGGCGCGTGGGCCGTTGGTTTCAGGGCACGGCGTTGGGGCCATACTGGTCGGGCCCCGATCACCCACAGAACGATGCCATGGCCAAGAACAGCAGCTCTTCGACCATCGTCCCCGACACCGCGTGGCTGGGACGCGGGCGCCACCTCGGGCCCGAGCCCGAGCAGGACGTGCGGCGCAACCTGACCGCCCTCAAGGCGGCCGGGGTGCTCGACGACTTCCTGGACCTCGACCCCGTCGAGGCGGCCCGCTCCACCGTCCTGCACCCGCGGGACGAGGCCGCCGACCCCGGCCCGTCGGCGCGTCGCCTCTTCGAGGCCCGCTGGCGCGTTGCCGACGGCGTCACCGTGCGCGCGCAGCTGACCACGTACGACTCCGAGTCCCGCCGCAAGGAGGACGAGGGCGTCACCTGGGTCCTCGCCGCCGAGGCGGAGCGGAAGTGGGACCCGGGGTGGCCCTCGCCCGCCACCATGCTCTGGCCCGACAGTGACCAAAGCGCCTGGGACCACGACACGGTGCCGGGCGTGCGCCTGCGGGCGGCGAACCACCTGCCGAAGGACGACGACGAGTTGCGCCACCGGCTGAAGGACTGCTCCCGCACGAGCTGGTACATCCATGTGGTGGTGCACGAGGCCATGACGCCGGACGTGAGGGGGCAGCAGCCGGTCTCGGCGTTCCTGCCGCCGAGCCTGCGGCACCGGGTGGTCGAGCACCGGGGCACACCGGAGCAGGCACAGATCGCCGACTTCGCTCTGAAGCGGGACCTGGACGTGCGGCTGCCGCGCGGCGGCGCCGTCGTCCTGCCCACGGAGCCGCGGCGTCCGGAGTACGACGCGGAGTGTTTCACGGTGCGCAGCGTCTTCCTGGACGGCTCTGAACCGACCGAACTCCTCGGCGTCATACAGGCGTTCGCCGCACTGCCCCGGCCGCTGCCCGACGACGCGGAGCGGGCCCTGACGCGGCTGCGCCGGGGCTGGCATCTGCTGACTCCGGACGAGGAGCTGGTCCACGCCCGGAGCATGGTCGTCAAGTACGCCGAGGCGCTCGACGCCATGACGAAGTCCTGCGACCTCTACCGGGAGGCGGCCGAGTCGGCGCACGCCGCGCTGGCCGAGGTGACCGGCGGCGACGCTGTTCCCCGGCCGCCCGTGCCCGGGCCGGTCAGGGCCGGCGGCTCGCCGCTGAACGCCCTCACGAAGGCGTTCGGCCGCCTCCGGGACCCGAACAAGTAGGGGCGGTGCCGCACAAGGGGTGCGCCCGGACCGGATCGTCCGGGCGCGCCCCTTGCCCGGTCAGGTCGACGTGACCTTGACCCCGTCGATCACCCAGTACCAGTTGTTGCTGCCGGTGTAGCGGAAGCGGAAACTCACACTGGTGGCTCCGGAAGGGATGGGCAGGGTGACGGACTCCGGCTGCGAGATCGCGTCCGAGGTGTACGAGCGGACGGAGACGGGCGTCGCGCCGTTCCAGGAGGCGAGGATCTCGGCGGTCTGGCCGCCCTCCTGGCGGTAGAGCGTCGTGAGGTCCAGTCTCACCGTGGACTTGCCGCCGACGGCGTACGCGGGCGTGACGAGCGTCGAGTCGTACGTGCCGGAGAACGCCTTGTCCGCCCACTCGTCGGAGTCGGCGACCGCGAACACACCGCGCGAGCGCACGTTGAGCTCAGGCGTGCGTACTGCCTGTGACAGTTGATCTTGCTGTTACCGCCCGCGAGATCGTCCGGGAACTGCCGGTGCCGACCTCGTCCGGGCTGATGGTTCTGGGCTGTACGCGAGGTACTGCTCCGGCTGGGAGAGCTGCTCTTCCTGTCGGCTTCGGAGATCAGGGTGGTGTCGGTGCAGGACGAGGGCGACGTGATTCGGGTCGGTGTCAGATCCCGGACGGCCAAGGTTCGCTGCCCGGGCTGCGGGAGCTGGTCGGAGCGAGTGCACGGTTCCTACCCGCGGTTTCCAGCCAATCTTCCCGTGGCAGGACGGTGAGTGGTGCTGCGGCTGCGGTCCGGCGGTTCACGTGCGAGGACGCCTCATGCGGGCGACGGGCGTTCGCCGAGCAGGTCACGGGTCTGACCCGCCGACACAGCCAGCGCACCGAACGAATGCGGTCGGCGCTGGCCGAGGTCGGCCTTGCGGTGGCCGGCCGCGCTGGCGCCCGGTTGGCCGACGTCTTCGGGGCGAGGGTCAGCCGGAACGCGGTCCTGCGACTGGTCGACGCGCTCCCGGAGCCTCAGCCGCAGCCCCTGCGGGTGGCCGGCGTCGACGAGTACGCGATGCGCAAGGGCCGTGTCTACCGGACCGTGCTGGTCGACATCGAGACGCGCAGACCGGTGGACCTGCTGCCGGACCGTGAGGCGGGCACTCCCGCGGCCTGGCTGACCGAGCACCCAGGGAGCGAGGTCGTCTGCCGCGACCGCGCCCCGTTCTTCGCCGAGGGCGCCAGTACCGGGGCGCCCACCGCCGTCCAGGTCGCCGACCGGTTCATCTCTGGCGCGACCTCGGCGAAGCCACGGAACGGTGCGTCTCCCGCCATCGTTCTGGCCTGCGCGCGACCACCGTGGATTCTGCCCCGGAGAAGGCAGAGGCTCAGGCACCGGCGGACGGCGGCTCGCCATGGCCGACCGGACACCGGTTCGCCGACCGCACCCGGGCCAAGCACGCCACCGTCCACGCGCTGCTGGCCGCCAGCCACAGCCGGCGCTCCGTTCAGCGCCAGCTTGGCATGACCTACCGCACGGTCAAGCTCTTCGCGGACGCCGTGAGGCCGGAAGACCTGTTCCAGGGTCTGTGGCAGAACCGCAGGACCAAGCTCGACGACTTCAGCCGTACCTGCACGAGCGGTGGGCTGAGTGCTGCACGAACGCCTGGACCCTCTGGGAAGAGATCAAGACGCACGGCTACCGCGGCGGCTACGGAGCCGTACGCGCCTACCTCCGGCCGCTCCGCACCACCCCGACCGCCCCGGCAGCTCGACCACCGTCCCCGCGGACCGTCGCAAGGTGGATCCTGACCCACCCGGACACCCTGCCGCAGAACGAACGCCTGAAGCTGAAGTCCGTGCTCGCGTACTGCCCCGAACTGGACGCCCTCACAGGGCACGTCCGCGCGTCAGGGAAGATACTCACCCAGCTCCGGGGTGGCCAGCTCCCCCAGTGGATCAAGGCGGTCCGCGCGGACGACCTGCCCAATCTCCACATCTTCGTCAACGGCCTCGGACGAGACCTCGCCGCCGTCACCGCCGGGCTGACTCTGCCCTGGAGTCCCGGCGTCGTCGAAGGCCACGTCAACGAATCAGAATGCTGGAGCGCCAGATGTACGGCCGGGCCGGCTTCGGTCTACTGCGGAAGCGAGTCCTGCTGGCCTCCTGACCGGCTCGTCACGAGCTCTGCCGGAGACGCTCGGCAGCCTGAGCAGGGGTGTCGTAGTAGCCGGGCCGTGCCAGCAGGACCGAGCTGAAGTAGCAGCCCTGCTCTTCCTCCGGCTCATCGTCGGCTGCGAAGGGACGCCAGAAGCTCAGCAATAAGTCCGGGGCGATGAATGAAGCGTCGTCGTCAGGATCTTCCTCGATCGAGGTGAACTCACCGACGCGCCGGACAACCTCGCGGGCGGGTAGGGCGAACACGTCCACCCCCTGGAACAACACCCGGTCCGTCTGGGACGACGGCCTTCCCAGCTCGATGGCTTCAAGCATGTCGCGCATGCAGTGGATGCTGATCATCAGCCCGCTGGGGCGGAAGACGTGCTGCCCCGGCCGATCAGACTCCGAGATCGCAGATCGATCGCGGAACGAGTCAAGCGCCGTGTTCGCCGCGTGCCGGGTCATACCGATCCGCAACGGGCCGACGCCGGCCGGTGGAGCGAGGTCGAGGTTCATGCGGGCATGATCCCAAACAGATCCGTCAACGAGTCACGAAGGGCCCTACAGTCCCGAGACGTTACAGAGCGTGAGAGCTCCACAGAAGTTGCACCAGAACCCGAGATGCGACAGCACCCGCGCATGCCGATGAGAGTGTTGCCGCTCCAGGCGGACCCTACGAGCTACTGCATGCTCCATCGGTGCGGATGGTCGGGATCGGTGGGGGCAAGCGAAGACGTTGACCTCGCCGGAGCGGCCCACGGTGACCTCGGTGGGGTTGCGGACCGAAAGGCGGGCAGGTCTCGGTCCCAGCGGCCGGCCGTCGGCGTGGCCGTGGGGTGCCACTCGCGGCGGAGGAGGCCGAAGACCCAGGAGTCGGAGACGTCGCCGTTGACGACGCAGTCCTCGCGGAGGGTGCCTTCGCGGACGAAGCCGAGCTTCTCCAGGACCCGGGCGGATGCCACGTTGCGGGTGTCGGTCTCCGCCTGGACGCGGTTCAGGTCCAGGGTGTCGAACGCCCACCGCAGGACGGCGTGGGCGGTCTCCGTGGCGTAGCCGTGGCCCCAGGCGGCGGCGTCGAAGACGTAGCCCAGGGACGCGCTGCGGAAGTCCGGGTTCCAGCTGGTCAGGCCGCACCAGCCGATGAATGCGCCGTCGGAGACGCGGTCGACGGCCACCCGCGCTCCCGTGCCCTCCTCCTCGATCGCCCGGCAGGTCGCGATGAAGCGCTGGGCGCGGGCCGGTTGGGTCCACGGCGGGGAGTCCCAGTAGCGCAGCACGTGGGCGCTGCTGTGCAGCGCGTAGAGCGGCGCCGCGTCGGCGTCGGTGAACGGCCGCAGTCGCAGGCGGGCGGTGTGCAGCTCGGGAGTGGGCAATGTCATGCGGAGCATCCTGCCGCGTCACGCTCGCCCCCGACCATCTGTTTACCCGGACGGTCGGGGGCCCGTACGTCCCCGGTGACGCCGGACGCGCCGCATGGGCGGTGAGTCCGCAGTACCGTCCCGGCATGGCGAGCAAACGGCGGCCGTACTGGCGCACCCTGCGGGACGCCGACCAGCCTCGTCCCGTACCGGACCGCGGACGGATGGAGGTACGCCGTCCACTTCACCGGCCTGGCCGACATCGCCGACGGGACTCTCGCGGGCCCTCCGCCCTCCTTCGGGCCGGACATCACGCAGGCGGCCCTGGTTCAGAAGGCGGAGGAACTCACCCCCCGCCGGCTCGACGTCCTCTGGCACGCGCCCGATCAACCGGACTGGTTGGACCGGCACGGTCACCGTCGCGGGGCCGCTTCCACCTGCCTGAAGCCCGGCGCACCGATGCGGTCGGGGCACCGGACCCCGACGGCGACGGCCATCGCACCCAGCAGCAACCTCTCCGTGCCAGTGCTGCTGTCGAAACCCGTGAACATGTCGATTCCCTCTCGGACGGCGGCTGCCTCCCGAACCGGTGTACCTCCGCTGGCCGTTCTCGCGGACAGAGCCAGCGCCGTCGGCCTGACGACATCGCCACTCAGCACAACCTTCTGATGTGATCAGGAGTCTGACCGGGCGCGCAGCCCCTGGTGCGTGCCCGGTCGCTTGAGAGGAACCCGCTTTGATCCATGTTCGTCCCGCCCGACATCAGCTCGTCGCGGCCGTCACCACCGTTCTGGCCGTGACCGTCGGTGCGAGCCTTGCGACGGCGCCCGCGATCGCCGCGACGCCCACCGCTGCCGTCGCCGCGGACACCGGACCCGCCGACGCGCAGGCGTCCGTCGACGGCGTCATCTCCATCCCCCGCACCGACCAGATCCTCAGTGTCGGCCCGACCGGGTTTCTGTCGGTGGAGCGCCGATGGGATCACACGTACTACCGCTGGACCAGCACGGTCGACGGCACCACCACGGCCCTCCCGGAGTGGTACAGCGGGTACCGCGGCGGCGGTTCCGACACCGTCGTCGCCAAGGAGGACGGCACGAGCCGGTACCTGCTCCATGACATGTCATCGCCGGGCAGCGACCCCGCGGTCGTCAACCAGAGCGACACCCGGCTCTACTGGAAGGGCGTGGTTGGCAGGACTCTCGTCTTCTCGTCCTGGGACAGCCAGAGCAAGGTGGGCCAGCTCCGTCTGATCGGCGAGGGGAACCAGGCGGGCAGCGACCGGCAGGTGACCGGCCTCACGCCGAACTCGAGGATCCAGAGCGTCGAGGCCCTGTCGGACAACTCGGCGCTCGTCCGGTACGTCTCGGCGGATGCCGACACGGACCGCTCCTACCTCGCCGTCGTGGACGTCGCCACCGCCTCCGTCGTCGAGAAGCGGGAGGTGGGCGTGTCCGCGTACGACACCGACACGGCCCTCTCCGGGGACCGCTGGGTCTGGGTTGACGCCCCGACGTCCGCGCACGCCAAGCTCATGTACGCCACCCGCGACGGTTCGGGGAGCACGCCGGCCGTGGAAGCGGCCGACCTGGGCAACTCCGTCCGCCCGCACATCGGTGTCCTGGGCGACTGGGTCACGTACGCGGCTCCGGGCGGCGCCGCCGCGACCGTAGCGTCCCCGCGCTTCGCGCTCAGTGCCGTCAACCTCGTCGACCACTCCACGGTCAAGCTCCTCGACCACGCCTCGTCCACCGTCCCCACCGCCGACGGCGCGCTCCTGGTTCGCGGCGGTACGGTCGCCCACGGCGAGGGGGTCTACCGAATCGTACTCGGGGCGGACGGCAAGCCCACCGCCACGCTCATCGCGAGCACCGGCGAGCCGACCGTGCTCACGCTGCACACGGAGGCCACTCCCCCGGTCGTCGACCTCGACAAGAACAACGGTCAGGCCCTGCTCCGCTGGGTGCTCTCCCGGTCCAACGCCCAGGGCTCCGTGACGGTGCGCCATGTCGGCACGGGCCGCAGCGTGCGGTACGACTTCGCACAGGCGGCCACCTACGAGAGCAAGGGATCCGTCGACTTCCGCTGGGACGGGATGATCCCCAACGCCGCAGGTATAAAGGAGTTCGCGCCCAGCGGCGACTACACCTGGGACTTCACCGCCTCCCCGCTCAACGGCATCGGTCCGGACCTCGCGCAGACCGGCACCTTCAAGGTCACCCGCACAGCCGGCCTGCACGACTACACGGACAACAGCACACCGGACCTGCTCTCCCGCGACGCCTCAGGCGTGCTGTGGCGCGACGACTCGGCCAAGGTGGCCTCCGCGCCGCAGCCGTACTCGACGGGTCGGGTGAAGGTCGGCGGCGGCTGGCAGATCTACAACCAGCTGGAGGCCGTCGGGAACGTCGCCGGCAGCCCGGCCGGCGACCTCGTCGCCCGTGACAAGGCCGGCGTGCTCTGGCTCTACCAGGGCAACGGAAACGGCAACTTCGCTGGCCGTACAAAGATCGGTGGCGGCTGGCAGATCTACCACAACATGACCGGCGGTAGCGACCTCAACGGCGACGGGAAGTCCGATCTCCTTGCCACCGACGCCGCCGGCGACGTGTGGTTCTACAAGGGCACGGGCAGCGCGAGCGCGCCGTTCGCCCCCCGCAAGAAGATCGGCTGGGGCTGGGGGATCTACAACCAGCTCACCGCCACCGGCAACATCGCCGGCACCTCCGCAGGAGACTTCGTCGCCCGCGACAAGGCCGGTGTCCTGTGGCTGTACGAGGGCAAGGGCGACGGTACCTACGCCCCGCGCACGAGGATCGGCGGGGGCTGGGGCGTCTTCACCCACCTCGTCGGCATCGGCGACGCCGACCGCGACGGGCGGGCCGATCTCTACGCGGTCGGAACCTCGGGCGCCAAGTTCTACGCGGGCACCGGCGACACGGCGGTCCCGTTCAAGCCCGCCGCCCCGGGCAACCTGCTGTGGGACTCGGCACCCGTCAACTCGGTGTTCTGACGACGTCGGCCTCCATCCGGGACCCAGTTCTGACGGGACGTCGGTCGCCCAGACGGTCCTTTCGACGCGGCGGTCCTTGCCTCCCCAGGCGCCGGTGAGGGCGGATACGAGCAGCAGCCCGCATCCGCCCTCAAGGTGCCGGGCTTCGCAAGGCCGTCGGCGGAAAGTTCAGCGACTTCAAGAACTGGTACGACAACCTGGACTGGTACGGGAAGGCTCCGCTGCAGGCCGCCAACGTCGGTGCCAACCTCTACGGCATCTGGCAGCTCTTCCAGTGACGATCAAGCTGAGCTCTGATTGAACAGAGGGGGCGTGCTGCGGCCACGGCTGCAGTACCTGCCAGGTGCCCGAGGCGTCCTTCACGAACGGTGGGCCGGCCTGGCGGTTGTTGCCGGAGCGGGGCCGGAAGTTTTACGTGACCGTGAGCTTCGGCGCATTGGCGGCCGCGTTAGCGGAGTTGACCCGTTTCCACTGTCCCACCGCCGTGTCTTCGACGGCGGTCAGCGCCATGGACGATTTCGGGGCCTTCGCGGAGGCCCAGGACTGCACGAGCTGCGTGACGTCGGCGTTGATCCAGCCGTCCGCGCCGCAGCCCGGGTTGCCCTTATCTCCGTGGAGGTTGCGTGCTTGGCGTGCGTCTTGGGGCGGTTGGTCCAGCGACTGGAGAGGCTGGCGGGGTCGGCGGACCATACCTCCCACGTCTGTGGCTTGCAGTCCGGGTTGCCCGAGTGGAAGTTCCACAGGCTGAGTCCCGCACGGTCGGGGGTTGCAGCGGCGGCAGCAGCGTCACGTCCCTCAGCTTCGGCCCGGCGGGTACGTCGAGGGTGGCGGGGCCCGCCCCGCGGAGCCTGCCGGTGCGGAGCAGGTCGAGGAGTGAGTCGTGGCCGGGGACGGGATAAGGACGACCGTCGTCCTCGACGACGCCGAGACGCCTGCGGCCGCAATGTTCGTAACTGGCGAAGCGCATGGGAGGGGCTCCAGGGGGTGGGAAACCGGGGGCGCGGCAGGCAGTCAGGGCATTGACACAAGGTGCCGCGCCCCCGGAACTCGGGGACGGTCAGACCGGCGGGGCGGTGAACACTCCGCGGTCGACGTCGTTGAACGATTCCTTGGCGACCAGTTCGTTCATGGGGTTGGCCGTGCCCCACTGGTCGGTGACTTCCGGCTTGGAGAAGTCGTAGACGTGCGGGTGCCAGGTGTCCTCGTCGAGCTCTTCCAGCTCGGTGGTGTATTCGACGGTGTTGCCGTGCGGGTCGAGGAAGTACGTGAAGGTGTTGTCGCCGGCCAGGTGCCGGCCGGGACCCCAGATCTTGCGGGCTCCGGCGCGCATGACACGGCCGGAGCCGCGCATGTACTCGTCCAGGCCGCGCATCTCGAAGGAGACGTGGTGAAGCGAGGTGTGCGGGCCCTTGGCAAGGGCCATGGAGTGGTGCTGGTTGCTGATCCGCATGAAGTGCATGACCTCGCCCATGTGCGGGGAGCTCAGGGTGTCGCTGAGCGCGAAGCCGAGGAACCGCTCGTACCAGGCCCTGGTGCGGTTCAAGTCGGGCGAGTTGAGCACGACGTGGGAGAGGCGCACCGGGATGGCCTCCTTCTCCTCGATCCGGCGGTGGACGCGGGCCTCGACGTCGGCGGAGATCTCGATGGTGCGGCCGTCCACGTCGAAGAAGCGGAAGCCGTAGCCGCCGCCCGGGGTGTCGACGCGTCCCGGCCGGGAGATCAGCTGGACGCCGCCTGCGAGGAGACGTTCGGCGAGGGTGTCCACATCGGCGGCGGTCGCGGCGCCGTACGAGACCAGGTCGAGGCGTTTCTCGTCGGCCTTGCGCAGTCGTACGACGTACTGCTCCGGGGAGCCTTCCGCTGCGAGGAAGGAGATGCCGGAGTCCTCGGCGACCTTGGTCAGGCCCCAGACGCCCGCGTAGAAGTCGAGCTGCTTGTCGTAGTCGGGCACGGCGAGGTCGACGTGCCGCAGATGGGTGAGCAGACGCATGTCAGTCCTTCCGGAGGAGGAGCACGGTCGCGTTGGCTCCGCGTACGGCGTGGAAGTCGGCATCGGGCAGGTCGGCGGCGCGCAGGGCGGCCACCGGGTCGTCGGTACCCATGTCGAAGGGGAAGTCCGAGCCGAGCAGGACACGGTCCGGCCCGGCGACGCGGATCGGTTCCCGCAGGACGGCCGGGTCGTGCACCAGCGAGTCGAACCAAAGGGGCTTCAGATAGCTGCTCGGCTCCCGCGCGCAGCCGCGGGCGTCGGGCCTGGCCCGCCAGGCGTGGTCGGAGCGGCCGATGTGGGTGGGGAGATAGCCGCCCCCGTGTGCGGCTATCAGCTTCAGTCCGGGGTGCCGGTCGAGGACGCCGGAGAAGATCAGGTGGGAGAGGGCGACGGCGTTCTCGGCGGGCTGGCCGACGGTGTTGGACAGGTACCAGCGGTCGAGGCGTCCGTCGAGGGTGCAGCCGAAGGGGTGCAGGAAGAGCACCGCTCCGGTGTCGGCGGCGCGGGCCCACAGCGGTTCGTACGCCGGATGGGACAGCTCACGGCCGGGCGCGTGTGAGGAGATCTCCACGCCCAGCAGGCCCTGCTTCAGGGCGTGGTCGAGGGCTTCGACGGCGAGCTCGGGGTGCTGGAGGGGTGCCAGGCCCAGTCCGTACAGGCGGTCGGGGGCCCCGGCGCAGTGGGCGGCGGTGCCGGTGTTCGCCAGCTCGTAGAGTGTGCGGGCGAGTTCCGCGTCGGCCCAGTAGTGGTAGTGGGACGGTGACGGGGACACCAGCTGGATGTCGACGCCCGCCGCGTCCATGGCGGTGAGTCGCTCGTCGACGTACGTCAGCAGCGGGATGCGTCTTCGCACCATCGGGCCGTTGACGGCCAGTGCCTCGGGCCCGTTGCGGCGGGCGTCGAGGTTGCGGGCCTCGGCCAGTGCGGGGTGTCCGGCCACGGCCTCTTCCACATGGGGAAGCAGGAGGTGGGCGTGGACGTCCACAGTGGGGGCGCTCGTCGTGCGGCCGTTCACGGGAGTTCCTTCAGTGCGTTGAGGGTGCGGCGCATCAGCCCGGGTACGTCCGCGTCGCGGACCCCGTCGAGCTGCCACTGGACGATTTGCACGGAGGCGTCGACGACCATGCGTACGCGCGGCATGCGGCGGTCGCGGTAGGCGGTCAACAGGCCGTCGTCCCAAGTCACCTGGGAGCCGAGCAGTTCAGCGAGGACCCAGGTGTCCTCCAGGGACATGGCGGCCCCCTGTGCCAGGGTGGGCGGGCAGGCGTGGGCGGCGTCTCCGACGAGCACCACCCGGCCGCGATGCCAGGCTCCCTCGACCAGATGCCGGTCGAACCAGGTGTAGTTGACCTGTGTCGGGTCGGTGATCGAGGCGTGGATCTCCTCCCAGTGGCCCCCGTACCCCTCGGCGAGGCGGCGCATCTCGTCGGCGTACGAGGCGGGGTCGATCGACGCCCGGTCGCGGTTCGGCTCGGCTCGGCGAGGTAGGCATAGACGGTGGTCTCACTGGTGGGGCAGAACCCGGCGATGTAGGCCGGGCCGCCATACGCGACATGGGTGCGGGTGACGCTTGCCGGGCGCGGCGCGGGAGCGCGCCAGATCGCCATGCCGGTCGGGGCGGGTTTGTCGGTGACGCCGATGAGCTCGCGCGTGCGGGAGTTCAGACCGTCGGCGGCGACCACCAGGTCGTACCGGCTGAACGTGCCGTCCGTGAAGCAGACGTCGGCACCCGTGGCGTCCTGCGTCAGCGTGTCGATGGTGCAGCCGAGCCGGACCCGGGTGCCCGATGCCCGTACGGCCTTGATGAGGATCCTCTGCAACGCCGGACGGCGCATCCCGACCGTAGCCGGGAGGTCGTCGCCTCCGGTACGCACGTCCTCCTGCGTGAAGATCTCGGTGCCGTCGGGGGCGACGATGGTGACACCGTCGCTGCTGAAACCGTGGGCGCTCACCTGCTCCCAGACGCCAGCCTCGCGCAGGACGCGCAGGGCGTTGCCCTGAAGGGTGATGCCGGAGCCTGTCGTGGCGTTCCAGTCGGCCTTGGTCTCGACGAGGTCGACGGCGACACCGGCTCTGCGGAGTAGGACGGCGAGTGCGCTGCCTGCGGTGCCTCCGCCGACTACCAGGACGGTACGGGTGTGGGTCATGTTCGGGATTCCTCCTGTGTGAGGGGCCGCGGGTCCTCGGGCGGCGACTGGAGGCCGGCTCGGTGCTGTCAAGAACCAAGTGCGGTACGGCTGTCCAGGACGCGCCGCACCTGGCACGTTTCGGGATACTTCACGGCGATCGGGTTGACCGGGGAGCCGACGGCTCCGGTGATGGGAAGGGGCGCGGCGGTGAGCCGGAACTCGTACACCCCGTCGTCCGGACAGTCCTCCGCGAGCGCGTCCGGGTCCCACATCTCGCCGATGATCAGGCCGATGTGGGGGATGGCGACCTGGCGCAGCGGCTGGAAGGCGTGGTCGAACTCGTTGGGCCGGACCTCGAAGCCCCAGGTGTCGGTGGCGATCGCGGCGATCTCGCTGCTGTGCAGCCAGCCCGCGGTCAACGAGAGGCCGGGCGCCGGTCCTCCCGCGTAGTCGCCCCACCCGTCCCGCCTGGTGCGGGCGAGCTGCCCGGACCGGTGCCGGGATTGCGGGCGTAGCGTGGGTGGGCGCCTCCGCTGATCTGCCAGCGTATGCGGTGGCCGACGGGGAAGTGGTGGGCGGTGGAGCTCATCGGCACGGTGACCTGCGAGGGCGCCTGTTCGGCTGTCCGGAGTCGGCCAAACCCGTCACAGATGTTGACGGAGCGGCCTTGAGGGTCCACGTCGCACAGGCGGGTGAAGACATCGGCGTGTCCGGTGTCCGTGGAGATGCTCAGTTCTGCGGAGACGGGGCCCAGGATGTCCATGGGCTCAGTCAGTGGTGGGCCAGTGAATGTCAGGACGTCGTCTCGGGCCTCCAGGGTGCCGTTGTTCCGGGGACCGGCGGTGCGGGAGAGCAGTGGGCCGCCGAGGGAGGGGGTGGGGTCGGCCGGGTCGTAGTGGAACGTCGTCACGGGGGCGGAGTCTGCGGGGGCCTGCTGAGTGAGATGCCCGCCAGGGATGGGGTACCACGAGGTGGCAGCCGCGGCTGGCGGCCAGTCGTCGAGGTCCCGCCAGGCGCTTTCGCGGCCGATGTGCACACGCACCGCGGTGGGACGAAGGCCGGAGGGATCGGCGTACAGGTGGGCGCGCAGCCACGCCAGGCTCTCGGCGAATACCTCGGGCCATCCCTGCTGCAGGGCGGAAGTGTGGGTCCAGGGACCGACGAGCAGGGCGGTCTCACATCCACCTCGGCGCAGCCGGTCGTACTGCTCGAAGGTCTGGTCGACCAGTGCGTCGTGCCATCCTGTGATCAGAGCCGTGGGCACGCGGAGCCGCTCCGCCGACTCCGCCAACGACGCGCCGCGCCAGTAGGTGTCCTTGGCGTCCGGGTGTGTCATCACGTCGTCCAACCAGGGCAGTTCGCTGCCGAAGGCTGACACGTAGGCCCCACGCAGGGGCTGCGCGGTGGTGACGTCTCGCAGGCGGCGCTGCAGGCGCAGGGTCGCCTTGAGGAACGGCGCCATGCCCTGATGCTGGTAGTTCATGCCCATGCCCACGGCAAGGGCGTTCTCCAGGCGCAGCGCACCGTCTGCGTGGAACAGGGCGTAGGGATCGTGCAGCCCTACTTGCACCACCATTGCCTTCAGTTCTGGCGGTGGGTCCAAAGCAAGGGCCCATTGCACGTAGCCCAGGTAACTGGGGCCGACGGTCCCCAGTGTTCCGTTGAACCAGGGCTGCTCGCGCAGCCAGGACATCGTGGCCTGACCGTCGGCGGCCTCGTTGCGCCACAGGTCGAACACGCCGCCCGAACCCCCGGTGCCGCGGCAACTCTGCAGGACTACGTGGAAGCCCTGTTCGGCGAAGAGCAGGCCGTACTGGGGTGACCACGGCAGGCCTCGGCCATAGGGCGAGCGGACCAGGAGGGTGGGAATGTCGCCCTGAGCGCGCGGGAAGTAGTGGTCAGTGATCAACGGGCTGCCGTCGGCGGCTGGCACCACCAGCCCCGGCTCCCATCCGGCCTCGTGCCGTTTCGCCGGCAGACCTCGCCAGGTCGCCCTCATCATCCGGGAGGACAGCGGCGGTTTTCCGGCGGGTGGCACCCAGGATGGTCGGGCTGCGGCGTCGGGCGTGCGTGATGGCATCGTTCCCCTCATCTATTCTCGTACGATGTACGAGAATAGAGGATGCTTGGATGACCTTGGCAAGAGCCACTCAACAACCAGGGGAAGGAGTGCGAGGCGGTGTCCCGTGACCGAAAGTCCGGTGCCGAGAGTGTCGATCCCGAACAGCTTTGGCTGCGTCCCACCGAGCCACGCAGGGGCCGCAGGCCCTCCTTCAGCCGGGAGGCGATCACCGCGGCAGCCGTCACTCTGGCGGACGCGGAAGGACTCGACGCGGTCACCATGCGGCGGGTGGCCGCCGAGGTCGGAGCGGGCGTCATGTCGATCTACAGCTACGCCCCTGACAAGGAGACGCTGCTGGAACTGATGGTCGACCACGTCAGCGGCGAACTCACGGTCACGAACCCACCCAGCGGCGACTGGCGTGCCGATCTGAAGACCGTGGCCCGCCTGCAGCGCGCACACATGCTGCACCACCCTTGGCTGCCCGTCGCCTTGTCCACCCGTCGCGTTCCGGGCCCCAACACGCTGGCCTTCCTGGAACACGTGCTCGCCGTCCTGCGACCCACTGGGCTGGACGGTGCGGCGAAGCTAGAGATCTTCGCCCAGATCACCGCATTCGTGGCCGGGCACGTTGCCCATGAGATCGCGCAGGCCGCAGTCTCACGATCACCGGACCGGGCCGCAGCCGAGAACCGCTACCTCGCCGCTGTCGCCGCCGACGGCTGCCACCCGGAACTCGCCGAAGCCCTTTCCGCCCCCGGACGTCCCCTCACTCCCGACGCCACCTTCACCCGGTTCCTTAACCGCCTGATCGACGGCCTCGATACTGACTGATGCCACACAGCTGTGACTGCCGTCCCGCCGCGGCACCTCTGAGGAACAGACCATCGCCCTCTCCAAGGCCACGGCCGCGACGAAGGCTGCCGCCAGCTCCGTTTTCGGCGGTAGACCGGCTACCTGCCGAGTGGGGCCTGCGCGGGCAGCGCGCGGACGGCCGCCTCCAGGAACGCGCCGCCGAACGGTCCGTCCGCGTCAATCACGGCGCATCGATTCGTCGCGACCACCTGGAGGCCGTCACCGCGCTGGCCTGCGCCGCCAGCGACCACCGCCGGGCGAAGTGGATGCGCGGCGACGCCGTCCTCAAGGGCGCCGGCACCGAGCGGATCGAAGCCCCGCGCGATGAGAGCCACATGACACGCAGCGCGATCACCCGCCCGCTGATCGCGCTGCGCGTCCTCATCGAGGACCAGGCCGTGGACGCCGCGGCCGACCGCATGATCACGCCGACATACGCGATGCGGGACGCGTACGGCATCACCGAGGAACCGACCACGGCCCGCGAGGTTGCGAAGGTCGCCCACGACGACCTCGTATACACCGCCGCCCGCTACCTGAGCCCGACCTTGTCGATTGCTAGGTCCTGTCTGACAAGGGATCTTGGGGGACGCGGAGCCAGAGGATGAGTGAGGCGAGGTGGATGCCGGCTTTGTAGCGGGCGGCGAGTTTG